>JACKEJ010000009.1:302946-605892 GCA_020633055.1 Sandaracinaceae bacterium | reverse complement strand
GCCCATAGGAAGCATGAACCCCATCCTGGACCAGAATTCGACGTAGGGAAATTGTTTACATAATGTAAATTCTGCGCAGCACGCTGTGGCTCAGCGCGCATGAACCTCTTTGGCACGCTGCAGGGTGCCAAAGAGGGGCTCCAAGGGGTAGTCCGGGGCTGAATTCGGCGCTTCGGACGGAGGGATGCCTGGCGAGGGTGCCGTGGGCGCTCACCAGGGATGGTCGGATGCGTCCTGGGAGTACTCGTCTTGGAACAGGTCGAGCTGGGTGGCTTCGTCGGGTTCGAAGACGATGTCGCCCGGGGTCGGCGGGGACGGTCCGGCGCGGGGGTCGGGCAGGGGGTGACCTTGATGTTGGAGGATGGCGCGGATGCCGGTGGCGCTGAGGACCGTGGCGACGTGTCGCATGCGGCCGCCGCAGTGGGGGCAGGCGAGGACGTCCAAGCCGAAGCTATGGCGCATCAGCTCGGCCCAGGCGGTGTTGCGCGGGCGCAGGGCGGACGCGGTCTTCCGCGCGCGCTTGGTGACGGTGACGCCGGGGCGCTGATAGCTCACGGCGTGGGGGCGCAGGCGCGCGTTTGCGGCGAGGATGCCGCCGTACAGGAGGGTGTTGGCGGCGGGCGGGGGGACCAGGGCGGCGAGGCGGTCGATGAACCTCGCGCGGCTCATGCGGATGTGGGTGGTGCCGTCGCGCCAGGGGGTCTTGAGCTCGAGGACGACGCTGTCGGCGTGCAGGGTGAGGCGTTCTTCTTTGAGCGGCGGCCGAAGGATGTAGCGGACCAGGCGCTCGAGCTCGGCGCGGGCGCCGGGACGGACCGTGACGTGAGCGTCGAGGTCGAAGCCTTCTTCATGGGCCTTTCGGCGCATGAACGCGTTGGGGCCGCGGGGGTCGTGGGTGCGCACGCGCCAGGCGCCCCGGTTGAGCACCCCGTCGCTGTAGAGCTCGCCCATCCCCGGGAGCAGGAGGGTGCGCGCGTGGTCGTTTTCAGGCTCAGCCAGGCCGCGCTGCTGGACCAAGCGCGTGACGCGCGCCTTGATGTCGGCCACCAGCGCCTCGAGCTCGCTCGCCGTGGGTGGGAGCGCTTCCAAGAAGCGCAGGGTTCCGTCGCTGCGTTCGACGAAGGCGCCATCCAGGTACACGGCGTGAAAGTGGACGTTGAGGTTCAGGGCGCCGCCAAAGCGCTGGATGGCCATGATGCTGCCGGACTGGGCGTCGTCGTTGTGGCCGGGTGGGCCCACGCGGCGGGCGCGGGCCTTGTAGAACGCGTCGATTGCCCGCCGGGCGACGCGCCAGACGGCCAGGGTGAGGTCGTGGTCGAAGGCCATGTGCCAGCGGAGCTCGTGCGGAAACGAGAGCACCCACTGCCGGGTGCGTACCGGTGGGAGCACGTGCTGCACCAGGTGCCTGGCTTGATCGGCCATGCGGCGGCCAATGCAACGCGGGCAGAAGGCCCGTTGTTTGCAGCTGAGGGCCACCAGCCGACTCTGCGCGCAGTCGTCGCAGCGAAAGCGCGCAAAACCATGGACGAGCACGCCGCAGCGCAGATAGCCGCGCAGGGCCTTGGCCACGAAGGCCGGCGGCGGGCGAGCCTCGCGCGAGGCGAAGTAGGACGAGAGGCTTTCGCGCAAGAGCTGGTGCAGGGGCCCGGTGGTCGGGTCACGGGGCCGATACTCGTGTGTTGACGCGCCCGAGGGCGCCGCGCGGGCCGAGAACGACACCGTCCGCGATGGTGCGCGCGGCGATCCGGGGCGTGGAGGCCCATTTACCGACCGCTGCCACGCGCTCTCGCTGCGGTCCGCCAGCGAGCGGGCGGCGACCGCCAGCCGCCGTCGGGAAGAGCCGAACGTCGAGCCCGACGCCACGCTGGAGATACAGCGTGGGGTGAGAAGCGTGACGGGTGAATCGACCTCTACTTCGAGTTCCGGCAGATCCGCGACTTCAACATCCGCGTCGGCCAGTACAAGCTGCCGAGCAACCGCGTTCGACACCCGCGCCCGGATCGACAAACCACCTGCGGCGCGCGCTCAGCGCACGACGTAGAGCAGCGCAGGGATGGTCACCATCGCCATCAGCGTGCTGATGAGCACGATGCTCGCCAGCTGCCCAGGGGCCCGGCCGTAGCGCTGCGCGAAGAGGTAGTTGAGCACGCCCACGGGCATGGCCGACTCCATCACCAGCACCTGTCGGGTGAGCCCACGGATCTCGAACACCGCGCACAGCGCGAACGCCACACCCGCGCCGATCGCGATGCGCGCGAAGGACAGCCGCAGCGCGCGCCCCACGTTGGCGGCGTGCATGGTGGAGAGCGACGCCCCCAGCGTGAGCAGCATGAGCGGGATGGCGAAGTCGCCCAGGAGCTTGGTGCTGGCGAGCACCCAGAGAGGGATGGGCACGCGCAGCCAGAGCAGCAGCACCGTGACGACCACCGTCCACGTGAGCGGGGACTGCACCAGCGGACGCCACGAGAACTGCCCGGCGAACAGCGGCCCGCCCAGCACCACGTGCGCCGTGGAGCTCACCGCGAAGTAGGCCATGGCGAGCGCCAGGCCCTGGTCGCCGAACGCGAAGAGGCACACGGGGAGACCCACGTTGCCCGAGTTGGAGAACACCAGCGGACCAAGGTAGGTGTGGGCCGGGAGCCGCAGCGCCCGAAGCAGCGCGTAGCCCAGCACGGCGAAGCCGAGCATGGCCGCGGTCGCAAGCCCCGCCATGCGCAGCAGCACGTCGGCCGGGACCGTCAGCCGCACCAGGCTGTGAAACACCATGGCCGGTACGCCCAGCTGGAGCACCAGGCGCGACGTGGCCGCGTGGTCGAACGCGCCCCCGGCCTTGACCCACCCGTAGCCGATCGCCGCGATCACGAACACGGGCGCGACGACGCCGAACAGATCCGTGAGCGCAGCGAGCATGCGCCGGAGGCTGGCAGCGCCACTCCGCGCGAGCAACCCACGCGAGCCGTCCCGCGCACCGCCGCGCCACGAAGGGCCCCGGTGCGACGCAGGAACCCTACGCGACGAAGGGCACCGCAACGCCCCAAAACGGACGTGGTTCCGCCCGCAACGCGCGGACGACGCGAACACGAGGGTTCCGTTTGGGGGTTGCCTTGGCGCTTGCCATACTCCGCGGCGCCGCGATGCCGCACCTCCGCACACGCCTGCCTGCGTCCGTTCGAGCGACCACGCTGGTGCTGCTGACCCTGGCCGCGTGCGGGCGGACGCCATCGCGGACCTCCATGTCCGAGGCCGCGCTGAAGGTACGCGCGCCCGCCGTGCCGCACACGGTCGAGACCCTCGGACGCTGCGCGCACTTCGACCCCGAGCGGCAGGTGTTCTTCGGTGACCTGCACGTGCACACGCAGCTCTCCCTCGACGCGAACATGCAGGGCACGCGGCTGACGCCCACCGACGCGTACCGCTTCGCGCGTGGCGAGGCCGTCGGCATCGGGCCCTACGACGGCGATCGCGCGACGCGCATCGCCCAGCTGCGGCGCCCCCTCGACTTCGCCGCGGTCACGGATCACGCGGAGTTCCTCGGCGTGGTGGGGGCGTGCTCGGATCGCTCCGGCCCAGCCTACGACCGCCGCGGCTGTCGTGCCTTCCGCAACCGCGAGCGCAGCGCGTTCATCATGCTGCACAGCTTTCTCACGGGCAGCGGCAGCCTGGTGCGCGACCCGTTCCTGTGCGGCTGGGGCGCGGCGACGTGCATGCAGTATCAGGCGTCCGTGTGGGTGGACCTGCAGGACGCGACCGAGAGCGCGTACGACAAGTCGAGCGACTGCGGCTTCACCACGCTGCACGCCTACGAGTGGTCAGCGACCCCGAGCGTCTCCATCCGCGTGGCGGCGAACCTCCACCGCAACGTCATCTTCCGCAACAACATCGTGCCCGCGCTGCCCGCGGACTACGTGCGCGCCAGCAGCGTCGAGGCGCTGTGGCGGAGGCTCGAGCGCGAGTGCCTGCGCACCGGCGAGGGCTGCGACGTGCTCGCCATCCCGCACAACAGCAACCTGAGCGCCGGGATCATGTTCGCGCCGTGGGAGAACGGCGCGCAGCGCTTCTCGGTGGAGCACGCGCGACGCCGGGGCTACATGGAGCCGCTGGTGGAGATCTACCAGCACAAGGGCGCGAGCGAGTGCGTCCCAGGCGGGCTGACCGGCGACGAGGACTGCGGCTTCGAGGTGCTGCCCTACGGGGACCTGGCCTCGGCCGCGCGCGACCGGCCGAGCAACATCCGCCCGGAGTCGTTCGTGAGGTACGCGCTCGCCACCGGCCTCCAGGTGCGCCGCGAGCTGGGCGAGAACCCCTTCCCGCTCGGCTTCATCGCCAGCACCGACACGCACCTGGGGCTCGCGGGGGCCGTCGACGAAGACGCCTTCCTGGGGGGCGGTGGCGCGGGCGAGGGCGCCGACGCACAGAGCGAGGACGCCGCGTTCCCAGACGTGATCTACTTCGGCGGAGGCGGCCTCGCCGCGGTGTGGGCGGAGGAGAACAGCCGGGAGGGCATCTTCGGCGCGCTGCGTCGGCGCGAGACCTACGCCACCAGCGGCCCGCGCATGGCCGTGCGTGTCTTCGCCGGCTGGGAGCTGGGGGACGCCTGGTGCGAGCGCCCCGATCGCGTGAGCCACGCCTACGCGACGGGCGTGTCCATGGGCGGCGAGCTGGGTCCCGCCCCCGCGGGCGTGCGTGCGCCCACCTTGGCGATCAGCGCGCTGCGTGACCCCCAGGGCGCGCGGCTGCAGCGCGTGCAGGTCATCAAGGGCACGCTCGCGCCCGACGGAACGCCGCGCGTGGAGGTGTTCGACGTGTACGGCTCCCGAGACACGGGCCGTGACCTCGACATGAGCACCTGCGAGCCCAGCGACGCGGGCGACGATGAGCTGTGCGCGACGTTCACCGACCCCTCGTTCGACCCGGACGAGCCTGCGTACTACTACGTGCGGGTGATGGAGGTCCCCACCTGCCGCTGGACGACGCAGATCTGCGTGCGTGAGCACTACGACTGCGCCGGCACCCGACCGATCGACGTGGCCTGCTGCGCGCCCGAGGTGGGCCTGCACCCCGAGTCCTGCGTCGACGTGCGCTGCACCCCCGGCAACGCGGCCCACCGCTGCTGCGACCCGCGCACGGTGCAGCCCGCCATCCAGGAGCGCGCCTGGAGCAGCCCCATCTGGTACTTCCCGCCGGGCGGCACGCCATGACCCCCACGCAGATCGTCGGAGCCGCCCTCATCGTGGTGGGCGGCTCGTTCGTGCAGACCATCGCGGGCTTCGGCATGGGCCTCTTCTCGGTGCCGCTGCTGCTCTACCTCGGGTTCCCGCTGTCGGACGCGGTGGCGCTCGCGGTGGGTGCGGGCCTCGTACAGCTGCTGATCGGCCTCCGCACCGTGCACCGCGAAGTGGCCTGGCGCGAAGCCAGCGCCATGGCGCTCATCCAGGCCCTGTTCGTGCCGGTCGGCATGATGGGCATGCAGCTGCTCGAGGACGCAGGCCCGGCGCGCGTGAAGCAGGGCGTGGGCGCGCTGCTGTTCACGGTGCTGGCCGTGCGCCAGTTCTGGCGCCCGGTGCCGCGCGACAGCTTGCCGCGCATCTGGACCGTCATCGCGGGGAGCGTCAGCGGCACGCTCGCGGGGCTCGCGGGCATGGGGGGTCCGCCGCTCGTGTTGTACGCGCTGGCCCACCGCTACAGCATCGACCGCTACCGCGCGTTCCTGTGGAGCCAGTTCGCCCTGATCGTCCCGGTCATGGTCATCACCCTCGGGCTGCGCTTCGGGTGGTCGGTGCTGCTCGCGTTCGGGCTGGGGCTCGTGCTCACGCCCTGCCTGTGGGTGGGGGCCCGCATTGGGATGCGCGTCAGCGCGCGCTGGGAGGTGGCCACGGTGCAGCGCATCGCCGTGGGCCTCTTGTATGTCATCGCCATCTCGGGCGCGCTGGGCCCCTGGCTGGCCGCCCGCTGACGCCCCCTCACTGGGGAGACGAGGTCGTGGCCGCGCGCGCCTCGCGGTTCACGGCGCACCAGCGGAGGAAGCCGCCCAGCAGCACCAGCACGACGAGCGCCAGACCCACCACGCCCCAGACCTGCGCCGGGATGTCGGCGAACCACTCGAACAGACGCTCGCCGAAGAACGCCGTGGCGAGCAGAGGCAGCGTGTAGCCCACCAGCGAGCCCCAGAAGTGCGTCCAGAAGGGCACGCGGGAGACGCCGAAGAACGCGTGCAGCGCTTGTGGCATCCACAGCAGGAACCGCAGCGTCGCGACCGTGAGGAAAGCCCGCCGCTCGAGCGCCGCCTCGTAGCGCTTGAAGCGCTCGGGGACCCGCGCCGCCACCCAGTCACGTGCGATGAAGCGCGAGAACGAGAAGCCGATCACGCTGGCCGCCATGGTGCCCGTCATGCTGAGCGCGAACGCCTCGGGCCAGGGCCAGAGGATGGGCGCCACCAGCACGAAGATGGTGCCCGGCACCCCAAAAGGCTGCAGCAGCGCGAAGGCCACGACGAAGGCCAGCTGCCCGAACGCGCCACGTTCGACGATCCACGTGCGCAGCTGCTCGGGCTCGGAGAGGGCGCGCAGCACGCCCAGCTGCTGGGCGGCCAGCAGCCCGAGCGCCACGAGCGCCAGCAGGGCGATCTTCTGCGCACGTCGGGGTTTTTCGCCCATGGGAGGGGCCTCGGGATGGGTCGTGGGGGTGTCGGTCACGTCACGCTCTGCTCTCTGTCGCGACCAACCCTGCCGCCGTGACTCAACATTCTGCCCCGACCGCCCCATCGTCAACCACGGACAGCCCGCTCCTCTCGGGCCTTCGCCTCGAGCGCGCGCGCGCGTCCCGGCTCTTCGGGGCCGATGGACGCTTCCACAACCCCAGCGGGCTCGGGCCCCAGCTGCAGGGTCCCTCGTGGCCCGTGATGCGCGACTTCCTGTTCGGTGGTCAGCGTCGACGCCCCGACCAGGCGCTCCCGGTGGAGAGCCCGCGGGACGTCTGGACGCGCCCGGTGGACTCCGGTCTGCGCATGACGTGGCTCGGTCACAGCACGGTCCTGATCGAGCTCGACGGACTGCGCGTGTTGACCGACCCGGTCTTCGGCGAGCGCGTGTCGCCGGTGTCGTTCAGCGGGCCCAAGCGCTTCCACCGCACGCCGGTCACGCTGGCACAGCTGCCACCCCTGGATGCGGTGCTGCTCTCCCACGACCACTACGACCACCTGTGCGCGGCGAGCATGCGTCAGATCGCGAAGCTGCGGGTGCCGGTCATCACCTCGCTGGGCGTCGGCGCGCGCCTCGAGGCGTTGGGCGTCGCGCCGGACTGCGTCGTCGAGCTCGACTGGTGGGAGCACTACACGCTGCCCGGTGGCGAGCTGCGCTTCACGGCGACCCCGGCACAGCACTTCTCGGGGCGCTCGCTGCTGGACCGCAACCGCACCCTGTGGGCCTCGTGGGTCATGACCACGGCCAACCGGAACGTCTTCTTCTCGGGCGACACGGGGCTGACCGACGAGTTCCTGGAGATCGGTCGGCGCTTCGGTCCGTTCGACGTGGTGATGGTCGAAATCGGCGCGTTCCACCCCTCGTGGGGCAGCATCCACCTGGGCCCCGAGAACGCGCTGCGCGCCTGCGAGATGCTGCGAGGAGAGGCGCTGTTCCCCGTGCACTGGAGCACCTTCGACCTGGCCTTGCACGCGTGGGACGAACCCGCCGAGACGCTGGTGACCCTGGCCGCGGCGAGCGGTCAGCGGGTGCTCACGCCGCGCCTCGGGCGCCCGTTCGAGCTACCCCACGTCGAGAGAGTGGACCCGTGGTGGCGGGCTCTGCGGTGAGTCGGTATCACCTCAGCCCTCACCGGACGATTTCTTGGTCGACGAGCCTTCGCGCGCCACCAGCACGCCCCCGCAAGCCGCGCAGCACACCTCGAGCTCGCCCCCCGCGAGCCGCCGCGTCGTCCGCCGCCGCTCCCCCGGACACCGCGGACAAGCCACCACCGCGCGCGCCCGCCGCACCATCTCCTCGAGAGCCACCACATCCACGTCCGGCCGCTGCGTCACGTCCCCATCATGACCCATCCAAGCGCCCACCACACCCATCTCCCACGAGCCCATCCCGAACCACCCGCTCAACCCGAGCCCCACCACACTCATCGACCACGGAGCCCATCCCGAACCACACGCCCACGCTGCGTCACACCAGCGCCAACCACACCCATCTCCCACGAGCCCATCCCGAACCACACGCTCAACCCGAGCCCCACCACACCCATCCCCCACCGAGCCCCTCCCGAACCACACGCTCACCGCCAGCCCCACGCGCCACCAAGAGACCCCACCCGCACGTCGCGCTCCCACCCCGAGCCCCGCGCGCCCACCGACCAGACGTCACCCGGGCGGAGGAGCGGGACCAGGGTCGTCCGGGTGTCGGGGGGGCCCCATTTCGCGCGCCAAAGGCGCGCAGAAATGGGGGAGGCACCGCAGGGAGCGCCAGCGCGACCGAGCCCGGTCGACCCTGGTCCCGCTCCTCCGCCTCGATCCCGCCCCCGTCCAGCCAAAGCCCGCGACCCGACCCGACCCAAGAGGAGCGCCCGACTTGCACCCGTCTCTACCGAATGGTAGGGAACTCCAGACCGAGCGGTAGGCTCTCCACCGCATCGCGAACCATAGGAGTGACCCATGGGGGTATCGACCCGATATGTGCTGAATCAAGGCCCGGTGCTGGGAGCGCTCGGACGTGCCGCCATGGCGGCGGTCAAGAGCGGCAAGAAGTCCAGCAACGGCGCACCCACACAGATCCCCGGGCGCGAGCTGCGTGAGCGCATCCCGCCACGCCCCGCGGACATGGTCCAGGACTACATCCGGCACGTGGGCGGTGACCCCTCGGCCTACCGCAACCAGGTGCCCGCGCACCTGTTCCCGCAGTGGGTCTTCCCCCTCCAGGCGCGCGGCCTCGAGGACGTGAGCTACCCCATGCAGAAGGTGCTCAACGGCGGCTGCCGCATCGAGTTCAACGCGCCCATCCCCGCCGGCGAGGCGCTCAACGTGAGCTGCCGCCTCGAGGGCATCGACGACGACGGCAAGCGCGCCATCATCCACCAGCGCGCGGTCACCGGCACGGCCCAGCGCCCCGACGCCGTGGTCACGCACGTCTACGCGTTCGTGCCGCTCGGAAGCAAGAACAAGGGCGAGAAGCCCGCGCCGGGCGCCAAGAAGAAGGCCGCTCCCCCGCGCGTGCCCGAGGACGCGCGCGAGATCGCGTTCTGGAACATCCCCGTCACGGCCGGCCTCGACTTCGCGAAGCTCACGGGCGACTTCAACCCCATCCACTGGATCGCGCCCGCCGCGCGCGCCGCCGGGTTCAAGAACGTCATCTTGCACGGCTTCGGCACCCTCGCCCGCGCCATCGAGGGCATGAACCGCGCCCTCTTCGCGGGCGACGTCTCGCGCCTCGCGTCCATTGACGTGCGCTTCACCCGGCCCTTGGTTCTCCCCGCGAAGGTGGGGCTGTACGTTCGCGGCGACGAGGTCTTCGTCGGCTCCGCGAAGGGCGGTCCCGCCAACTTGGTCGGCACCTTCACCACGCGCTGATTCACCTCAAGCCACCACGGAAACAGAGATCATGAGCGACCTCCTCCTCGACAACGAGCAAGCCCGCAAGCTCATCAAGACGCTGGGCCTCCCCCTCCCCGTCCCCGAGCGCCTGCGCCGCGCCAAGAGTCCCTACGAAGAGCGCCCGCTGGAGGGCAAGGTGGTGCTGGTGGGCGGTCACGCCGCCATGCGCGACAGCCTCGCCGCCTCGCTCACCAAGATGGGCGCCGAGCCCATCGTGGTCGGCGACGAGGACGACGCGAAGTCGTTCCGCCGCGCGGGTGAGGCCTGGGGCCGCCCGGTGCGCGTGGTGGCTCCCGGCGAGGCCCCCGAGGACGTGCGCGTGGACGCGATGGTCTACGACGGCACCGGCGTGCGCGGCCCCGAAGAGCTGAAGGGGCTCTACGAGTTCTTCTCGCCCTACATGCGCAAGCTCAACAAGGGTGGGCGCTGCGTGGTGATCGGCCGCCCGGCCGCGCTCGCGGGCACGCACAGCGAGAGCGCCGCCGCCGCGGGCCTCGAGGGCTTCGCCCGCAGCCTGGGCAAGGAAGTCGGCGCGAGCGGCGCCACGGCCAACAGTGTGTTCGTCGAGAAGGGCGCCGAGGGCCGCGTGGACGCCGTGCTGCGCTTCCTCCTCTCGCCGCGCTCGGCGTTCGTCACCTGCCAGCCGTTCAACGTCAGCAAGGACACGAAGGGCGACGACGCCCCCACCACGCAGCCCCTCGAGGGCAAGGTGGTGCTGCTCACCGGCGCCGCCCGCGGCATCGGCGAGTCCACGGCGCGCATCATGGCGGCCGAGGGCGCGCACGTTGTGTGCCTCGACCTCCCGCGCGACGACGAGCCCCTCAGCAAGGTGGCGCGCTCCATCGGCGGCTCCGTGCTGCTGGCGGACATCACCGACCCGGACGCCCCCGAGCTCATCTGCAAGGAGCTCAACGAGCGCTTCGGCGGGGTGGACATCGTCGTGCACAACGCGGGCATCACCCGCGACAAGCTGCTGGCCAACATGAAGCCGCAGCTGTGGGACATGGCCGTGGACGTGAACCTCGGCGCGGTCATCCGCATCACCGAGAAGCTCGTCGCCAACGGCGTGCTCAACGACGGTGGCCGCGTGATCTGCCTCAGCAGCGTCTCCGGCATCGCGGGCAACCGCGGCCAGACCAACTACTCGGCCAGCAAGGCGGGCATCGTGGGCTTCGTGCAGAGCCTCGCGCCGCAGCTGGCGGCGCGCGGCGTGACGGTCAACGCCATCGCCCCCGGCTTCATCGAGACGCGCCTGACCAGCGCCATGCCGGTCGGCATCCGTGAGGGCGCGCGTCGCTTGAGCGCGCTGGGCCAGGGCGGCCACCCCGAAGACGTCGGGCAGGCCATCACTTTCCTTTCAACCCCGGGTGCCGTGGGCATTACCGGCAGCGTGCTGCGCGTCTGCGGCGGCGCACTAGTGGGAGCATGAACATGGCAGCCAAGAAGAAGACGACCACCGCGAAGAAGACCCCCCCCAGCAGCAGCGAGGTCCCCAAGGGCCGCCGCGCCGTCATCATCGGCGGCGTGCGCACGCCGTTCGTGCGTGCCTTCGGCGAGTTCATGCTGCTCGACACCATCGCGCTCGCGGGCGTGGCCACCAAGGCCCTGCTCGAGAAGACGCAGGTCCCGCGCTCGGAGCTGGACGGCATCGTGTGGGGTGGCGTGATCCTCCCCACGCTGTCGCCCAACATCGCGCGTGAGGTGGCCCTGGATCTCAAGCTCCCGGCCGGCGTCGAGGGCTACACGGTCACGCGCGCCTGCGCCTCGGGCCTGCAGGCCATCACGGACGCCGTCTCCGCCATCGAGCGCGGCGACGCCGACGTGCTCATCGCGGGCGGCTCGGACAGCACCAGCAACGCGGCCGTGGCCCTGCCCAACAAGGCCGTGCACGCGCTGGCGCCGCTGGCGTTCGGCAAGGCCAAGGGCATGCAGGACTACCTGGGCGTGCTCTCGCAGCTGATGCCCATCACGGACATCCTGCCCGCCATGCCGAAGATCGCCGAGCGCACCACCGGCGAGGTCATGGGCGAGTCGGCCGAGAAGATGGCGCGCCGCAACGGCGTCACGCGCCAGGAGCAGGACGCGCTCGCGGCCCGCTCGCACCGCCTGGCGGCGGAGGCCGTCAGCTCCGGGCGCTTCGAGAACGAGGTCATCCCCGTCGAGACCAGCAAGGGCTGGGTACACGCGGACACCATCATTCGTGGCGACACCAGCGAGGAGAAGCTGGCCAAGCTGCGCCCGGTGTTCGCCAAGGACGGCACCGTCACCGCCGGCAACGCCACGCCGCTCACCGACGGCGCGTCCTGCATCCTGCTCATGAGCGAGGAGAAGGCCGAGGCGCTGGGCTTCACGGGTCTGGCCGCCTTCCGCAGCTGGAGCTACGTGGGTGTCGACCCGACCGATCAGCTGCTGATCGGGCCCGCCATCGCCATGCCGCGCGCCCTCGAGCGCGCCGGCCTCGAGCTGGCCGACGTGGACCTGGTGGACATCCACGAGGCCTTCGCCGCCCAGGTGCTCAGCGTCACCAAGGCCATGGAGAGCAAGGCGTTCTGTGAGGAGCGCCTGGGCCGCAGCACGGCCGTCGGCGCCATCGACGACGCCAAGTTCAACGTGCACGGCGGCTCCATCGCCATCGGCCACCCCTTCGGCGCCACCGGGGCCCGCATCGTCACCACCATGGCGAACGAGCTGGCCGCGAGCGACAAGGAGACCGCGGTCATCGGCATCTGCGCGGCCGGCGGTCTGGGCGCGGCGGCCGTGCTCGAGCGCGTCTGAAGCTGGGCGGACGGCCTGGGTCATGGACCCGGGCCATTGGCAAAAAGAGCAGAGGGTCGGCCAGGTGCCGGCCCTCTGTCATTCCATCGGGCTCATGGGTGGGACGGGACGGGTCACGGGGGCGCGACGGGGAGAGACGCCGCAGCGGCGCACACGCGCGCGGGCGGACCGTGTGACACCCGCGATGGATTTGTACCCCTGCGGAAGCATTCCAAAGCGGAGGTGTTCCGTGATACTCGTACGGGTCAACACCCATGAGCGAACTGAAAGTCACACTCTCGGCGCGGACGGACGTCGGACGGGTCCGGGGCCACAACGAAGACGCGTACATCGCGCTGGACCTGACGCGCGCCGACGTGGCCGTGGGCAACGGCGAACTGGTCGAGCTCGACGTGGGTCCGCAAGGCGTGCTCGTGGGCGTCTCGGACGGCATGGGCGGCTCGCAAGCGGGCGAGATCGCGAGCGCGATGGTGGTGCAGTCGCTGGACCAGTCGCTGCGCGCCGAGAGCCACAGCTCACCCGACGACATCCTCAAGGAAGCGGTCGAGCGCGCCAACCGTGAGGTGCACGAGGCTGGGCGCGAGCCGGGCCGCTCGGGCATGGGCGCTACGTTGACGGCGGTGCTGCTGCGCGACAGCCACGCGCACATCGCGTCCGTCGGCGACTCTCGCGCGTACCTGCTGCGCGAGGGGCGCTTGCGCCAGATGACGCGCGACCAGAGCTACGTGCAGGTGCTCTTGGACGCCGGGCTCATCAAGGAGCAAGAGGCCGCGCACTCGGCGTTCAGCAGCATCATCCTGCAGAGCATGGGCCAGAAGGAGGACGTCCAGGTCGCGCTCGGGCGCCTCGAGCTGCGCCGCGGCGACCGCCTGTTCATCTGCTCCGACGGCGTCACCGGGCACCTGCCCGACGCCGACCTCGCCGAGCTGCTGAAGTCCACCGACAGCCTCGACGTGATCACCCAGCGCATCGTGGACCTCGCCAACGAGCGCGGCGGGTCCGACAACATCACGGCCGTGGTCGCAGACGTGAGCGGTGGGAAGCTGCGACGCGTCGCAGGCCCGGAGACGGTGACGCAGACGTTCCAGGTCATCTCCGAGTTCGCGAGCCCCGTGAAGAAGTCTGGTGACGCTGCGGCGCCAGCCACCAAGGCGCCTGCTGTGGCGCCCCAGACGGTCGACCCCAGCGGCTGGGAGGACGAAGCCGCAGCCAGCAAGGGCTCCGAGACGACAGCAGCGACGCCCAGCTCCCCCACGTCCAGCACTGGCAACGCCAGTTTGGTGTTGGGCTTCGTGGCCTTGGTGGTGGTCGCGGCCGGCGTCGGCTACTGGCTCTTCGCGGGCTGAGGAGAGACGGCATGAGCAAGAGCGAGCTCGAACTCCGCCTCTCTGCCCTAGAGGCGCGCGTGCAGCACCTCGAAGCCCTGCGGACGCTGAACGCGGACACGGACGACGCCATCGAGACGGCCCTCCGTGAGCGGCTCCCGCTGGAGCAGACGCTCGCGCGCGTGATGCCGCTGCTCATCGCGCACACCGGCGCGCGCTCCGCGTGGATCCAGACCTTCGACGAGAACCTCGAGCTGCGCGACTTCTGCTTCGGCACGGACGCGCCGCCGGCGGAGGCGCTCGAGATCACGCAGGCCGCGCGCACGCGCGACAAGTACCGCAACGTCTCGGCCGAGCGCTCCGTCGTAGGACAGCGCGTGGACGTCGCGGGCGAGAGCTTCGGCGCCGCGGCCCTGTGGTTCGACGGTGAGCGCGACGAGGACGCCTGCGAGGCCATCGAGGACGCGCTCGAGACGTGGTGCGAGGAGCTCGACAACTACCTCGCCGCCATCGCCCAAGCCCGCAAGAAGCTGCAGATCCTGCGCGCCACCAGCGAAGCCCTGAAGGAGCCGGTGCTGGACGACGGCATCCGCAAGGCCATCGACGTGCTGCAGCGCAACGTGCCGTTCGACGACATGCTGCTGGTGTTCCGTCAGGAGGAGGACCAGCGCGGCGTCAGCCTGAACTACAAGATCATCCAGGCGGGCGTGCTCACCCACGATTCGCGCACGCCGGCCGACATGGAGGTCGACGACTTCATCCGCAACGAGGCGGCCGAGATGATCCGCGGGCGCTCGCGCGGCTTGCTCGCGCGCTTCGGTATCGAGACCTTCCGCGAGGAGGTGCTCATCACGGGCGTGCGCGACGAGCGTGTGCTCGGGCGCGTGGTGGTCACCAGCGCGCGTGGCGAGTTCAACACCTTCGACCGCGACCTGCTGGAGCGCTTCGCGGACGCGCTGCGCCAGCGGGTGGTGGACTTCAACCGCGAGTGGAAGCACCTGTCACTGTGCTTCCCGCCCGACACCGTACGCCGCCTGCTCCAAGAGGAGGACTACACCGCCCGCTACCTGGTGCCGCGCGAGCGCAACGTCGCCATCCTGTACTGCGACATCTCGGGCTTCACGCGCATCAGCGAGCAGGTGCTGGGCGAGCCCGCCCTGATCGGCAAGCTGGTGGATACGTGGAGCGCGCGCGTGGTGGACATCGTGTGGGAGACGGGTGGCATCTTCGACAAGATGGTGGGCGACTGCATCATCGCGCTGTGGGGCCCGCCGTTCGACGAGATCTCGGCCGAGGACGCGTGCGCGCGCGCGCTGGACGCGGCCAAGCGCATCCGCGACTACACGCGCACGCTCAACGACGGCGTGGCGCTACCCGAGCTGAGCGGCATGGACGCGCCCATCGGCGTGGCCACCGGTCTGAACTTCTGCCCGCTCTTCGTGGGCCTCTTCGGCCCCAACGAGGCCTACACCGGCTTCAGCTCGGGCATGAACAACACGGCGCGCTTGCAGGGCGTGGCCACGCGCGACGAAATCCTCTGTATGGACACGTTCGTGAGCACGCTGGGCAGCGACGAGGGCTTCGGGCCCGAGCAGCTGGCGCAGGTGAAGAACGTGGCCGATCCGCTGCGCTATCGGAAGCTGGGCTGAGGCGCTTTCGCGTTCGCTGTCCTGCACCGGGGCAACCACACCCTCCGTGGCTCAGGCGTCCCGCACCTTCGCCCCGTAGTGCGCCTCGAGGGGCCCGAGCATCTTCTGGCGCGTGGGGAACAGGCGCGCCATCAGCAGCGCGCCCACCAACGGGAAGGCGACGGCCTGCTCGAGCGGGCAGCCGAGGAACGCCAGCACCCCACCGTAGATGCCGATGGACTCTGCCATCGCCATTCCGAAGATGAACGCGGTCTGGTACGAGGAAGCGGCGGCCGCGATGGCCTTCTGCGTGCTCGCGAAGACGCGCACCATGGGTGCCGCCTCACGGAAGATGACGCTGCCCTGCGGGTCCGCCTCCTCGGTGGTGTCCAGGCGCGTCGCGGCGATGTGCTGGGCCCGCAGGCGGCGCGGGAGGAGCACGTGTGCGACCCCGCTCGCGACCGAGGCCAAGCCCAAGGCGACGAAGAGCGTGACGTCGAATGGCTCGTCCCGAGGCTGCCGGGTGGCGCTCATGATGCCAAAGATGAGCGCGTTGCTGACGTTCAGCGCGAACCACAGCACGCGGGGAACGAGCATGTAGGGAGCGAGGGGGTCGCGGGTCGTGCTCATGACACAGGCAGTGTACCGGACGATGCGCCGCCTGGGGCCATCGGCTACGGCCGCGCGAGCGACAGCTCCACGCGGAGCGCGCTGGCCGCAGCGCGGCTGAGGGCGGCGGCTCCTTCGGCGTCGAGCGCGCCGACCGGCAACGTGATGGCCCCAGCCCACGTGGCGGGGTCCAGCACCAGCGCGAGCTCGGCGTAGGGCTGCTGGGCGCTGAGCACCAGCGGCTGATCGAACATCAGCTCGAACGACACGGCCATCGTGCTGACCAGCCGGAACGAAGACACCACCTGCCCCTGGTCGTCCAGCCGCTCGCCGAGCAGCTCCGCGGCGCCTTCGAGTGGCGCGCTGGGGGAGGCGCCGAGCGCGTCGTCGTCGGGCATGGCCAGCATGCCGTGCAGGCCGCAGTAGGTGCCGGGCACAGGCCGGAACACCCCCGGGCGCAGCGCATCGTCACGCAGCGCGTCGACCACGACCGGCACGCCGATGCGCATGGCCGAGCTGCTCGAGTGGGCGTGCGCCGCTCCGAGGAAGAGGCTCTGCGCCGCTCGCGCGAGAGGGCTCGGGGCGCTCTCGGCGCAGGGCCGCAACTCGAGCGCGTGGATGGCGACGCGCGCGCCCGTCAGCTGGACCGGCACCGCGTCGGCCGTCTCGACCGGCGCGTTCAGCGGGGAGAGGCCGCTGTAGGCGACGGGCACCTCGATGCCTGCGAAGTCTTCGGCGCACGAAGGCAGCCCGAGAGGCCCCACGACGAGAGCCAAGAGGAGGGCCAGCGCGGGCCGGGTGAGACGCAGCTCAGAGATCAAGGGACACTCCCAGGTTCACGGCCAGCCCCTCGCGGTGCTGGCCTCGCAGGTCGTTCAGGACGGGCACCGAGACACCCGCCTGCACGGTCAGGTCGGTCACGGGGGACGCGATCATGCCCATGGTCAGGTACGCGATGACGCCCCCGGAGTCGGGCTCCACGCGGCCGCCTTCGCGCGATGTGGCGTCCACGCGCACCAGCGCGCCCGCGCGGATGCCGAACGCGGCCGAGGGCTGCACCTGCAGGTTCACGACGGTGCTGAGCGAGGCGCCCCCCCGAGAGCGGTCGAAGCCACGCGTCGGCACGCTGAGCACGCTGGAGACGTAGGCCGACCACGGGTCCGCGAAGTGCGCGTAGGTGAGCCCGATGGATGGGTCCCAGCTGCCCGAGCCAGCCTGCAGCTCGAGGGGCAGCACCTGCTGGGACGCGTCGCGCTGCGCCCGCGCCGTGGGCAGCTCGAGCCCCGCCTGCACGCTGAGCAGGTGCCGCGGCGCGAGCGCCCGGTCCCGGAAGAGCACGCCGCGGGCGAGCACGGTCATGTCCCCGAAGTTCCACGAGACATCGCGCGCCAGGTTCGCGAACGTGAGGTCGCGGCGCAGCAGCGGCGCGGTCACCGTGAGGGTCAGCCAGCTGCGCGGGGAGTAGGCCGCGCCGAGCTCGAGGCGCAGCTCACGCAGCTCGAGGGCATCCACCCCGGGTGTGCCGACACCATCCTCGCGATACGTCGCGCCGAGGGACAGGCGCACCCGTCCCCGGTAGGGCTGCGCCGCGCCGATGCTGGTGAGCGTGCGGTCCCCCACCGAGCACGTGGCGCAGGCGCGCACCCGCGTCGGCGAGGTGGAGGCCAGCGTGGACACCAACACCAAGCCGAGCAACACGCTCCGAACGAGCGCCACCCCACGCACGGACCGTGCGGACCGAGCTGGCCACAGGGGCCTCGGCGGGATGGGGGGTGACACGCCGCAAGGGTAGGGTCCGGGCGCCGGGCGGGCACTGTGGCAAATCGTCGCAGCGCGGGGCGCCCCGCCTGGCCATCAGGTGCCTCCCGATGACCAGAAGGGCCAGGCTGCCCCAAATTAGGGACATCAGGCTGTTCTGAGACAGCCTCTTCAGTCCGGGCTGCCCCCAAATCCGGGACAAATCGCCGGTCTGAGACAGCCGCCTCGGTCCGGGGTGCCCTGGCCGCCCCTTTGCGACAAGCGCTCTCAGCGCTCCACTGGCCCCTCACCGCAGGCCAAGCGCGCCAGCTCCTGCGCTCGCACCTTGCCCGACGGGAGGCGCGGCAACTGCCCCACGAAGCGGTAGGCCCCCGGGTGCTTGAAGCGCGCCAGCTCGACTGTACACAGCGCCCGCAGCGCCGCCTCGAGCGCGGTCGCGTCCACCCCCGCGAGCGGCTCGACCACCGCGACCACACGCTCGCCCCACTCCTCGTCGGGGACCCCGGTCACCGCCACGTCGCCCACGCCCGGGCAGGCGGCCAGCACGCGCTCCACCTCGGCGGGGTAGATGTTCACGCCACCGCTCAGGATGAGGTTGCTGCGTCGATCGGAGAGGTACACGAAGCCGTCCGCGTCGACATGTCCGAGGTCGCCCACGCTGAACACCCCGGGCAGCGGATAGGCGGCCCGCGTCTTCGCCTCGTCGCCGTGATACGCGAAGGGCTGGGCCAGCTGCTTGTGGCGGCAGGCGAGGGTCCCACGCGCGTCCGGCGGTAGGCGCTCGAGCGCGTCGTCCAGGGCGAACACCTCGAAGCTCGGCAGCGGCTGCCCCACGGTGCCGGGCCGCGTCAGCCAGGTGGCCGCGTCCACCAGCGTGTAGACGCCCCCCTCCGTGGCGCCCCAATACTCGGTCAGCACCGGCCCGAAGCGCCGGATGGCCTCGTGCTTCACCGCGGGGGCGATGGGCGCGGCGCCGTGCAGCAGCGTGCGCAGCCCCGTGTGCGTCTCGATGCCCCGTTCCGTCATCAGACGCAGCAGGCGCAGCACCATGGTGGGCACCAGGTGCACGTGGGTCACGCCCCGCTCACGCAGCAGGTCGAGGCAGTGCGCCGTGTCCCAGCGCTCCATGACCAGCACGGTCGAGCCCGCGAGCAGGTCGTACACCGCGAACAGCAGGGGCGCCGCGTGATAGAGCGGCCCCGGCACCAGGTGCACGCCGGGCTCGGTGAAGCCCACCAGACGCGCCGTCGCGCGACAGGTCCCGAGCGCCGCGTCGAGCGTGGGCGGCTTGCTGCGCTTCACGCCCTTGGGCTGCCCGCTGGTGCCGCTGGTGTACATCATGGTCCCGCCCGGTGCGTCTCCGCCGGTGATGGGCACGAGCGGCGCCGCGGCGAGGCGCGCCTCGTAGGCCTCGCCCAGCACGAGCGTGTCCGGCCCGACTGGGACGAGCGCCGCGTGAGCCTCGTCGACCACCACCACGCGCGCGCCGGAGTCCCGCAGGATGTAGTCGATCTCCCTGGGCGCGAGGTGCCAGTTGACGGGCGTCAGCCACACCCCGGACAGCAGCGACCCCAGCACCACCTCGAACACCTCGACGCGGTTGCGACAGAGGAGCGCCGCGTGGTCCCCGTCTCCGAGGCCAGCGGCGCGCAACAGCGACGCGACGGCGTGCGCGCGGTCGGCCACCTGGGCGAAGGTGAGCGACTGCTCACCGCACGACACTGCCACGGCATCGGGGTCGCAGTCCGCGAACAGAAGGTGGAACACCGCAGAGGACATGCCCGGTCGCGCCTGTAGCAAGATCCCGCCGCGAACACCAGAGCGCGCCCCTCCCGCCGAACCCCGCCTGCAGTCTGCGAGGCGCAGTCCGCCTCCGCAGGGGGCGGACTTCGAGCGGGCGATCACCGTGATCGCTGCCCCGGACTTTCAGTCCGGGGTGCCCCTATTCTGGGACAAATACCGCCTCTTGAGACAACCGTCAGCGCGACAGGCGCTTGGCCAGGTTGCGGGTGCCCGCCGTGAGCACGCCGCTGAACATGCCCTTGCCGGCCAGGCGCAGCGCGGGGTTCTTGGCGGGCTTGCCGTAGGCCAGCCACGTGAACACGGCGCCACCGTCCGGGTGCGGCTCGCAGGTGATGACGCTCAGGTGCTCGGTGAACATGCCGAACAGGTTCTCGTCCGCGGCGGAGTAGGCGAGCAGACGCGGGGCCTCGAAGGCCTTCACGGTCTCGAGCGTGGGCTTGGGCGCGCCATGGGCGTAGATGACCCGCACGGCGCCCACCTGGCCGGGGGCCTCGGCGTTGCTGTCGTCCGAGTAGGAGCGCTTGATCATCGGGATGAAGTCGCCGATGCGGGTGAAGTCCGTGACGAACGCCCAGAGCTCGTCGCGGCTAGCGTCCACGCGCGTCTGCGCCTTGAACTGCAGGGGGTGCGGCGTCATGCGCGCGCCGGACTCGAGGGCGTAGGCGGCGTAGCTGTCGAGGTTCTGCTTGGCCATGGGCGTCTCCGTGTTCTCTCTGCGCGCGGGCGCGGGGCTCGTGTCAGCCGAGCCGGCTCTTGTAGTCCTGGTACCCGAAGCGGCGCACCACCTCGTGCGTCTTGGTGGCGGGATCCCACAGCGCGATGTCCGGCAGGCGCACGCCATTGAACGTGCTGGTCTTGACCATGGTGTAGTGCGCCATGTCCAGGAAGGTGATCTTGTCACCGATCTGCAGGGGCGCGTCGAAGCTGTAGTCGCCGACCACGTCGCCGGCCAAGCAGGTGAGCCCGCCCAGGCGGTAGGTGTGGGCCTTCTCGCCCGGCAGCGCGCCGCCGACGACGTCGGGGCGGTAGGGCATCTCCAGCACGTCCGGCATGTGCGCCGTGGCCGACGTGTCCAGGATGGCCGCGTGCACGCCGCCGTTCTCGACGATGTCGAGCACGCGCGACACCAGGATGCCCGTGCGGATGCCGATGGCCTCGCCCGGCTCGAGGTACACCTCGACGCCGTAGCGCTGCTTGAAGTCCTTCACGAGCCGGACGAGCAATGCGCGGTCGTACTCGGGGCGCGTGATGTGGTGCCCGCCGCCGAAGTTGACCCACTTCATCTTCGGGATGATGTCCCCGAAGCCCTTCTCCACCGCGGCCAGCGTGCGCTCGAGCGCGTCGCTGCCCAGCTCGCAGAGCGTGTGGAAGTGCAGCCCGTCCAGCTCCTCGGCCTTGACCCCGGCCGCGTCGAACGCAGCGCGCGTGGTGCCCAGACGCGAGCCCGGCGCGCACGGGTCGTAGAGCGGGACCGCCACCTCGCTGTGCTCGGGGTTGATGCGCAGGCCCATGTCCACACCCGCTTCGCGTACCCGGTCGCCGTGCTGCCGCAGCTGGGCGGGGCTGTTGACCACCACGTGCTCCGCGAAGCGCAGGATCTCGGTCATGTCCGTGTTGCTGTAGGCCGGCGCATAGGCGTGCACCTCGAGCCCCAGCTCCTCGCGTGCCAGCTGCGCCTCGTGCGGTGAGCTCGACGTGGCGCCGGCCAGGTACTTCTTCACCAGCCCGAACGTGCTGAACGTGGCGTAGCCCTTCAGCGCGAGGAGGATCTTGCAGCCCGCCTCTTCCTGCACCTGGCCCAGGATGCGCAGGTTGTCCTCCAGCGCGCCAAGGTCGATGACGAACGCAGGTGTCTCAATGTGCGTGACGTCGATGCCGTGCACGGCCTAGAGCTCCTTCACCTCGAAGGGCAGGCCCTGCTTGCTGACCTCGGCCAAGAAGGGCTTGGCGTCGAACTGCTCCATGTTGAACACGCCGGCGCCCTTCCAGGTGCCGCTCAGCATCATGATGGCGCCGGTCACGGCGGGCACGCCCGTGGTGTAGCTGACCGCCTGCGCGCGCACTTCCTTGTAGCACTCGGCGTGGTCGCACACGTTGTAGATGAAGACCTTCTTGGGCTTGCCGTCCTTCACGCCCTCGATGAGGCAGCCGATGCTGGTCTTGCCCGTGTAGTTCTCGGCCAGCGAGCTGGGGTCCGGCAGGAGCGCCTTCAGGAACGCGATGGGCACGATCTGCTGCCCCTGGAACTCGACTGGCTCGATGCTGGTCATGCCCACGTTCTGCAGCACGCGCAGGTGCGTGATGTACTCGTCGCCGAAGGTCATCCAGAAGCGGATGCGCTCGAGGCCCTTGATGTTCTGGCAGAGCGACTCGAGCTCCTCGTGGTAGAGCAGGTACGCCTTGCGCGGCCCGACGCCCGGGAAGTCGAACATCATCGACTGGCTCATGGGCTCGATCTCGACCCACTCGCCCTTCTCCCAGTACTTCCCCTTCTGGGTGATCTCGCGGATGTTGATCTCGGGGTTGAAGTTGGTCGCGAACGCGTGCCCATGGTCGCCGCCGTTGCAGTCGAGGATGTCCACCGTGTGGATCTCGTCGAACAGCTCCTGCTGGGCGTAGGCGCAATAGACGTTGGTCACACCCGGGTCGAAGCCCGAGCCGAGCAGCGCCATCAGCCCCGCCTCCTTGAAGCGGTCCTGGTAGGCCCACTGCCAGCTGTACTGGAACTTGGCCTCGTCGGGGGGCTCGTAGTTGGCGGTGTCGAGGTAGGGCACGCCAGCCTCGAGGCAGGCGTCCATGAGCACGAGGTCCTGGTAGGGCAGCGCGACGTTGATGAGCAGGGCCGGCTGGTACTCCTTCAGCAGCTTGACCGTCGCGGGCACGTCCATGGCGTCGAGCGCGGCTACCTTGATCTCCCGGCCGTGCAGCTCGCGGATCTCGGCCTGGATCTTCTCGCAGCGCGCGACCGTGCGGCTGGCCAGCAGGATGTCCGTGAACACCTCGGGGTTCATGGCGCACTTGTGGGCGACGACACCACCCACGCCACCGGCGCCGACGATCAGGACCTTGCTCATGTCGCGTTCTCCGTGCCTGGTGGGCATGGCGCGAGCCCTTCGCGCGGAAAACCAGGCCCGCTGGTTATGCGCAGGAAACGGCCCGACGACAACCGAAGATTGCGTGTCAGCGGCGCTGCCAGCTCATGCGGTCGGCGTCCTGGAAGGCCGCGTAGCGCGTCTGCAGGCGGATGAGCTCGCCGTACACGCGGGGCATGTTCTCGGCGAGCGCCAGGAGCACCCAGCCGGTGGCCTCCGCGTCGCCCGCCGCGCGGTGCGCCTGCTCCAGCGGGATGTTGAAGTGCGCGGCCACGTCGCCCAGCTTGCGGCTCTTCTGGTCCTTCAGGATCTCGCGCGCCCACACCAGCGGGTCGAGCCACGCCACGTCGGTGCGCAGCGCGGGGGGGAGCGGGCCTGAGACGGCGCTCCGGTTGCGCTCGGTCTCGGCCAGCAGGAACCCGCGGTCGAACGACGCGTTGTACGCCACGGGCAGGTGTCCGGCGAGCATCTCTTGGATGGCTGGCAGGGCCTCCGCGAAGCTGGGCGCGCCCTCCACCTCTTGGTCCGTGATGTTGTGCACGGCCGTTGCCTCGGCGGGGATGGGCATGCCCGGGTTGATGAGCAGCGCCTCGCGGCGCGTGAGCTGCCCGCGGTGGAAGCACACCACGCCCACCTCGATGATGCGGTCCTGCTCGGAGCTGGTGCCGGTGGTCTCGAAGTCGATCACCGCGAGGGGGATGTCGGACCACGAGGTGCTGGCGTCCCAGTCGTCGCACAGCCCCTCGATGTTCTGGATGGCGCGCGCGATAAGGTCCGCGATCCCGGGGTAGTGCCGCCCCGTCGGGAAGCAGCCGCAGACGGTGTCCTGATTGCCACGCATCGCGGTGGACCATGCCGCGCGGGCATGGGAGAACGCAAGCGGAAGCGCCCCGTGGGTGCGCGTGCCGTGGCTGGCTCCGCAGCAGCGCGCCTGGTCGAGGCCGAGAGAGAGCGCGATGTACAGGACCCGCTACGCCCCCTCGCCGACCGGCGCCATGCACCTCGGGCACGCCCGCACGGCGCTGCTGGCCTGGCTGCGGGCGCGGTCGCTGGGCGGGCGCATCGTGATGCGCATCGAAGATCTGGACCCACCGCGCGTGAAGCCGGGCGCGGCCGAGGCGATCCTGCGCGACCACACGTGGCTGGGGCTCGACTGGGACGAGGGGCCCGTGTACCAGAGCGCGCGCACCGAGGCCTACGAGGAGGCGCTGGCGCAGCTGGCGCGGGACGGACGGATCTATCCGTGCACCTGCACGCGCAAGGAGATCGAGGCCGCCCTCAGCAGCGCGCCCCACGTGGGCGACCCAGGCGGCGAGCTGGTGTACCCGGGCACGTGTCGGCCGGCGGGGCTCGGGATGCAGCGGGCACCTCACGGTCCGAACGCGCGCCCGAACCGACCGGCGGCGCTGCGCTTCGCACTCCGCGAGGAGGACGCCGCGTTCGAGCGCTTCGTCGACATGGTCCAGGGGCCCGTCACGGCTCCGCTGGGCGGGGACTTCGTGGTGCGTCGCAGCGACGGGCTGTTCGCCTACCAGCTGGCCGTGGTGGTGGACGATGCGGCTCAGGGCATCACCGAGGTGCTGCGCGGAGACGACCTCTTGGGCAGCACGCCGCGCCAGCTGGCGCTCTACGCGGCGCTCGGGTGCGAGGCACCCGCGTTCGGACACCTGGGGCTGGTGCTGGCCGACGAGGGAGGGCGTCTGAGCAAGCGCCTGGGCAGCGTGGGGATTGCCGACTACGTCGCTCGGGGCGTGCCGAAGGAGCGCATCCTCGGGTTCCTGGGGGGTTCGATGGGGCTGTGCGGCGAGGGCGAGTCCGCCACGCTCGACGAGCTGCTGGGGCGCTTCGAGATGGAGCGGGTGCCGCGCGGGGCAGTGCGGGCGCCAGCGGTGTTTTGAGGGGCGGTTGGGGGACCGTTGAGGGTCGGGTCAGGGTCGGGTCAGGGTCGGTTGGGGGGCACCAGGCTGAAGCCTGGTGCCCCGGAGCTGCAGTGCTTGCCTAAAGTCCGCCCCCTGCGGAGGCGGACTACGTGATGGTCGGCTGTGGAATCTGGGCGGGGTGGTCAATCGGTGGCTCGCCAGCAGTCCCAACCGCGACACAGTCGCCGGTCTTCCATCGCTCACGACCCGGCAGTCCGCCCCCGCAGTGGGGCGGACTTGCAGGTCACGCTGCAGCCTCGGGGCACCTGGCTTCAGCCTGGTGCCCCCCATCTCAGCTTTCTCAGCTCCCGCAGCGCCTCAAGGAACGACCAGCGTCACGTCCGCTGTGTCCACCACCTCGAGCGTCCCGCGCGTCAAGGACACCTCGAGCGTGATCGCCGTGTTGTTGAACGGGCTCGGGTCGTTGCTGAGGAAGAACGCGCGGTCGCCCGAGCGCACCTGCCCCACCCCGTCGAAGCTCACGCCCACCAAGCTGAGCACGCGCGAGATGGGCTCGCTCAGCACCTGACCGCCCGTGGTGCGGAACTCGTACGAGATGATCCACTCGCCGCTGTTGAAGTCGCTGGCTGTCAGGCCGCGCACGCGGAAGCCGATGTCCAGGTGGTAGCCGCCCTGGACGCCCATGACGGCGGTGGCCGTGCCCGTACCCGGCGCGACCATGAAGCCGCCCGTCGGCCCGAAGCCCACCTCGAGGATGATGCCCGAGCCCTGGTCGGGCACGTCCGCGTCGGGTCCGAGGTCGTCCGGCACGCGCCCATCCATCGGCCCCGCATCGGGCAGCTGCGCGTCCGACCCGAGGTCGACCAGGCCCTCGTCGAGGGTGATGGGGATGGGGTCTCCACAGCCCGTCGCCGTGGCGAGGACGCTCACGACGACACCCACCGCGAAGAGCCCGAAGCGCGTACGCGCCGGAAGAGCGACACCCAAGCGTTCCATCACGCGGGCAGTGTGCCGGTTGGCCGGGGGCGCAGCAAACGCGCGCTCCGGCGCTGGCCCGGCGCGCGTCCCGCGGAGAACGCCGCCCTCGTGGTGCGCCAGATGCTCGGGCGACCCCAACGCGCGCACGCCGAGTCTGCGCCCCGCGTACCCCGACCCGGCCCGTGGGCCCAGCTTGACCCGCGGCGCGCCTGCCCACACAACCCGCCGCATGTCGGAAGCCGAACGCGGCGCCGAGCCGGCGGCCCCGGCCGACGCCAACCCAAACGTCCCGCAAGACGCCAGCGCGTCCACCACGCGCAAGGCGGGCCGTGGCCTGCTCGTCATCACCGGCGCCAAGGTCTACTTCATCCTCACCAGCTTCGGCATCCAGCTGGCGCTGCCCCACTTCTTCACGCCGCAGGTGTTCGGGCAGTTCGGCACCATCATGGCGGCCATCAGCATGCTCAACAACGTGCTGATCGCGGCCACCATCCAGACCGTCAGCAAGCTGGTGAGCGAGGACGAGGCGCGCGGCCCGGCCGTGCTGCGTCAGGGCATCCAGGTCCAGCTCGTCATCGGGGGCTTCCTGTCCGCGGCCCTCTTCACGCTCGCCCCCTACTTTGCTCAGTTCCACGGCGACCCTGACCTCGCGGCGATGATGCGCGTCGCCGCCACCGTCGTCCTGGCCTACGCGCTGTACGCCGCGCTGATCGGCAATCTCAACGGCCAGCAGCAGTTCGCGACGCAGGCCAAGTTCGACATCGGCTTCTCCACGCTGCGCACCGCGGGCATCGCGGGCGGCGCCATGCTCGGCTACGGCGCGCTGGGCGCGTTCACGGGCTTCGCGGGGGCCGCCGGCGCCATCTGCCTCGCCGCCCTGCTGGTGGTGGGCATCGGCAAGCCCGGCGAGGGCACGCCGCTGCGCACGTGGCTCGCGTTCCTGGCGCCCGTCTGGCTCTACCAGGGTTTCCTCAACGGCATCTTGCAGATCGACATCCAGGTGCTGTCGCGCACGCTCAGCGAGCTGGGGCGTGAGGCGGGCATGGCGCAGGCCGCGGCCAGCGAGAACGCGCAGACGCTGGTGGGCTACTACCGCGCCGCGCAGACCTTCGCGTTCGTGCCCTACCAGATCATCCTGTCGATGACCTTCATCGTCTTCCCCATGGTCTCGCGCGCCACGGCCAGCGGCGACGAGGAGGCCGCCCGCCGCACCATCAAGGGCGCGCTGCGCTTCTCCATGCTGGCGCTGCTCTCCATCGCGTGCCCCATCGCGGGCGCCTCCGACGGCGTCATGCGCATCGCGTACCCGGAGCCCTACCTGGCAGGCGCCCCCGCGCTCGGCGCGCTGGTCTTCGGCATCGCGGCCTTCGCGCTGTTCGTCATCACGGCCACCGTGCTCACCAGCGCCGGCCAGCCGCGTATCGCGGCGCTCATCGCGGGCCTGGCCCTCGGCGTGGTGCTGCTGGCCACGCAGTTCTTCATCAGCGCGGCGGGCCCCAACCAGGACGCGCTCATCGCGGCTGCGCTCGGCACCTGCGCCGGCACCGTCTTCGCCCTACTCGGCGCGGGCGCCGCGGTCTACGCGCGCTTCAAGGCGTTCCTGCCGCCGCTATCCGTCGTCCGGGGCGGGCTCGCCGGGGCGGGTGCGTTCGCGGCCGCGATGTACATCCCGCATGGCGGCGCGGTCATGAGCGTGGCCGCGTTGGCCGGCGGGTTCTTCGCGTTCCTGTTGGGGCTCGTGGTGACGGGCGAGCTGGGCCGCGACGAGATCAAGGCGGCGCGCGCCGCCCTCGGGGTCTAGCCTGTTCGGGATACATCGGAGCCTGAGGCCCTCGAGGCGGCCGACAGTAGCTGCGTGGCCATCGAATGTCAGGACGACGGTCTGTGGGTGGTGTTGGCTGCCATTGGGCTTCTAGGAGTGGTACTCGGCGTGCGTTGCCTAGATCAGAGTCCAGGAGAGTGACCGCATGCAAGTGACCGTCACAAGTCGACTCGACGAGTTCTTGCAGGGTGTCCGCGAAGGAGGTCGGATGCGCGTGGCGGTCGCGTACCTCTCGGACCACGGCGCCAAGGAACTTGCTTGGGCTGGGTACGATCGTCTGGAGGTCATCGCAGGATTGAATGACGGCGTGACGGATCCCGAGGCGCTCCGTCGGCTGCGCAGCTTGAGTCACGTCGAGCTCAGGCTGCTGCACGGCGCGTCGACCGCACGCTTTCATCCAAAGTTCTACTGGTCGGAGCGTGGCGCCCGAAACAGCGCATATATCGGGTCTGCCAACCTCACCCGGCTCGGGATGGGCGACAACGACGAGCTCGGAGTCCACCTCGAGTTCGATGCAAGCCGACCTCTCGCACGGGAGGTCGATCAAGCATGGAGCGCGTGGTGGACTCGAGCGTGGGCGGCCTCCGACGCGGCGCTCGACGCATACCAACGACACTTCAATGAATATGAGGTCATTCGCAGGCGCGCTCCGAGACTCGACATCGCTTCCTTCGTGATAGCGGACGATTGCGAGCCTACGTTCTTCGCGATGCGCGCTCGGGCCCACGGACAGAGCGGGACGGTGCTGCAGGCCAACGCGAGGCACGCACACTTCTTCGGTGTCCACGGGGATGTCACAGGGAGGGAGATCCAAGTGGCTCACGATGACGCCGAGTCTCGGATCAAAGTGAAGCTCAACACACGCGCGACCGGCGCGGTCCTGCAGCTCAATATGGGTGGCACCGCAATGCCGGGATTGCTCAAGCACCAACCACGTACCTCGCTGATCGTCTTGCATCGCGTGGGGCCAGAGAGCTATCGCCTCGAGGTCGTGGAGGACGAAACCAGCCGTGCACGCACCATCATCGCAGCGACCGATCATCGTGGGTCGAGACCGTTCGCTTCGGGGGTCGGACGCCTCGGCGCCGGCTGAACCCTTGCCGCCCCGGTTCTGGCATCCGTCAAGAACTGGTTCGCTGATCGCAGGTGGCCACTCTGGCCGTCGATGACGAGGCCGGGCGCTCAACCGGCAGAGCGTCCAACGCAAGCGGCGTATCGGGGAGATCCTGGTCGACATGCGCTACATCAGCGCGCCTTCGCTGACGCGCGCCGTGGCCGACCAGCTGGAAGACCTCGCGCACCTCGACGAAGGGACCCACAGCCGGCCGTTCGGTCGCTACCTGGTCGAAGAGGGCTACATCGACGCCGCGCAGCTGCGCGACGCGCTCTGGCGCCAGCAGAAGCTCCGTGCCCAGCGCATCGGGGAGATCCTGGTGCAGATGCGCGCGCTGAGCGTCGACGCCCTCGAGCACGCCATCCGGCTCCAGCTGGACACGTTGGCTGCCGCTTGACGCGGCCACGCGCGAAACGGTAGACCGAGCCCATGCGATGGGGGTTCGGTGAGTTGGGCGGGTCGACGATCTCCACGGTCCTTGCGGCGATGGCGGATCGGCCGCCGTCCGTCGTCGCGATGACGCTCGCTTGGGTGGTCGCCACGGCGGGCTGCAGCGCGGGCCCAGATCCCTGCTTCGAGCAAGCGTACCCTGATCAGCCGGTCGGATGCTCTGGGGCGCGCGTCCGGGTGCTCGGGCGCTCCGAGTTCACAGCCAGTCGGATCAACAGCACCGTCGCTCAGATGGTCCCATCGCTCGCGCTCGGCGCAGACCACGCATTCTGGTCCGACCGCAACGGTCGCATCCTCCGCACCCCGAAGGATGGTGGCGCCACCCAGGAGCTTCGCGCGGACAATGGGTGCTCCATCGCGGATCTAGCGATCGACGAAGTGGGGCTCTACGCGCTCGAGAACTGCCGGCTCACAGAGGACGTCCCCTTCCCCGTCCAGATGCGCCTGTTCCGGATGGACCCGGAGACGGGCGACACGACCGACCTCGCCATCATGCCCTACGCGCAGGGCGTCGCCGTCGTCGTGCACGACGGCGTCGTCTACTTCGGCATGGGGACGCCCTCGCGGACGTTTGTCCGTGGCATTCCGCGGGACGGGCCGCTCGAGGGTCCGGAGGACGCGTTCACTCCGTACGCCATACTCGGCGCGTACGGCACTCAGCTACCGCTCGCCACGCTCGGTGAAGACGTCCTCGTCGTCGACCGCAGCACGAACGAGGTGCTGACGCTGGCGAATGAACCAGGCATCGACCCCACCTCACGGTACGTCCACGACCGGGGCATCCGAGGCCTCGCCGATGTCGCGGGAACCCTCTTTCTCGTCGACAGCGTCTTGCAGAACTCGTGGTACGTCCATCGCGGCTTTCGCGTGACGAGTGCGTCGTCGCTGGTCTACGACGAGAGCGAGCTCGACCGACTGGTGGGCGACTCCGCGGATGTCTACGTGGCGGGCGACATCGACGTCGCCCCCTCCCTCACCACCCGCCTCTACTCGCTTGGGGCGAACGCCGAGGCCGCGGGAGCGCCGACCGCCGTGACCGCGGGGCTCAGGCGGGTGACCGACATGGCGCTCGACGCGAGTCACGTGTTCGTGGTCGACGACGAGATTTCTCATGAAGTCAGGCTGGTGTCGGTGAGCCGCGTGAGTCGATAGCCCAGCGAGGTTGCGTTCCAAACGGCTACCGCAGCCGCGCACGGAACACTCGACCCGCGCGCGTGAGGCTGGTTCACTGCGCCGATGTCCCGTCCGTCCAACGTCCTCCTGCTGCTGACCGACGAGGAGCGCGCGCCCACCTGCTACGAGGACGCCGCGCTGACGCGCTTCCGTGGTGAGCACATGCCCACCCGTGCCGCGCTGCGCGCGCGGGGCTTCGCGCTGGACAACCACTACGTCGCGTCGACGGCCTGCGCGCCCAGCCGGGCATCGCTGCTGACCGGGCACTACCCGGCGCTGCACGGCGTGTCGCAGACCGACGGCATCGGGAAGCGCGCGTCCGACGCGGAGATGCACTGGCTGGACCCGGACACGGTCCCCACGATGGGCGACTACTTCCGCGCGGGAGGGTACGACGCGCGCTACATCGGCAAGTGGCACGTGTCGCACGCCGACCTGCCCGTGCCGGGCGAGCATCGCTCGTTGGCCATCACGCGCGCGGATGGCTCGCTCATCCCGGCGCACGTCGCCGCGTACCGGAGCGCCAACCGCCTCGCCGGGTTCGGCTTCGATGGCTGGACGGGCCCCGACCCGCATGGCCCCGAGCACTGCAACTCGGGCATCGTGCGCGACCCACACTACGCAGACGAAGCCGTCGCATGCCTCGACGCGCTCGAGGCGCGTGACCCGGCCTCCGAGAAGCCCTTCTTGCTGGTGTGCTCGTTCGTGAACCCGCACGACATCGTCTTCTTCGGCGCACCCTGGCTCTTGCGCGCGGGCATGCCGCACGCAGGCCCCGAGGTGCCGCACATCCCGCCGCCGCCCACTGCGCGCGAAGACCTGAGGGACAAGCCTGCCGCGCAGCGCGCCTACGCCCGGGGCTACACGCGCATGTTCATCCCCCAGCCGGCGGTGGCGCTCTATCGACGCTTCTACTTCTCGCTGCAGGCCGAGGTGGACCGCGCACTCGGTCGCGTAGTGCAGCGCCTGGCCGCGTCGCGCTTCGCCGACGACACCATCGTGGTGCTCACCTCGGACCACGGGGACATGCTGGGCGCGCACGGCGGCATGAAGCAGAAGTGGCACAACGCCTACGAGGAGACCATCCACGTGCCGTGCGTCATCTCCCTGCCGCCGCGCCTCGCGCGCGGTGGCGCGACGGGGCGCTGTGACGCGCCCACGAGCCACGTCGACCTGCTGCCCACCCTCCTGGGGCTGGCAGGCATCGACCAGGACGCCGCACGCGCGGCGCTGGCCGAGACCCACACCGAAGCCCAGCCGCTGGTAGGGCGCGACCTGAGCGCGCTCGTGCGGGGTGACGCAGCAGCGCCCAGCGACCCGGTGTACTTCGTGACGCGCGACGAGATCAGCGCGGGCGCCGTGCGGCGCAATCGCCTGGGTCTACCGCTGCCCACCATCCCACAACCCAACCACGTCGAGGCCATCGTCGCCCAGCTCGACACACCCGATGGGCCACGGCGTCTCAAGTACACGCGCTACTTCCAGACCGAAGCGCACGCGGACCCGTACGCCGACGACCCCCCGCGCCACACCCGCGCGCAAGAGCACGAGCTGTACGACCTGGACGCGGACCCTCTCGAGCGCACCAACCTCGCGCACCCGCGGCACCGCACCGCAAGCACCGCCGCGCTCGCTGCACGCTTGGACGAGCTCCTCGCCACGTCGCGCAGCAAGCACCAGGTCCACCCGCACACGGCCCGCGAGCCGCAGGAGGCCGTGCCCCGCGGGCTGTCCGTGTTGCGGCGCCTGACGCGTCGACTGCCCGTTCGCGGCTGAGCGCCGAGCCGCCCGACCAAACGAGAGGACGCACGGCGGCGCACGCGGACACAGACGCATGGCGGTCCGCCAGCGCGCGGGACTGGGGGGCACGGGCCCAGCAGCCGTTGAAGCCAAGGTGGCCTTGGCGATCAGCGAGGCACCGGCTGTGGGTCGGCAACAGGCTGGTACACTGCGCCGATGTCACCCAAGGCCCGCGCCTGTTCACACGACTGGGGCTCAGCGAGCGGGCTCTCGCGCTGCGGAGACTGCGGCGCGCTCGGCTCGTACTTCCCGGGTGGTGATCGGGGCGAGCCCGCATACCGAGGTAGCGTCCCGGGCGAGGTGGTCGCGCGTGCGGCGCGAGGCGAGGTGGACGAGTTGGTCGCGGCCCTGCCAGCGTTCCGCAACGGGGCGTGGTGGCTGACCGAGGCGGACTGGGCGAAGCTGCTGACGGACATCCACGCGGACCTCGACGCGTGGCGCGCAGCCTTCGCGCGCAGCAGCGGCGACGTCGCCTTCTTCGACCGCGCCATCGCCCTGAAACAGCTGGCTCACAAGGGCAAGAGGGCCCCGACCGCCAAGCCGGACGCGGTCGTCACGGTCGCGCTCGAAGGCCGGCTGGCGCTGGACGCCGTGGGTCGCGGCTTCACCGCGTTTGCGCTGGATGCGGGCGGCGCCGTGCACGTCGGCGCGCGCGGCGCGCACCCCGTCAGAGGGGTGGGCAACGGGACGCTGTACCGGGCGGGTCCGGGCCGCTGGGTCGAGGACGGCGCCGCACCCACGCGTCGGCTCCACCGCTTTGGGGAAGATGGCTCGCGCCTGTCCACTGCGGACCTCCCAGGGCAGGGAGACCCCACGTCGACGGGCGCGCTCGTGTCGCACACGCTGCTCACCAACGGGCACGAGGCCTATTTCGTCGGGTTCCCGCCGCCTCCGCTCACGGGTGAGTGCGCGCTCGGCTGGATCCAGGTGCGCGACGCGCACGACACGCCCATCGCCACCTGGCGCTCGCGCGGCGGCGTCCCCCTGCGCACCGCGCGTGGCTACGTCTCGTTCCACGACGTGGACGACGGCGAGAGCCATCCCGTGACCCTGCGGGACCACGAGCTTCACGTCCTCGCGCGCAGCGCCCCAGGGCCCTACTTCCGCTGCACACGGTTCCTCAACGGTTCAGCCCCTGGCTCGGGCGAGGCGATCGCCGTCACCCCAGGTCCCAAGGGGCAGCTCGAGTGGGTGCAGGATGGAGAGCGGCTGGTCGCGCGTCCGAGACACCTGCCGGCGCCACGCCCGACGCCCACCGGAGACCTCTCGTTCCACGCGGTCGGAGACGTCTTCCACGGCGAGGGCGGCGTGGGCTTCGTGCCCGACACCCGCGCCGACGCGGCGCCGACCTGGCGGGAAACCGGCACGCTCGTGGGGAGCGCGAGCCGTGGGCCGCACGTCGCCATCCTGAGCGAGGACCGCCGCCGCGTGCAGATGGTGCACGCGCGGACGGGAGAGCGCGCGCCGTGGGTCTCGCTGGACGCCCCGCTGACCACCGTGCGCAGCGTCGGCACGTCCACGGGCGTGCGCTTCTTCGCGGACCGCCACGCGTTCGAGATCTCCTGGGGCCAGCCCCACCGCCAGCTGGGCGCGCTGCCGAAGCCGCTGCGGCCCGTCGCCCACTTCGTGGACGCCAACATCACGACGCTGGTCGACGAGAGCTCCGGTCGCGAGCGCTACCTGTGCCTCGCCTCGGGGGACGTCGTGGCGGTCCCGGCTGGCTGGGAGTTGTTGGGCCCGCACGACCACCGCTGGGGCCCCGTGTTCCGGGACGGGAACCAGCTGCTGATCTTCGGGCCGTGGCCCACGCTCTAGGGTCACCGCACGCCCGTACTGCTCTCCACACAGCGGGTCTGCCAGCGCAGCGACGCGACTGCGACGTTGCGCTGACCCACGAAGCTGGGGATCCTGCGAGGGATGCCGTCTCCGCCCACGCGCGACCCGATCGAGACCCTCTCCGCGCGGCGCCTCGAGGTGCTCGGACTGCTCGCGAAGGGGCTCACGAACGCGGAGATCGGCCACGTGCTCGGCGTCGCGCCGGGCACGGTGCGCATCCACGTGAGCGCCGTGCTGGCGCACCTCCAGCTGACCAACCGCGTCGAGGCCGCCGCCGCGTACGTCGCGTTCGAGAGTGGACCGCGCCGCATCACGCAGCGTCTAGAAAGACCCGCCATCGCGGTCCTCCCGCTCCGGTCGCAGGGCGACGACCCGCGCACCCAGTCGCTGGCCGCGGCGCTCACCGAAGACCTCGCCAGCTCGTTCGCTCGCTGGTGTTGGTTCCCTGTCATCTCCACGTTGGCAAGCGCCCACCCCATGTGGGAGGGGCGCCCGCTGGCCGAGGTAGCCGAGGGCCTCGGAGCGCGCTTCGTCGTCTCGGGCACGGTGCGGATGACGCCGGGCGGAGTGCGCCTCTCGCTGCGCGTGGACGACCACCAGGTGAGGGAGCACGTGTTCGTCGAGCAGCGCGACGCGGCATGGAGCTCGCTGCTGGAGGAGACCGACGAGCTCTGTCGGTCGATGGTCGCGGCCACCTACCCGAGCCTGATCCAGCGAGCGCTCGCGACGGCGGCCGACGCGAGCCTGAGCCCCGACCTCCCCGCGTGGGAGCTCGCACACTACGCCATGCGCCTGCGCGCGCGACGGGAACGCTCCGCCAATGACGAGGCGACGGTGGTCCTCGAGCGAGCCATCGCGCGGGAGCCCGCCCTCGTCCTCGCGCACTACGCGACCGGCCTGCTCGCCTACGACGCGATCCTGAACCAGTGGGGCGACCCGTCGCCCGCCACGGCACGGCTGGAGCGCGCGGCGAAGCGCTGTCACGAGCTCGCTGCGGGCTGCGCCGAGGGGCACTTCCTCGAGGGACGCTACCTCCAGACCACAGGCGAGTGGGGCGCAGCCATCGAGCCCCTGCGCAGCGCGATCGTGCGCAACCCGAGCTACGCCGTCGCGCACGCGACCCTCGCCCAGTCGCTGCAGGCGACGGGGGCCGCCGAAGAGTCGCTCATGTGCATGGGGCACGCGATGCGGCTTGGCCCCGGCGCCTTCCACGCGGGCATGGCGACGCTCCACTTCATGCAGGGACACTACGCCGACGCCTACGCCGCGGCCCTCGACGCCCTCCGTCGGACGCCCCGCTATGCGTTCGCGCGCGCCCTGGCCGCAGCGTCCGCGTGGCACCTCGGGGACCTCACCCATGGCCGCGCCCAGCTCGTCGAGCTGCGGCGGGCCCACCCCGAGTTCCGGTCCGAGAGCTTCGCGCTGACCTTTGGTGCCCAGGTGGAACCAGTGGAGCGCCTCTCCCGCGCGCTGGACGCGCTGGCCTGAGCGGACCAACGGTCCCACGACACGCGCGCCATATGACGACCCTCATATGGGGGGCGCGCTCACGCACATGGTACGGACTTTTGCAGTGACCATGACAAACGCACCGAAACCGTCTCGCTCTGCACGTCGGCTCTGGGTCGGGACGACGACCCTGCTCGCGCTCTCCACGTCGATCGTCATCGCGTGCGGGGACGGCGCCGAACCGAGCGCCGAGCCGCAGTACGTCCTCGAGAGCGACCCGGAGCTCGTCGGCTATTTGCGCGACACATGGGGCATCGAGGTGAGCTTGGTCGACGAGTCCGGAGTCGAGGAGCAGCGGGACGGAACGCTGACGCTCGAGACGACTGTGCGCGTGACGGTGGACGGCCTGGGCGCGCGCGAGCTCGCGACCAACACAGTCATCATCCCGGACGAGTACGGCACGACGACCTCGTTCTTCGTCTCGAACCCCGACGGCTCGGATGAGCGCTACTTCCTGTTCGACCGCGAGAACCGCTACGTCACGATCGGCAACGCGATCGACGATCAGAGCGTCATCGTCAGCGCCAACGTGGACGGTACGTACGAGGTGGACATCGCCAGCGGCGAGGAGTGGACCACGATCGCGACCGACGCGACGGGCTACGAGGCACTCCAGACCGTGGCGACGTACAACGAGTACACCACCATCACGCCGCACATCTTGCTGCTCGCCTTCGCGGTTGCGAACACGCCGTCCACGCTCGAGACGCGCATCCCGCAGACCTGCGTGAGTGGTGGTGTGGCCGCGTCGCCCGCCGTGTGCAGCATCTTCCGCGAGTTCTGCGACTGCGCCGCGTGCCTGGTGCTGGAGCGCGAGGGGGCCTGCGACCTCTGCCCCGAACTCTGAACCTGGCAGGTGACGGCCGCGTGCGCCGCGGCGCGCTCACGCTGCTGCTCAGCCTCGGCTTGGCGTCGATGCCCAGCTGCGGACGCGAGCGCCCGAGGATCTTCGGCGTGTACGTCGTGTGGATGGAGGGGCACGACGCGGACCGTCAGGAGCTCGATCAGTTCCTACACTGCTTGATCCACGGCTCCACCCTGAACCGCTTCTGGCGCGGTGAGGCCGCGCTCGAGCTGCGCGGCAGCTGGACGCTCCCCGCACCTCCACGCGGCACGCGCTGGGACGCATTGGCCGCCAGCTGGATCGCGCCGGCCGTCGGGCGGGAGGGCGCGCTGCCACGGCCCAGAGCCGGCGAGACGCCGCTCTACTTGATCTTCGGGGGACACCCAAGCGCGTGGGTCGGCGCCTGCGGGCGCAACGCGCAGGCCGAGATCGCCGGGAGGTCCTCGGCCGTCGCGGTCGTCGCCACGGGCGACTCGTGCTGGCCCACGGGAGACCCCCTCCGCTCGGAGACGCAGATCGCGCTCCACGAGCTGGTCGAGGCGACGGATGGCGCGCTCGGACACGGCAACTGCGCCGCCGGGGGGGCGTGTCGGGGGCGGGCGATCTGCCGCGACCGCTGCGACACGTTCGTGGGCCTGGCATGCGAGGGCGCCCCGACAGGCTCGTGGACCGGCTGCGACGGAGGCCGCGTCGATGGCTGGGTCGTGCAACGGCTCGGCTATGGTGGGCGCGACCCAGACCGCTGCGACGCGTGCGCGCCGTGCGAGTTCACGCCAGAGGTCTGCCAGGCGGGGGACCCCGACTGTGGCTGGAGGGAGGCGCCGTGAGCGAGCGCTTGGTGTCCCGCTGGTTCCTCGCCGGCGTGTACACGGGCTCCGCAGTGGCGCTCTGTCTGGCCACCGCGGAGCCTCGCCTCTGGCCATGCGCGTGGCTCGCGGTGGCGTTCGCGGCGGCGGCCCTCGCGCGGACCCCCGCTGTCTCCATCGTGTTCGTCGGCACCTGGCTGACCCACGCGGCCGCGCTCATGGTGGGGTCCGACTGGCTGCTCCTGGTGAACGAGAAGGCCCTCGACATGCCGGGCGGGGGCTCGCTGGCGTTCCTGCTGCTCGAGGTGACCACGTGGGCGACCCCGCTCGCGCTCACGGTGTCCGTCGGCCATGCGCTCGCCGCGAGGAGGGTCCCCGTCGCGCTCTGGCTACCGATCGCGTGGGGCGCTGGCGAGGCGCTGCGCTTCGCCGTCCTCGGCGTCGACCTGGGCGACTGGCTGATGACGCAGTGGCAGGCGCCCCTCGTGCTGCGCATGCTCGGGCACCTCGGCTGGTGGCCCACGACGTGGGTTTGCCTCACGGCGGCCGCGTCCATGGGCGAAGCCATCGCGCTGCGCTCTCCGCGGTTTGCGTTGGCCGCGCTGCCGGCGGTCGTCCTGGCCGTCGCCGCCCCCCCGCTCCCGTCGCGCGGAGTCGAGGCCCTCGAGGGCCTCGCCGTCGCGCACACCCGCTCCACCGTGGACCTCCCGCACCGGCTCCCTCCGGCGGAGGGCACAGACGACCGCCTCGACCTCGTCGTCTGGCCCGAGGACGCGTACGCGCTGCGCCCCTACCTGGTCGAAGGCGACGGATCGGGCACGCAGCTCGAGCCCTGGGCCCCCGGCGCGCACGCCGACCACCTGATCGGGTTGACCACGGCGTCGCCGTCCGGAGGGCAGCTGAACCAAGCCGTCGCGGTGAACGCCGACGGGCTGGTCTTGGGGGCGCGCGCCAAACGCCACATGCTGCCGCTGGCCGAGCGGCGCGTGTTCGGGTTCGGTGACGACCGCTGGCGCCCGGGGCGTGTCGCTCCCCTGCTGCGTGTCGGCGGCACGCGCGTGATCCCCATCCTGTGCGGCGAGCTGTTCTCGCGGGCGGTCGCCGCCGAAGGGCGACGCGCGGGGGGCGAGGTGCTCGCCGTGCTCGCGCGCGACCAGATGATGGGGACACCGCGCGGACGAGCCGCGCTCCTGGCTGTCCAGGTCATGCGGTCGGTGGAGCTGGGGGTGCCGTCGGTGAGGGCGTCCTACGCAGGCGAGGCCAGCTTCGTCTCGTCCGACGGGCGGGTGCTCGCCCAGAGCCGCATCGGCACCAACGGCTTCCTGCGCTGGGACCGAGCGCACGGCGCGCGCGAGTTCGACTTCCGAGGTGCACGCGTGGATGGCGCGCGACCCGCGAACGACGCGCCGCGCGTGACCGGCGCATCACACGTGGACGACAGGCCGCACGTGACGGCCACATCACACGTGGACACGCAGCCAGAGACCCCCAGGCTCCCAGCCGTGGCCGTGCTGCACGCGGCGGACGGCCCCGAGTTCCGCACACGTTGCCCCGAGGGGCGCTGCGCGTACCACCCCATCGAGCACTTCGAGTGCGCGGGACAGCGCGCCGAGACCGTGATCCTCGCGGGGCACGCCGCGCCTCCTGGCTACCTCGGCGCATCCGTCGCAGACATTGCCGACGCGATCCAGTGCTTCCAGCCGTCCCTCGTCGTGGTCGACACCTGCTTCGGGGCGAGCGCGGAGCTGCTCGAGGCGCTCGCGGGGTCGGATGTCTTCGTCGTCGGAGCGCCGTTTTTGGTACCCAGCTCGGGCTTGCGATACGAGCCCGGGTTCTTCGAGGAAGGCCCCGCGGACGAGCGTGCCCAACACGTACACGACCCACACGGGCGAGAGCTCTTCCGGTGGCGCGCCGCGCGGGAGCCGCTGCACGGGGCGCTGCGCGACGTCGAGCGCTGGACCCCCTCCGAGCTGCGCGACCGCGTGGTGCGTCGGGACCCGACCTACGTGCGCGCCGAGCTGGCCGGGGCCGGGCCGTTCCTGGTGCCGGTGACCACGCGCACGCAGGACGCGCACGCGACCACCACGGCCGCGAACCGACGCGCGAGGGCCGTGTGGGGCAGCTCGAACGCCGCGCCTCGTCGCCTCGATCGTCCGTGACGCGCAGAGGGCGTTCGCACTCGGCAAGTGCAGCCGATGGACCTCTCGCGTGGTACAGCGGCCCCTCGAGAGGCGCATGTCGTGACCGAAGCCACCATCACCATGGCCCTCGACATCGAGGGCGACGCTCGGACGTTCGCGCCAGGTGAGACGGTCCGGGGAAACCTGCTCGTGGACGCGAACACCGACGTCGACGTGCACTCACTGTCCGTGGGCCTGCGCTGGGGGACGCGCGGCAAGGGCAACCAGCAGCTCCGCACCGCCGCCGAGAAAGCGTGGGGACGCGTCACGTTGGGGCGAGGCCGCGCGCGGGTGTTCCCGTTCGAGCTGACCGTGCCGGAGTCCGCGCCACCCACCTATGCAGGCGCGCTGATGGACGTCGCGTGGATGCTGGAAGCGCGCGCCGACCGCGAGTGGGCCTGGGACGAGATGGTTGGGGTCGAGCTCACCGTCCTCCCCGGCGCGTCGCGGTCGCTGCAGGTGAAGCGCCTGCGGGCGAACAGCACGAGCGAGGTCGCCATCGGCGTGGCGCTGGCCTTCGGCATCGCGAACGTGGCCGCGATCATCGCGTGCGGGTTCGCCTCGGTGCTCGTCGTCGCGAGCGTCTACGCGGCGCTGGCGTTCGCGGCCGTGCTGCTGTTCGGTGCCATGCTGCTGTTCCCGCGCCGACGCCGAGCCCTCTTCCACCACTACTACACCACGGACACCGCAACCGTCACGGTCGTGCGCGAGAGTGATGGGTATCGCGGCGCGGGCGTACGCGACCGGCTCGAGTGCGTCGTCGAAAGCAAGGGTCTCGCCCCGCTGAACGGCGGGACGGCCACGCTCCGCGTCTACGAAAGCATCTGCTTGGGTACCGGAGACAACGCGCGGTACGAGCGGCACGAACTCCACCGGCACAGCGCGCCGCTGAGCGCGAATGGGACCAGGTGGGTGGCCCGTCTCGATCCACCCGCACCGGACGTGGCGCGGTTCTCCATCGACATCGAGGACAACGAGCTCGTGTGGGAGGTTACGTTCGACCTCGACATCCGCAGGTGGCCGAACGCCAAGCTCACGGTCCAGCTCGACACGCGCCCCACCGACGACGGGACCACGGCGGCCTACGCCTCCGTGAATTCGCCGTCATAGCCGAGCCCCGCGAGAAAGGATGCGACAGCGCGCAGCAAACGCGCCCGGTCCCTTCCCGTCCCACCATGCGCGACGACCGTCACCGCGTCCTCGACGATGACCTCGAAGTCTTCGTCCCACCCCTCGCGCGGCGCTGCGTCGCCCAGTCGTAGCCGAATGCGACGCGGATCCATGTTCGCGAGCTGGATGTAGCCCAGTCGCTCGAGCGCGGTCGCGAGCTCACGAGACTCCCCGGTGGAGAGTCGTGCGTTGCAGACGTACTCGTAGCCCATCGCGATGTCTTACCTCGTGCGCGGAGCGGTGTGACCTTCTTGCTGCGAGGCGACTTGTGCGGCGCCCGGTTTGGTTGACTAGGCAAACAAACCGATCCAGGTGCAAAGAGCGCCCCGTCTCCGCCCAACAGGAGCCCCCAGCATGAGCCCATCCATCACCATCAATCCAGAGCATGTCGAGGCCATCAAGGCGCTAGTCGCCCAGGCCCCGTTCCCCGCCCACATGGCCATGCGGCTCACGGCCATGGACCTGGACACCTGCGTGGTGGAGCTCGCCGCCGACAAGCGGCACCTCCAGCCGTACGGCATCCTCCACGGCGGCGTACTCGCCACCTTGCTGGACACGGCGACGTTCTGGTCGGCGTACATGCGCATCCCGGAGAGCGCCGGCCTGGTGAACGTGGACCTGAAGCTCAACTACCTGGCCTCCGTGTCGGGCGGCCTGCTCACGTGCGAGGGTCGCTGCGTGCGGCCGGGGCGCACCATCAGCTACGCCGAGGCGTGGGTCCGTGACGCCGACGGCCAGCTCTTGGCGCACGGCACCTCGTCGCTGCTGGCCATGCCGGGCAAGGGCCTGTCGCTGGGGGTGCCCAAGTTCCTGCACCCCGAGACCCCCTGAGCTCCGACGCCCACGATACCGACCATGCCCACCATGCACCACCTCGTCTCGATCTCGTTCTCCCACTACTGCGAGGTCGCACGCTTCGCGCTCACCCGGGCCGGGATCCCCTACCGCGAGTCTCGCTATCTGCCGTTCTTCCACGTGCTCCCCGCAGCGCTGGCGCTACGCGGTGTGCCAGCCCGCGCAGACAAGACCTCGAGCGCTCGCTCGACGCCCATCCTGCGCTGCCCCAACGGCGACGTCGTGCACAACTCGGTGGACATCCTGCGCTACGCGCTGCCCGAGCTGTTCCATCCCGCGAACGTCGACGCGGACCTGGCCTACCTGCACGACAAGGTCGGCCCACACACGCGGCGCTTGGCGTACGGTGCGCTGCTGGGCAACCCCGCGGTGATGGGCCGCTTGGCCGAACGCACGGTGGACAGAGGGCAAGCGACGGTGTTCCGCGCGCTCCTCCCGGTCGCAGGGCGACGCCTCGAGCGCACGTTCAACATCAACGAGGCTGGCCTGCAGCGGTCCGAGGCGGTGGTGCTGGAGGCCGTGGCGTGGGCGGACGAGCGCCTCGCGCGCGGTCGATACCTGAGCGGCGACGACCTGAGCGCGGTGGACCTCTACTTCGCGTGCATGCTCGCCCCGGCGCTGGTGATCGGGCACGAGGAGGGCTACGGCGTGTGGCTGCCGGGGCTCGACGACACGCCGCCTGCGTTCGCTGCCCGGGCCCGCACCCTGCGCCAGCGCGCGGCGGGTCAGCACGCGCTCCGAATGTTCCGCGAGGAACGCGCCCCGCGGTCGTGAGCGCCTTGACGGAGCAGAGGACCGCTCCTCACGGTCCTCCTCGGTCCAGGTCTTCTACGAGCGCGGAGCGGGCAGTCTCAGCAGCGGCAACGACGACGGCTCACGCCCCGGTCGCTCCGTTGGACTTATTTGACTTTGACTTTCATTTTCGATAAAGTATCCATGAGAAAGTCGAGGTCACGCATGGCATCTGGAAAAGGGCTCGTGTTCAACGCGCTGGGGGGTCTGCTGCTGCGGGACGGGCAGGTCACCGAGGTCCGCGAGGTGTCGTCCCGCTTCCGTTGGCTCCGCGTCCATGCGGACGTGGTGCGCGAGGCCACCTGGACGCCGGGCGACAAGGTCCAGGTGCTGCTGCCGGACCTCGACACGCGCACGTTCACGCCCATCGGCTGGGACCGCACCGCGAGCAGCACCGACTTCCTGCTCTACTTGAACCAGGACGCGGCGGCGCAGACGGCACACCCGGGGACCCGCTTCATCCGCACGGTGAAGGCGGGCGACCCCTTCCGCTTCATCGGCCCGCAGGCCTCGCTGGCGGCGCCTCCCGGCAAGCCATGGGTTCTGTTCGGCGACGAGACGTCGTTCGCCGTGGCGCTGGCCCTCGGGGGTGCATCGCCGACGCGACCCACCTGTGTGTTCGAGGTGGAGTCCGCGAGCGAGGCCGAGCTCGTGCTCGCGCAGCTGGGCCTGCCCAACGCCGTCTGTGTCGAGCGCACCGCGGGGGACACGCACCTGCGCGTGGTGAGTGACGCACTCGAGCGCGGCCTGGCCCGCGAGCGTGACGCGCGCTTGCTGATGACGGGTCGCGCGCAGGCCATCCAGGCGCTGCGGAAGCTGCGGCGCACCGACGGTCAGACGCGCCCGCACAAGACGAAGGCGTATTGGTCACTGGGGCGCGCGGGCCTGGACTAGAGAGAATCGCATGGCTCAGTCGTGAGGGTGGGCGGCGGGCACTTCAGACCACGTGCAGCCGCCCCGCCCAAGATGCGCGCAACGGCTCGGGTAGGGCACGCCACTGCTCGCCGTCGAGGTGCACCTCGCGCAGCTCCGGGAGCGACCACAGCGCGTCGGGCAGCACCAGCGGGTTGTCCACGACCCGCAGCTCGCTCAGCCGCCGCAGCCTCGCCACCTGCGCGGGTAGCGCCCGAAGACGGTTGCCGCTCAGGTCCAGCGCGCGCAGGTGCTCGAGCGTGAAGAGCTCGTCGGGCAACCGCGTGAGCGCGTTGAAGCCCAGCTCCAGGGTATGAAGGGAGCGCAGCCGGCCGATCTCCGGGTTGAGGGCGGTGAGCGCGTTGTCCTCGAGCCGCAGCACCTCGAGCCACGGGAGCGCGCACGCCTCACTGGGGAGCCAGCCGAGGCCACAGCCAGAGAGGTCCAGCGTGAGGCCCGCGTCACGCCGGACGGCGTCGATGCGCGTGGCGGGGTCGAGCGCCGGCAGGTGCGGACCAGACACCGCGAGAGCGTCCCGCACGGGGACCGGACGTGTCCAGCACCACAGGCGCCCGAGTTTGCGTCCCATGGTGCCTTTTTCTGGGGGGCTTCCAAAGCGTCACGCAGATTTCACGGATTTCTGTATCGCGCTACACCAACGTGAGATACACATGTACGAGTTTTGCACTTCACGAAGGGTACGGAAAATGACGAAATTGACGGAAAGTCACGGTCGTTGGGCCGGAGCGGTCCTGGCCTCCCTGGTCGCCGTGGGCGTGAGCAGCGCACCGGAGCAGGCATCCGCCTGGTGGACGCCGGCGCCCCAACCGACGAACACGAACGAGTGCGTCGCGGACCTTGGGCCCATCCAGGTCTGTCAGGACACCGGCCTGCTCGGCTTGCCCAGCAACCTCGGCGGCTGCTGCGACGCGGTGCGCGAGCTGGCGCGCGACCGCTGTGAATGCAACCCCGCGCTCGACCTGCTGCTGGGCGAAGAGGGCCAGCAGATCTACGAGCTCGAGGCGCTGTGCCGCGTGGTCCAGCCGCTCAAGTGGTTGTGGGTGACCCCCCGCGCGATCCGTAGCTGCAGCTCGCTCCAGCGCCACGACTACGGCTGCGGCCCCAACGACATGGAGATGGACGCCGCCCGTCTCCAGAACGTGCTCACCTTCCAGGGCATCTTCACCTACCACGTGAACGCCACGCAGTGCCTCGACACGCCGCAGTTCGTCAGCGACCTGAGCACGGTGTTCGAGCCCGACGTCACGGTCTTCGTCCCCTACGGCATCGGCACTTACACGGGGGTCGACAACGTGGCCGAGTACCTGGGCATGGCGATGCAGAGCCTCAACCACGACTTCTGGTACTACGACACCACCATCGACCCCACCAAGCCAGCGGCCCTGCACGTGTCGACCGACGGATCCACCTGGATTCAGGGCAGCACCTTCGGCGGCTCCTTCCTGCGCGGCGACCTCCCCTACACGGACGCGTACACCGAGCAAGAGGTCGTGTTCGAGGGCTGCTCGACGCTCGTGGGCGACTACTCCGTCATCCCCACCGAGGGCATCCGCGACTGGGTCGAGACCTACGTCCAGGCCTCGGAGCTGAGCCACCGCTGGGGCGTCGAGGACATCTGTCGCGTGCACACCGAGTACTGCGCGGGCGACGAGCACACGCTCCAGTACGAGAGCGAGGAGGAGTGCATCGCGTACATCAGCAGCCTGCCGTTGTTCTCGCCCGCGTGCGGCCCCAACCGCCCGCTCGCGGGTCTGTCGCTGCCGTGCAAGTTCAAGCACCACTTCATGGTGCCGACGAACCCGCACCTCCACTGCGCGCACATTGGCCCGGCGGGCATGCACGACATGCACGGCGCCCTCAAGTGTGACGACGACTACGAGTGCTCCGATCCCAACGAGGGCGCGGACTGGCCGGCGGTGACGCTGATCGGCCCGAACACGCCGCAAGCGATCCGGAACGTCTTCGACGCCAACAACGTGGGCTGGGAGACGGAGCCCATGGCCTGCGCCATCCCCACCCACTGAGCGCGTCCCAACGCGCGCACGAAGCGCCTGCTGCCGGCGCCGAGCGGACCCCCCCGCGCGGCGCCGGTCGGCTGTGACAGTCCCGAACGGCCCCGACATTCGCCTGGCCGCCTGTCGTGTCTTGACATACAGTTTTCCTCCGAATGAAAGTCCATCTTCCCCCCACAGCTGGAGATTCCACTCTCCACGGACCATTCGTCGTCGATCACGGAGCTTTCACGTTCTCGGCCATCGGCAATGTGCTGATCACCAGCCAGAGCGGGGAGCTCACCGTCAACGCCATGGAGGAGGCTGGCGCCCTCCATGCGCGCATCCTCGCCCGGTACCCCGGTGGGACCTGCATGGTCGCGCACCTCGCCAAGATGGTGATGCCGAACGCGAGCGTGCGCGGCGCCATCCAGGAGTCCATGGCTCGCTTCGAAGCCACCACCCTGAAGCGCGCCATCATCCTCTCCGAGCAGGGCTTCGTCGCGAGCATCGTGCGCAGCATCCTCGGGGGCATGTCGGTCGTTGGCCGCTCGTCCACCGTGGAGCGCTACTTCTCGGAGTTTCCGGAGGCCGCGACGTTCCTCACGGACGCGCTGCAGCCGGCGACGGTCGGCCCTCCCAGCGTCCTGCACGCGATCCAGGCTACCGTGGCGCGCCACCACTGAGGGAGCCCTGCGATCGAGGGGTGCCCCTGCCCCTTGTCAGCCCCGCACGTAGTGGCCGCGCCGGCCGCCGCGCTTCTCGTGCAGCGCCACGCTCTCGATGACCATCTCGCGGTCGATGCCCTTGAGCATGTCGTACAGCGTGAGGAGCGCCACGCTCGCAGCCGTGAGCGCCTCCATCTCCACGCCCGTCTTGCCGGTGCAGCGCACGGTCGCCTCCACCCACACGCGCTCGACGTCGTCGGGGTCGGGGTCGATGGTGACGCTCACCGCGTTGAGCGAGAGGGGGTGACACAGGGGGATCAGGTCCGCCGTCCGCTTGGCCGCCTGGATGCCCGCGATGCGCGCGCTCGCGAACACGTCCCCCTTGGGGGTGTCGTCGGCCAATAGCCGGCGCCGCGTCTCGGGGGCCATGCGCAACGCGCCCCGCGCGCGGGCTTCGCGCTGGGTCACGTCCTTGTCACCCACGTCCACCATGTGCGCCTCACCCCGCGCGCTCAGGTGCGTCAGCGGCTTCGACTCCGCCGTGGGGTCGTCGTCCGCGAGCGCCGCGCTCAGGTCCGGCGCCGTGTCGCGGTCATCGCTCCTGCCGTCGCCGGTCCCGTCCGACGCGCCGCCCTTGGTCCCGTCTCGCGCCATCGCTCAGTCGTGCGCGATGCGCAGCGCGTCCTCGACGTCCAAGCGGCTCCCGATGTAGAGCGGGGTGCGCTGGTGCAGCTCGGTGGGGATCACGTCCAGCACCCGCTCGGTGCCCGTGTGCGCGGCGCCCCCAGCGGCCTCGACGATGAACGCCATGGGCGACGCCTCGTACAGGAGGCGCAGCTTGCCGTTCTCGTTCTTCTTGTCGGCCGGGTAGACGAAGATGCCGCCGCGCAAGAGCGTGCGGTGCAGGTCCGCCACCATCGCGCCGATGTAGCGGTGCCCGTAGGCCGGGCGCCCGTCTTGGGGCGACTTGATCCAGTCGGCCCACTCGCGCACCCGCGGCGACCACTTGTGGTAGTTGCCCTCGTTGATGGAGTAGGTGTTGCCCCGCTCGGGCACCTGGATGTTTTCGTGCGAGAGGAAGAACTCGCCCACGCCCGGGTCGTACGTGAAGCCGTGCACGCCGTCGCCCGTGCTGTAGACCAGCATGTTGGACGACCCGTAGATGACATAGCCCGCCGCGACGATGTCGCGCCCCGGCTGCAACAGATCCTCGAGCGTGCCCGGACCGCCGCTGGGCGTGACCCGCTTGTGGATGGAGAAGATGGTCCCGATGGACGCGTTGATGTCGATGTTGCCCGACCCGTCGAGCGGATCGAACTGCAGCACGTACTTGCCGCACGGGAAGCCGTCGGGGATGGCGATGGGCTCCTCCACCTCTTCGCTGCCCATCACACACACCTGCCCGCCGGCCTGCACCACGCTCACCAGCGTGTTGTTGGCGAACTCGTCCAGCTTGGCGACCACCTCGCCCTGCACGTTGATCTTGCCCGTTGTGCCCAGCACCCCCGAGAGGCCCGCGCGGCTGACGCGGCTGCCGATGATCTTGGCGGCGAGGGTGATCTGGTAGAACAGCCGGGTGAAGTCGCCGGTGGCCTCCGGGTTGCTCCGCTGGCGGTCCAGGATGTGCCGCTCGAGGGTCATGCCGGGGAGGCTCGGACCCGCCGGGCCCAGAGAGGGTGTGTTCGCCATGGGCCACGATATGACAGCCCGGCCGGAAGTGCGCCACCGAGCCCGTATCGGCGGGGCCAAATGCTGCTATCCTCTCGCTCGGATGGCCAAGAGTCGCACATCGGATCCCGAGCTCGTGGATGACACCCGCAAGGTGTTCATCATGGTGGTGGACCCGGTGGCCCGGTCGGCCATGTCCCTCTTGGACGCCCTCGCCGGGCCCGTCCCCGTCCGCTCGGCCTCGGCCCCGCACCGCCTGCTGCAAGACCCGCGGCGCCATCGCTGGGTAGGGCTCGTGCTGGGCCCGGGGTTCCAGGACGACGCGCTCGCGCTCGACTGGGCCGCGCGGCTGAAGGCCACCTCGCTGCGCCAGCCCGTGGTGCTGTGGCTGTCCGCCAATCCGTCGGCCGAGAACCTCCGGCTCGCCAGCGAGCGGGGCTACCTCTACTCGTCACCGCCCGCTTCGCCGGCCAGCGTGCAGCCCTTCTTGGACCTGTGCGACCACCGCCGCGCACCCGGGCCGGGCGACGCCATCAACTGGGCCATCTGGGCGCTCGGGCAAGAGCACGGGCTGACCGAGAAGCAGCGTCAGGTGCTGGCCGGCCTCGTGCAGGGCAAGATCGCGTGCGAGATCGCTGGCGAGATGGGCCGCACGGAGAAGACGGTCAACAACCACATCGCCGACATGAGCCGTCGCACCGGGCTGAGCGGCGTGCGCTCGCTGGTGAGCGAGGTCCAGCGGCTGGCGCACGGGGCCATGGCCGAGGGACTGCCGCTGTTCGAGCCCACCCCCACCGAGCCGCTCGACCGGCGCGAGGTCATCGAGGCACTGAATCGCGCGAGCCCACGAGCGTCCACGGGCAAGTCCTGAGCTTTCGCATGAGTCACCGCCGCCTCCTCCTCGCCGCCCTCGTCCTGTTCGCCATCACGCCCCTCGCCCGCGAGGCGCAGGTGAGCGCCCAACGTCGGGTCACCCCGCCACCGCGCTGGGTGTCCGACAACACGCTGTGGCCGGTGCAGTACGTGCCCTACGTAGGCTCCGCAGGAGCGTCCTCCATGACGCTGGAGTGTGCGCCCTACCCGTCCACCTCACCGCGCCTGCTACGCTGTACTGCGCGCACCCGCTCCCTCTCCGTCGAGCGCATGGCCGAGCCCTACGCGGCGCTCCTCGCCTCCACCGAGCCGGGCGCCCTCGAGCGTGAGCTGGAGACCCGTCGGCGACGCGAGTGCGGCCCCGAGGCCCGTCCCTACGAACGCGTGCCCCCCAGCTGGCCCGAGGCGCGGCAGCGCGGCCTCGAGCGCTACAACACCAGCCTGCGCGCGCTACGCGGCCATCTCTGCCAACCGTGCAGCGGGCCGGTATGCCGCGACATTGTCGAGGCCATCGTCACCGACCTACAGGTCACCACCTGCTCGTTCGACACACAAGAGGAGGTCCTCGACATGACACCAACGGGCGCCATGCGCTGGGGTAGCGAGACCCTCGACCCCACATGTGGGGGGCGCCTGGTGCACAGCGTGCGGGCCGAAGGGCGCGACTGGGTCTACGAGCGCGTGCGACAGTACGACGAGGACGCACCGCGTGCGGAGAGCGCCCCTTCCAGCTGTGACGCGAGCGCCAACGTCAGCATGCGCACCGGGTTGCCGCTCTACACAGACCCCGCGGCCTGCACGCTGCTCATCCTGTAGCCGAAGGGTCAGTTGCTGCGGCGCCGCGCGGCTTCGGCGGCCAGCGACTCGTCCACGTCCACGGCGCGCGACCAAGAGCGCGAGGCCCCGGAGCGGTCACCCATCGCGGCGCGTACGTCGCCATAGATGAGGTGGTAGCGCCCGACCCGCGCCCGACGCCGCACGGCGGTCTGCGCAAGAGAAAGCGCCTCTTCGTGCTGGCCCGAGGCGACCAAGACCTCGGCCAACTTCGCCATGGCCTCGTAGTTCTCGTCGTCGAGCGTGAGCGCGCGTCGTAGGCTCGCCTCGGCGCCAGCGCGGTCGCCCGCGCCAGCCTGCTGCTCGGCACGCGTCACCAGCGCGGCGCTGGCTTCGGCGGGATCACTGGGCAACCCCGCCGTGTTCACCGCGGCGGGCGGCGTGGGCGTGGGCGGCGTCGCGGCCGACGGCGCGGGAGGTGTCGGTACGGGAGGTGTCGGCACGGGAGGTGCGGGCGCCTCGGCCACGGTGGGCGCGGGCGCCTCGGGCACGGTGGGCGCGGGCGGCTCTGCGGCAGGCGGCGCTGCGGCGGGCGGCTCGGAACCAGACGGCGGTGCGGCCAGCCCGGCCTGCGTGGTCGTCCCCGTGGTAGGCGGTTCCGACGGAGTTGGCGTCGGAACCGAGCCGACCTCCCCCGCCGCAGGCACCGGAGTGCTCTCGACCGTGTCCTCGGAGTGGGCGACCGTGCCAAGCAGCGTGGGCGCCATGTACCAAGCGCCACCTGCGACGCCGATCACGCCGACGATCGCGACCGTCGCCAGGACCCAACCACGACCCGAGCTCTTGCCCGGATTGGCCTCGCGCTCGTCCAGCTTCTTGGTGAGACCAGCGACGATCTCGGTGTCTTCCTCGGTGCCCGTGAAGCTCTGGTGGTAGCCCTGCGGGCGCACTGGCTGCGGCTCGGGGTTGGCGGCGCCGCCCAGCACGGGGCCCTCTTCGAGCACGTCGGACTCGCCCGCTGAGAGCGTACGGCCCAGGTTGTCCGACTCGAAGTCCTCGAGTTCGAGCGCGTCGGTCAGGCTCATCGACGCCTCGGGGATGCGTCCGTCGATGCCCACGCCGGGCGGCGGCGGCTCGGTCTCGGCGCTCTCGAAGTCGTCGTCCAGGTTGGGGGGCTTGTTGGCAAGCGCCGCGGCGACAGCCGGGGGGGGCTCCGGGGTGGGGGTGGCCGGCGGCGGTAGCGTGTCGAAGTCCGAGTCGTCCGGCTGAGCGGACTTGGCACGCAGCGCCTCGAGCTTGGCAGCCGCGATGGAGCTCTGGTCGAGTACCTGCGTGGCCTCGTCGTGGTCCAGCCCGAGATCGAAGTCGTCGAAGTCGTCGAAGTCGTCGGCGCCCGCGAGCTGTGTGGAAGAGGCGCTGGCCTTGCCGGCAGCAGCCTGTTTCGCGGAATCGCCGACGGCCGTGGGCTCGTCCGTGAAGTCCATGGAGGCCGGACTGCTGAACTGGGCGGCAGCGGGACCCGTTGGCACGTTCGGCGACGGCGCATCGGACTCGGTGGGCACGACCGCCGTGTCATCCGGCCTGCTAGGCGGCAGGTTGACGGGAGGGGGCGGGGCAAGCGGGCTGCCCATGCCACCCATGATCGTGCGATTCGCGCTGCGACGCGGACCAGGGGATCCCGTCTTGCGAGCCGGCAGCTCGCTCTTCGCGGGGGTCGCAGCCGACGCTGCGCTGGCGGCCGCCGCCGTGACGGCGGGCATGGCGGCGGGCGTGACCGCAGGGCCACGCACTGCGGGCAGCGAGCCGGACGACTTGGGCCGGGCGGCAGGCATGGGAGCCGAGGGCGTGAACTTGGGCGTGCGCTTGGGCGGGGCGGCCATCGCGGGGCTCGCCACCGTGCCTGGGCTCGAGGGCTGCTGGCTGGTCTCGGCGGGGCTGCTGGCGGCGGGGCTGCTGGTGGCGGGGCTACTGGCGGCCGTCGCGGTGGAGGACGCCTCCGCGGAGCTGGCCGGGGTCGGCGCGCTCGGGCTCGTCGGGGTCGCAGGGTTGGCTGCAGGCGCTGGGGCTCCCGCCGCACCCAGCCCGAGGCCCAGCATGGTGCGCGGGCGGGGCTTGCCCGCTGGCTTCGCTGGCGCCGGGGCACCCGCTGGGCTCGGCAGCCCCACGCCCAGCATCGTCTTGGGGCGCGGCTTGGCCGTGCGCGGCGGCCCGACGATGGGCGAGATGACAGGGGCCTGCTCCTCGTCCGAGCCCGGGAGGGGGCCCACGGTCGACGGTTCGGCCTTGCGCAGTGCGGCGCGCGCCAACGGACGAGCCGGCGGGAACGCCGTGGGCGCTACCGAGTCCGACTTGGCGCTGCCCCACGCTCCGGCGCGGCTGGCCGCGGGCGCAGGCATGTCACCGTCTTCACCACCAGAGCTCGCGCCGTCCGACGCGCTGGGTCCGAGACCCTGCGGTGCCACGCCCATCATGGTGCGGGCGAGTCGACGTTGTTTCGCGGCTTTCTGGTCGTCGTTGTCGTCGGTCAAGGTGGTACCCTGGGGGCTGTCCTCCCACGTCCAGTCCCGGGAACGAGTGAGCGGGTCGGCCGGCTCGTTGGCGATGGGAGCGTGGAGGTGGAGGGCTCGTATGGGACCCGAGCCGGTGTCCTCGGTGGGCTCACCGACTAGGAATGGAGAGAGTCTATCATCGAGTCGGGGTTCTCTGCCTGATTTCGACGATCCCCCCGGCTCAGCGATGACACCCCCCTGCGCGCCCATCGGCACGGAGGCCGCGAGGTCCGCCAGGCGCGTGGCGACAGCGGGGAGCCCTTGATGACTCAACACCAAGGTCAGCGGCGCCGCGTCAGGGCGCCGGGCCGGCGGCGCGCCCGGCTCTCCCGTCAAGATCACGACGGGGATGGCGCGGGTCGCGGCGTGCTCCGCGAGCGCCGTAGCTGCCATGTTGAGCTCGACGCCTTTCATGGAACCTGCCAACACCACCAGTCGCGGAGAGCTCCCCGCGCACGTGGCGATCAGGTCGGGGAACGAGCAACCGTGGACGCGCACACCGCGCTCCCCGAGCGCTTGCTCCAGCGACGCGCGCACGTTGACCGGGCCCGCGATCAACACGTTCGGGACGTCGGGCTTCACGAGTCGCTCGTACCGGCGGGCATCAGTGGAGGATGGCCATCGAGTTGTTGAGGATCATCCAAACCGACACCGCGATGCCCCAGAGGGGGAAGATGAACCACATCCCGTTGGACGCGCCGACGAACAACCAGATGGCAGCCTTGCTGTGCCCGTGGTGCCGGCCCGAGTGGAAGAACTGGAAGAAGTAGACGACCGTCCCGTAGAACATCTGCCAGAACATCGCGACGCCGATGATGCCCAGGATCTGGGGCGACACGAGGTCGTACGTCATTCCGAACGCGAAGAGCGTGGCAGGGATGATGGTGGAGAAGCCGTTGCCCACGTCGATGTTGAAACCGAACGAGTGACGCTGCGCGTAGCCGGGGTCGTACAGGGCATAGCTGGACCAGACCAGCGTCCACTGCTTGAACGAGAGCAGCTGGAAGAACGGGATGCGCTTGGTGAAGACCTCTTTGCAGCGGTCCCCCTCGCGCCCCTTGTAGGGCACCTTGGTGGCCTCGTACTCCTCGTGGATGCGATCGCCACAGAAGAACAACCCCAGCTCCCAGAAGTTGATCAGCACGTTGAGCACGAGGAAGAACGCCAGCACCGCTTGATGCACGTTGACCACGCCGTGGGCCGCGTAGTGGACATGGATGTGACCGACAGTGGCACCGACGAGGAAGACGATGACCGCCAACCACGCGGGGACGAGCAGACTACCGCCGGCGGCGGCGTCGCTTTGGCCAGGAGCAGAGACGCTGAGGTTCGCGTCGGACGGAGATTCCACGGTGGACATCACGGCACCTTGCTGCGGGGAGCACTCGGAGGGCCGCAGAAATTGCCACGCTTTGTCCTCGAAGTCACCCCCCGCGCAGCTATAGTGAGGCCCAGATGAGCGACCCGAAGCCCTATATCGGCGGCCAAGCCGTGATCGAAGGCGTCATGATGCGCGCCCCTGGCTGCATGTCCGTCGCCGTCCGGCGGCCGGACGGCACCCTCGTGGTGCGCGAGGGGCCCATGACGTCCCGCTTCGACCACAAGCCCTGGAAGTGGCCCGGGTTTCGGGGAGTCGCGGCCTTGGTGGAGTCCATGCGCATCGGCTTCGGCGCGCTGCAGTTCTCGGCCGAGCAGCAGATGACCGAGGAGGAGCGCGCGGCGCAGGGCAGCGAGGGCAAGGGCACCATGCTCTTCGCGGCGCTGTTCGCCATTGGGCTCTTCGTGGCGTTGCCGCAGCTCTTGGCCACCGGCACGGGCAAGCTCTTCGGGCTGGACTTGGGCCTCACGGACGCGCGTTACCACTGGATCATCGGCGGGTTCAAGCTGTTGGTGTTCTGCGCCTACCTGGCCGCCATCAGCCGCGTCAAAGAGATCCGCCGCACGTTCGAGTACCACGGGGCCGAACACAAGACGATCCACGCCTACGAGCAGGGTCTCCCCCTCACGGTGGCCAACGTGCGCGCCCAGACCACCCTGCACCCGCGCTGTGGCACCACCTTCCTGGTGGTGGTCATCCTGGTGTCCATCGTGGCTGGCTCCGTCGCGGCGCCCCTGCTGCTGCCCAACGCCGAGGGCCTCACGGGCAACCTCTCCGTGCTGTTGCTGCGAATCGCGCTCCTGCCCTTCATCTCCGCGCTCAGCTTCGAGCTGCAGCGCCTCAGCGCGCGCTTCTGCACCACCGGGCCGCTGCGCGTGTTCCTGTGGCCAGGCTTCCTCTTCCAGAAGATCACCACGCGCGAGCCGGACGACCAGCAGATCGAGGTAGCGATCACCGCGCTGCAGGCCGCCGCGTGGCGCGGTGACCAGGGCGAGGAGGCTCCCAGCGGAGACGCCGTGCTCGTGTTTCCGTCCTTCGAGGGCTTCACGGAGGCCCTGCCCGCGCTGCGAAGCGCCGCCTGACCCATGCTGCCCATCGCCAAGCTCGAGTCGCTGGTGGCGCGCTACCGCGACACCGAAGAGATCCTCTGCCAACCCGACGTGCTGGCTGACGCCAAGCGGCTCACGCAGCTCACGCGCGAGCGCAGCGACCTGGAAGAGGTGGTCACGCTCTACCAGCGCTACCAACAGGTGACGGACGACCTGGCCGGTCACCGCGAGGCCCTCAACGACGCGGAGCTGCGTGAGCTGGCCGAGCTCGAGATCCCCGAGCTGAGCGCCGAGCGCGAGCGGCTCGAGGCGGCGCTCAACATCGCGCTCCTGCCGAAGGACCCAGACGATCAGAGCGACTGCGTGCTCGAGATCCGCGCGGGCGCGGGTGGCGAGGAGGCGGCGCTGTGGGCGGCGGACCTGTTCCGCATGTACAGCCGCTATGCAGAGACGGTGGGCTGGAAGGTGGAGCTCATCAGCAAGAGCGAGGCCAGCGCAGGCGGGCTCAAGGAAGTGGTGGCCACGCTCAGCGGTGAGCGGGTGTACTCGGTCATGCGCTTCGAAGGCGGCGTGCATCGTGTGCAGCGGGTGCCCGCCACCGAGAGCCAGGGGCGCATCCACACGTCCACGGCCACCGTGGCCGTCATGCCCGAGACCGAGGCCATCGAGGACATCCACATCGACCCGAAGGACCTCGACATCAGCGCGACGGGGGCCGGCGGACCGGGCGGTCAGCACGTGAACATGACCAACAGCGCGGTCATCGTGAAGCACCTGCCCACGGGCATCATCATCCGCGCGGACAACGAGCGCAGCCAGCACCAGAACAAAGCCAAGGCGCTGCAGCTGCTGCGCATGAAGCTGCTGCAGGCCGAGCAAGAGAAGCAGGCCGCCGAGATCGGCGCCGAGCGCCGCGCGATGGTGGGCAGCGGCGACCGCAGCGAGAAGATCCGCACGTACAACTACCCCCAGAACCGGGTGACGGACCACCGCATCGGGCTGACGCTCCACAACCTGGACCGCGTGGTCGCGGGCGAGCTGAGCGATGTGTTTCAGGCGCTCCGGAGCCACCACCAGGCCGAGCTCCTGAGCCGTCGAGAAGATTGAATCCGGCACACCTGTGGTGCTAGTTTCACACCAGGGCGGCCGGGGGCTGGCCCAGGAACGCAGAATCACCGGGCTTCTCGGCTTGGCGTGCTTTCTGCCTTGAAGGAGCGCCATGGAACACCAGCACCGCAGGCCGACACGGGGCATCGCCCTGGTCACCCTCTTCCTCACCACGCTGGCCGCCCAGCCCCGCACGCAGGCGCAGGAGACGCCGCCGCCAGAGCCTCCGCCGCCGCAGGGCTACGCCCCACCGCAGCAGGTCTACACGGTGGACGTCTACGAGCAGCCCCAGTATCCGCAGCAGCCATACCAGCCGGAAGCGCGGGCTGCGCGGCCGCGACGCGTCGTGGTCCCGTACGAGGACGGCATGCCCATCCCCGAAGGAGGCTTCGTGCGCACCGTGTCACGCAAGGGCCTGTGGATCCCGGGCCTCGCGATCTTCGCGGCCAGCTACTTCGTGACCGCGGGCGTCGGGTCCTTGGTGCAGGCGGTGCGCGATGACACCTCGAACGGTCTGGCGTGGGTCCCCGTGGTCGGTGGCTACCTGATCGCGGACCACCCAGAGGGCCGGCGTGCGGCCGTGTTCTCCATCCTGGCGCAGAGCGCCGGCCTGACGATGATGATCGCCGGGCTGTCCATTCGGCGGCGGCAGCTGGTGTACTACACCGACAGCGGGCGCGGCCTGGTGTTCGGCGCGGCCCCGCTCCGCGGGGGTGCGATGCTCTCGCTGAACGTGTTCTGACGGCGCGTCGTCGCCAGGGAAATGCGCGCCGAGGCGACGGTCGTCATGGGGGGAGCTTGCCAGCAGGCGCTCGCCAGCGCCGATGGCGTCTCAGCCGAGCAGCGCCTCGAGCAGGACGAGGTTCTCGGCCTCGTCCTGGTCCACACGGCCGTCCGCCACGATCATGGCGCGCACGGCGTCGAGGAACAGCTGCCTGTGTTCGGTGGGGATGTCGCTCGGGTCCACCTCTTCGGCCCGCGGCGGAACCTCGAGCCACTCCTCGACCATGCCGCGGTCGGTGTCGTCGAGCTTGAGCTTCTTCACCAGCCGCCGGACGAAGTCGCGCTCTTCGTCTTGGACTTCGAGGTCCGCCCAGGCGAACGAACAGACGAACTTCATGAGGCGGAGGCGCTCTTCGCGGTCGAGGTCGGCGAGACTCATAGGCGCGAAGATAGCTCAGGCGCGGCTCGGGTCGCGCTCTTTTTCGTGCCCGTCATGGCGCGGCCGCCTCGGCCCCTCCGCCGGTGGGGGGAGCGGGCTCGCCCGTCACGGCGCGGAAGCCGTCCGCCACACAGCCGCCCACCTGATGGTCCCCGAGCGCGTGCACGCCCCACACGACCACCAGCGCCAGCACGCCGAGGCGCAGCACGACCCGCAGGATGAAGCTCGCGTCGCGCCGCTTGAGCCCCGCTTCGAGTTCGTCGTCCACCGGGAGAGCCTGCCCTGGGCTCGCGCTCACGGCCAGCCGGAATCTCACCGGAAAGGAGGGCCCCCGCGCCAGCAGGCGTCCTCCGCGCGGGGCGCTTCACGGCACGCGAGACGCCCACGCAAAAGGGAGACTTTGCCTTACCGGCCGCTCCTCTTTGTACTATCGTGCCGCCCAAAGCGCGCGCGGCGCGCGCGCCACGACAACCCCCTGGGAATGAGAGACGAGACGTGACCACCAAGGTGAGCATGCCGCAGCTCGGCGAGAGCGTCGTCGAGGGCACCGTTGGCAAGTGGCTGGTGTCGGAAGGCGACGCCGTCGCGAAAGACCAGCCCATCGTAGAGATCCTCACGGACAAGGCCGACAGCGAGGTGCCCTCGCCCGTCGACGGAGTGATCGTGAAGATCCTCGCGGCCGCCGACGACGTCCTGGCCGTCGGATCCGTCCTGTGTGAGATCGAAGAGGGCGCCACCGCCGCCGCGCCACCGAAGGCCGCAGAGACCTCGAAGGCTGCTGGCACCTCCGACAAGACGGCGCCGTCGTCGCCCTCCGTCCGCAAGCTCGCGCGGGAGAGCGGGGTCGACCTGGTGAACGTGACGGGCACCGGCCCCTCGGGGCGCATCACCGCCGAGGACGTGCGCGCGGAGAGCCAAGCCGGCCGAGCCAACGCCCCGGCCGCACCCGCGATGACCCCACCGGCTCCCAGCGCCCCGAGCGGCGCTGGCGCGTTGGCTGCCGCCACCAGCCTGGTAGGCGCGCGCCCGAGCGCGTTCAAGGTGCCGCCGTATCGGCCCTCGCCCGGCGACGAGGTGGTGCCGTTCACCCGTCGGCGCCGGATCATCGCGGACCACATGGTGTACTCGAAGCAGACCTCTCCCGAGGTAGTGACCTTCGCCGAGTGCGACCTGGACGCGACGGCGCGCCTGCGCGAGCGCTACAAGAACCAGTACAAGAAAGAAGGCGTGAGCCTCACGTACCTGGCCTTCACGCTAGCCGCCACTGCGCGCGCGCTGCGCGAGTTCCCGGAGCTCAACGCCCGCGTTCTGGACGACGCGTACGTGAAGCTGCGTGACGTGAACCTGGGCATCGCGGTGGACACGCCGGACGGCCTCGTGGTGCCGGTCATCCGCAACGCGGACGAGCTGACCGTGCGCGGCCTGGCCCGCGCCGTCACGGACGTGGCGCTGCGCGCGCGCGACGGGAAGCTCACCCCGGACGACCTCGCCGGCAAGACCTTCTCGGTGACCAACCCGGGCCTCAAGGGCAACCTGGTGGGCGGCGCCATCATCTCGCAGCCGAACGTGGGCATCTTGCGCCTCGGCACCATCAAGAAGCGCGTGGTAGTCGTGGAGCGCGAGGATCAGGACCTGATGGCGATCCACCCGGTCATGTACATGGCGCTCACCTACGACCACCGCATCGTGGACGGTGTGCACGCCAACGGTTTCCTGTACCGTATCTCCGAGATCCTGGAACAAGGCGACTTCGAACTCTGAGTCGAGCGTCGCGCCGCTGGTGGGCCATCGCCCGTCCTCGAGCCGGATGGGGGCAGGTGGGGCAGGTGGGAGCGGCGCCGACGTAGACTGGGGTCGGACACGAACAACAGAGAGAGCCCAACGTGACGGAAGCGAACAATCAGGTCGTGGGGGGCCGCTACGAGGTGGTTCGTGAGATCGCGCGCGGCGGCATGGGCGTCGTGTACGAGGCCCGCCACCGCATGACCAAGAAGCAGGTGGCGCTCAAGGTGCTCTTCCCGCACATCGGGAAGGACACGGGCGCCCGTCAGCGCTTCCTCCGCGAGGTGAGCGCGCCGGCGCAGATTGGACACCCCGGCATCGTCGAGGTGTACGACGCCGACTACGACGCCAGCGACGGCAGCCTGTTCGTGGCGATGGAGATGCTCAGCGGAGACACGTTCCGCGACTGGCTGGGCCGTGGCGGCCACACGCGCGCGGCGGTGCTGGACATCTTCGAGGAGATGCTGGAGGCGCTGGCCGCGGCGCACCGCAACGGCATCGTCCACCGCGACCTGAAGCCGGAGAACGTCATCCTCGCGCAGCAACGCGACGGCAGCCTGAAGGTGAAGCTGCTGGACTTCGGCATCGCACGCGACCTGGACAAGAGCAGCGAGAACGTCACGCAGACGGGCATCGCGATGGGCACGCCGCACTACATGGCGCCAGAGCAAGCCATGAGTGCGCGAGGCGTGACGGCGGCAGCGGACGTGTGGGCCATGGGTGCGATGATGTACGAGGCGCTCAGCGGCCGCACTCCGTTCATCGGCGAGACCGCCAGCGCCATCGTGGTGCACGCCTGCACGGCCCCGCACCCGCCGCTGGCCGAGGTGGCCCCGAGCACGCCCCCCGCGCTGGCGGCGCTGGTGGACCGCTGTCTCGCAAAGAACGCGGTCGAGCGCCCACAGGACGCCGGCAGCCTGCTGGACGAGCTACGGCGCGTGCGGGGTTCGGCGGCGTCGACTGCGGTTTCCCCGCCCGTCGCGCCGACCAACTCCTGGGGGACACCCATGCCCACTCCAATGAGCGCCACGGCGCAAGGGGGGCCCGAGACCGCACCCTCGCCCGCGCCCTTCGGGACGGCGGGAGGTGGGTATGCGGCCGGTGGGAACACACCCGGCGGTTTCGGTGCACCTGGCGGGAACACACCTGGCGGTTTCGGTGCACCTGGCGGGAACACACCCGGCGGTTTCGGTGCACCTGGCGGGAACACACCCGGCGGCTTCGGGACCCCCGGACCGTCGGGCGGCTTCGGCTCGAGCGGTGGAACGCACACCACCCCGGCGAGCCCCGTGACGTACGGCGCGCCCAGCAGCCCCAGCGGTGGTAGCAACGCGGCCTGGATCGTTGGAGGTGCAGGTATCGGCCTGGTGCTGCTGGCGCTGGTGGGCGGCGGAGCGTGGTTCCTGCTCGGGCGTGGAAATAGCGGCTCGGAGCCCCTGGTGGCGGGACCGACCGACCCTGTGACGCCCCCCACCACGGCGAACCCCGCCACGCTGGGGAATCCGCCTCCGGTGGCTGGTGCGACGGGTAGCATCATCGTGATCACCAACATCACGGGTGGGCAGCTGCTCGTGGACGGATCTCCTCTCGGTGATGCGCAGCACGGGCGCGAAGTGTCCGTCCTCGCGGGGGCGCACCAGGTGGCCATATCCCAGGCAGGGACCATCGTCGCGCAGCAGAACGTCACGGTGCTCGCCAACGTCCCGACGCAGGTGCAGCTGGTCGGTGGGGCGCAGGTCCCCGCGGTGCCCACGGTGCCGACCACCCCCACCACGCCTGCTGACGTCCGCAGCGGGACGCTCGCCGCGGGGGACTCCACGCTCAACTCGGGCGAGTTCGTGGACCGGCACAACTTCCAGTTCACTGCCGGGCAGCGCTACGCCATCGACGCGCGCTCGGGGCAGTTCGACACCTACCTCATCATCAAGCCTCCAACTGGCGCCCAGATCGACAACGACGACCGCAACCAGGCCGCCGGTACCGACGCGGGCTACGACCTGGACGTGACGCAGACCGGCACCTGGCAGGTGCTGGTCACCAGCTTCCGCCCTGGGGAGACAGGCTCGTACACGCTGAGCGTACAGCAGGTCCGCTAGTGGGGGGCTCTGGGGACAGTCGCGGGCGGGCCGCGCGTGAGCGCGCGCGCCGCTCGAGACAGCCTGCCAAGGGACAGGGGAACATGCTCCCGTCGGACCCGCGCCGCTTCGACGCGGCGTACTACCAGCGGCACTACGAGGACGCCGCGACGGCGGTGAGCTCGGCCGAAGAGACGCTCACGCTGGTGCGCTTCGTGTGCTCCTATCTCGAGTACCTCGGCGTAGCGGTGGAGACGGCGCTCGATCTCGGCTGCGGCGTGGGGCGCTGGCGCGACGCGCTCGCGCAGGTGGACGCGAGCATCGACTACACGGGCGTGGAGGTCAGCGAGTACCTCTGTGGCGAGTACGAGTGGGTGCACAGCTCGATCGCCGCGTACGACGGCGAGCCCGCCGACCTGGTCATCTGCCAGGGCGTGCTGCAGTACCTGCCGGCGCGCGAGGCCCGTCAGGCCATCAAGACGCTCGCGCGGGTGACGGAAGGGGCGCTCTACCTGGAGGCGCTCACCACGACCGACTGGGAGCAGAACGTGTCGCAGGAGGTCACGGACGGCGACGTCCACCTGCGCCCGCCCGAGTGGTACACGCAGCAGCTCAGCAAGCACTTCCGCAGCGTGGGCGGCGGCGTGTTCGTGCCGCGCGACGCGGGGGTGGTGCTGTTCGAGCTAGAGCGCGGCGCCTTCTGACGGGAAGTGCCGACCTCGCGCGGCCAGCAACAGGCAGCCCGCGCACGGAACCGAGCGCGGGCTACAGCCGGCGAGCCGGGAGCGCGGCGATGCTCAGCTGGCGTTGGCGCGCAGCGTGATGTTCACGCTGATGTTGTCGCTGACCTTGGCGCGCACCAGCGCCGGGACCGACACGCCGTACTGCGGCAGGTTGACCGTGAAGCGGCTGCGCACGCGCAGGTGGTCCGGGCCGTCACCCGTCACGAGCTTGACGCGCGTCTCGGCGCGCACGGGGTGCGTCTGGCCGTGCAACGTGAAGCGACCGACGACCGTGACGCGGGCCTCCTGGTTGGGCGTGAGCGACGAGGCGCCCTCGACGCCCGTGATCTCGAACACGGCGTTGGGGTAGCGGGCGGCGTCGAGCCAGCCGTCGCCGTGGAGGTGCTCATCACGCAGGTCGAGGCCGGTGCGCAGCGTGCGCACCGGCACCTCGATGCGACCGCTGACGCTGCCGAGGTTGGCAGGGTTGACCGAGACGCTGCCGCGCACGCTCGAGCTGGAGCCGTTGATGGTCTCGAGGGGGGCGTTCGACGTGAACGCGATGCGGCTGCCGCTCCCGACGGTGAACGTGCGGGCTTGGGCATAGGCCACGACGGGGATGGCGAGCAGGCTGAGGACCAAGAGGCTTCGAAGGGCGCGGGCGCGGGTCATGCTTGGGGGTTCTCCTCTGAGGAGTGTGCCTGGTCTGGGCAGAAAATGGGATGGCTTCGAGACGCATGTGGGGTGCGCTGCATTCAATCGCGGGCCGGATCGACGAGGCGGTCGAACGAGCACGAACGGAGCCTCTACGCTCGCACGGAGCACAGCCTCACCACGGGACGGGTCGGTAGTCCTTCAGGAACTGGCCCCACACGTGCTCGCCCGTGTTCACGCCGTGCAGGATGGGGTCCACGATGCGCGCGGCGCCGTCCACGATGTCGAGTGGTGGGTGGAAGCGGTGCACCACCTGCTTGTAGGCGGCGAGGCCCACTGGATCTTCGTCGCTGACCCAGCCCGTGTCCACGCTGTTCATGTGGATGCCGTCACGCACGTAGTCGATGGCGGACGTGCGCGTCATCATGTTCAGCGCGGCCTTGGCCATGTTGGTGTGCGGGTGCTTGTCGGTCTTGAAGGCACGGTAGAACTGCCCCTCCATGGCCGACACATTGACGATGTGTTTGTCCCCCGTGCGCATGCGCGTCATGAGCGGCTTGAGCCGTGCGTTCAGCACGAAGGGCGCGATGGCGTTGACGAGCTGGACCTCGAGCAGCTCCACCGTAGGCACCTCGGCCAGGGTCAGCCGCCAGCTGTTGTGGTCGCGCAGATCGCGCTGCTGCAGGTCGGCGTCGAGCTGGTCGGGTGGGAACAACGCCGCGCTGCGGTCGTCGTCACCTGCCACCAGCGGCACCTGGCTGAGGGTGGCGGCGTGATGGATGCCCGCAGCGTCCAAGAGCTGCGGCACGTCGCCGCGCGTGCTGAGCGCGTCTGCCGAAGAGGTGCGCTTGAACGCTTCGTGGGCGGCCACGAGGGACTCGGCCGCAGGCGACAGGCGCGCAGACTCGCGCTCGCCGTCCACGAGGTGACCGTAGAACCCCGGCGGGCGGCGCACGGTCTGGCAGGCGTTGTGGACGATGAAGTCCAGCGTGGGGAGCGTGTCCGTGAGGTGCTGCGCGAACAGCTCGACGCTCGGCGTGTGGCGCAGGTCCAGGCCATGCACCTCGAGGCGGTCGCGGAAGTCTTCGAAGTCTTCTTCACGGGCGTAGCGCGCCGCGGCGTCACGCGGGAAGCGGGTGGTGACCACCACGTGAGCTCCTGCGCGCAGGAGCATGATGGCCGCTTGGTAGCCGATCTTGACGCGCGCGCCCGTGATGAGCACGACGCGGCCCCGCAGATCGGCCGTCTGCTGACGCTTGGCAAACCCGAAGTCGCCACACGCAGGGCAGAGCTGATCGTAGAAGTGGTGCAGCGTCTCGTACGACGTCTTGCACACGTAGCAGACGCGCGCCTCTTGCACGCGCGGCCCTTCGGGCTCGGGCGCGACCCCGTCTTCCACTCGCCGCGCACCGCCCCCCCGCTCACGGGCCTCGTCGGATGTCGGTGCGCCCGCGGCCTCGAACGCGTCGACGGCGTCGAGGTCGCGCAGCTGCTCCTCGACGGGGCCCGCGGCGGACCCCATGCGCAGTGCCGGCGCACGGGGGGTCACATAGACCGGCTCCTCGCGCTTGCGACGAATGCCCGTCGCGTTGAGCTGCGCCTCGTCCGCCGTGCGCTTGTCCCGCCGGCGCGCCCGTCGCTCTTCCTTCACGCGGCGCTTACGATCGTCACGGCTCGGTCGTACGAGACGTCCGGCCACGATCATCAGGCGCTTCCGCAGCTCCTCGTCCACGGCCATGACACGCGCCTGATCCTCATCCAACCACTCCAGCAGCTCGATCGCGGAGCGCACCCGCCCCTCGTCAGCAGCCTCGGCCGGCGCAGTACCGAGCCCGTGGGCCGGCACAGGTGCGCGGGGACCGCTCGACGGAGCGGGTGGTTTGTCAGCGGGATCCTGCATGGCTCGAACGCGCGGGCCCCGCGTGGGACCCGGCCGAGCCCCTATCTACCCGCTGGACGCCACCACGCAACACCATCGTTCTTGTACAGGACCACCTCCGAGTCGAGGCCATGCGCGACGACGATGTCCAGGTCACCGTCACCGTCGAAGTCGGCCGTGGCCATGGAGTCACCCGCCGCGCTGCTGCTGGTGACCGCGTGCAGCACCCAACCTGCGTCGCTGTCGTTGATGTTCTCGAACCAGCCGATGCTGTTGATGGGGTCTACTGCGAAGGCCACGAGCACGTCGAGGTCGCCGTCCGAGTCCACGTCCGTGAGCTGCATGCGGTGCGTCCACGTGGCCTCGAAGGCCGTCGAGAGCACGTGCTGACGGTAGGCGCTGCCATCCCAGGCCCACGAGGACACGAGCGCGTTGAGGCGCGACGCGCCCGCGAAGATCTCGGCGCGACCGTCGCCGTCGATGTCGCCCACGGTAACGTGCTCCGCAGGGAACGAGTCCATGAGCGTCGTGGTCGTGAACTCTTCAGTCACGGACGCGCGCGAGAAGACGTGGACGCCCGGTACTGGCATCATGTCTGGGGAAGTGGTGGACACGACGATGTCGAGCAGGCCGTCCCCGTCGGTGTCACCCACGGCGACGGCGTTCGCGACCGCGACGGTGCCCACCGTGGCTCGCGTGAACATGGACCCTCCATTGCCTGGGTTGGTCCACAAGAACACGCTCGTCGTGGTCACGCCGACGATGTCGGGCACGCCGTCACCGCTGACGTCGCCTAACGCCAAGTAGACCACCCCCAGGCCCGAGGTCCCGAGCCCGTTGGCGGTGCCGAGCTCGTTGAAACCGGACCCGTCCGAGCGTCGAATGAACACGCGCACCCCGCCGTCGTCGGACACCACCAGGTCGGTCGCGCCGTCCTGATTGAGGTCGCCCGCGGCGAGCGCACGCCCACCGCTGACCTCTTCGAGAGGAAACTCCGTGTAGACCGGCGCGCTCGCCGAACCCTGGACCGTCCAGCGCGAGAGGTTGTTGGTGCCGAGCCCGACGATGTCCTGACGGCCATCGGCGTCGAGGTCGGCGGCGACCACGGCCAGCGCACCATCGAAGGCACGGTCGACCTTGGAGCGCGCGAACGAGGTGGCGCTCGCGACCTCGGTGGCCCACCAGGTGAGCAGGTCGGCGCCCGCCGCGACGCCGATCACGTCCAGATCGCCATCGCCATCGACGTCGCCGGTGGTCGCGGCGCTGGCTTCGTTGAAGTCGGAGACGAGGGAGTGTCGCACCCAGGTGCTGCCGACGAGCTCCCACCAGTCGATGCTGTCGTTGGCGCTCGAGACGGTGATGAGGTCGTCACGGCCGTCCAGATTGATGTCGCTGCTGTGCACGGCGACGACGTTGGTGGGCGCCGTGGCCACGGTGCTCACCACAAAGCCGTCCACGGCCTCGTTGGTGTTGCGCAGGAAGCGCGGCCCCGTCTCGGTGCCCACGGCGATGTCGAGCCGACCGTCTCCGTCGAAGTCTCCGACGGCGGCGCTGAGAGCGCCCGTGAGCCCTGTGGCGATGGGCGAAGGCTGCAGCGTCAGCCCTCCGAAAGCGGCGGGTGCGTTGGCCAGCAGGAGCACGTCCCCTCCGACCGTGACGACCACGACGTCCTCCACGTCGGTGGCCCGCGACAGCAGGCGCCCGGCCGCGACGGCGATGGCGTTGGACCCCAACGCGAGGGGCGTGACGGTGAAGTCGCTCGGCACCGCGCAGCGCATGGCGACGCTGGTTCGCGCGGCGACCTGCAGGGTGGGCAAGATGGGCGACACTGCGACCACCGCGCGCTGAGCGTCGCTCAGTCGGACCACGGCAGCGTCCCGCGCACCCGAGAAGCCCGAAACGATCGTCGCCGCAGCCGGCGCCGCCAGAGACCCCTGGTTGCAGGCCACTTCGACCGTCCCGCTGGGACGCACGACCACCACGTCCGAGCGCGCGTCGTCGAAGAGCCTCCCGGAGCGCAGCGCGCTGACGCTGGCTGAGAGATTGAACGCGGGCACGTGCGTGAACTGCCCGACGGGGTTCTGTCGGAACAGGCGCAAGGTACCGGGCCCGGAGCTGCCAGCCACGATGTCGCCGAGGCCGTCGTCGTCGTAGTCGAGGAACGTCACGCCAGCGGCGCTGGTGAGCGTCTCGTCGAGACCGGGGAAGCGCTCCAGGAACGCACAGTAGCGGCTGGTGGGGTCGGAGTCCGCGCCATTGATGCAGTCTCCGAATGGGATGGGACCCGCGGCGCAGGGCGCGTCGAACGACGCGAGACCGTCGCCGTCGGCGTCCTCCACGAGGCGCGGCTCGCGCGGCATGTTGCAGTCGTTGGTGATGCGGTCGCAGATCTCGGGAGCGCCCGGGTACGTCGCGGGGTCGTCGTCGTCGCAGTCCGTCTTGGGAAACGCCTCGCTCTCGACACAGTCGCCATCAGGCGCGCCGAAGCCATCGCCGTCCGCGTCCTCGTTCGCGCGCGGACCCATGCCGGTACCGCAGTCGTTGATCAAGCCGTCGCACACCTCGGGCGCGCCGGGGAAGACGAACGGGTTGGCGTCGTCGCAGTCGGTCTTGGGGAACCCCCCAGGCGCGTCGCGCGCGCCGCTGGCGCCGGCCTCGCAGTCGGCACCAGGAGGCGCGACCAGGTCCCCATCCGCGTCCTCTTCAGGCCGCGCCGGGCTCACGCCGTCCACCCACGCGTCGCAGTCGCTCACGAAGCCGTCGCAGATCTCTACGGGCGCGCCGCTGAGCACCGTCGGGCGAGTGTCGTCACAGTCTGGGCCAGGGTCGCGCACGCAGAGCGTGGACACCTGTCCATCACCATCCGCGTCGCGCTGAGTCACGTCGGGATTGCTGTCGTCGCAGTCCTCCACGAACGGCGCGAACTCGAACCCGGCGCAATTCGGGTCGAAGGCCTCGTCCCCGTCGGCGTCCCGCACGCGAACCTCGGCCTCGCACACGTTGTGGTCCGTGTTGCAGATGACGCTGACCTCGAGGCACTGGGGCAGCGGCCCCGTGTCACCGTCGGGGTCGGAGTCGGCCAGGAGTGTCCCGCGCTGACTGACGATCTCCACACCTGCGCAGTCCGTGTCCACACGGCAGGCGCGGTCGTTGTCGTTCAGCTCGAACGTGGGCGGATCTGGGAGGTCGAGCACCGTACAACCACCCGCCAGCGCGACGAGCAGCGCGGAGGCGAGCGTACGCGGACCGGACCCCGGGCGACGAAGGATGAGGTCGTTCATCGGCGCCACCCCAGGAGCAGGACCGCGCCGCCACGCTGCGGCAGGACGTTGGCCTCGGGGGTCGCGCCGGTCGCACCAGCCGCCCCGTCCCCGTCCCCGTCCCCGTCGGACGCGTCGTCGTCGCCATCCCAGTCGGTCAGCAGCCCGATCACGAGCGTGCCCACCGCCAGGCCACCAGCGACGCCCATCATCACGTCGGAGCGCCGCGCCCACGCGCGCGCCTCTCGTCGGTCGGTGTCGCTGCGCACGGGTTGCGCGTTGTACTGGTTGGCGCGGCGCACCGCCGTGCCGCCCAACCCGGCCCAGGCGCCCACCGCCGCCACCGTGACGCCGGCGGTGGCCAAGAACACGGGGCGCGGCAGCCGTATGGGCCCGCGGCCCTCGCTGACGCGGATGATCTCGGTGCGTGTCTCTTCGGGACGCAAGTTGAACGTGAGCTGCATCTCGGTGCCCGCGGCGATGGTGAGGGTGCGCCGCTCCGGTCGGTAGCCCTCGGCGCGCACCTCGATCTGGTGGCGACCCGTTGGGACGCGCACGGCGCCCGGCGCCGCGCCCAGCTCGACGCCGTTCACGAAGACCGTCCCGGGCGCGTTGGATTGGATCTGGACCGTCGCGAGCAGCCCGTTGAGCAGGCGGATGCGGTTCTCGACATCCGCGCGTCGCCCATCCGTCTCCGGGGTGGTGTCGAGGTAGCGCTGGTAGGTGTCGATGGCCGCCTGCACCTGCGAGTCGCCCTCGTAGGCCTGCCCGAGCGCAAACAGGATGGTCGGGTTCTGCCACAGACGGTAGGCCTCGGTGAGCTCTGCGATGGCCGCCGAGTAGCGCTCGCGGCGGAAGAACTCGGCGCCTTGGGCGTAGCGCTCGCGCGCCTCCGCGATGGCGGCCTCGTCCTGCGTCTCGAGCGGGGTGGGGGCGCCCTCTTCAGCCGGCTGGGCGCCGACCCCGGGCGCCGCCACGAGGGCGTGTGCCGCCATCAGGCCGACCACGATCATTCGCGCAAGCAAGATCCTCATGCAGGCATAGTCTGGCACTGGCCCCCGGTGGTCAACTGTGCGGCGGGGTGTGAGGAGCGGCAGAGCGACCCGAACGCGGAGTCGAGGCTCTGGGCCGCGAGGACGCCGACGGTGTAGGCGCGAGGTCGTCCGCTGTGGTGCTCGCCATGCGCTCGGTCGCGGCCTCCAGGCGATGCGGATCACAAAAGGGAACAATTGTTACAATTTCTCTGGCCGCGGGCTCCGCGGACGTGTAGACCGTGCTCATGGCGAACTCTGCATCCATCACCGAGCTCAGGGCGGACAGCGCGCGGGCCGAGAATTCCCAGCGCGAGATGGGCGGCGAGGCCCCCCCTGGCGCCCCTGCCGCAGGACGTGGCGACCCTCGTGTGGCCGGCCTCGACGCGGACGTCATCGTCGTCGGGGGCGGGCTGGCGGGCCTGCAGGCCGCGCGCCGCATGGTCGCGAAGGGCCTCCGCACCATCGTGCTCGAGGCGCGCGACGAGGTGGGCGGGCGCACCAAGACCGTGGAGGTCGGTGGGCACCGCTTCGACGTCGGCGGACAGTGGACGGGCCCCGGGCAGCCGCGCATGTACGCGCTGATCGACGAGCTCGGGCTGTCGACCACGCCCACGTACTCGAAGGGCAAGCGCATCCTCGACCTGCGCGGGGCGATCTCGACCTACTCGGGGATGATCCCGCGCGTGAACCCGTGGACGCTCATCGTCGCCCAGGTCGGCATCTGGAAGATCGACCGGTTGTGCGCGCAGGTGCCCAAGGACAACCCGTGGGACTGCCCGCGCGCCGTCGAGTGGGACGGCATGACCGCGCTCGACTGGGCCAAGCGCAACCTGCGCAACGACTCGGTCATCGCGATGGTGAATGGCGCGGTGCGCGTGATCTTCGGCACGGACATGGCGAACCTGTCGTTCCTGCACTTCCTGCACTACCTGCACTCGGGCGGCGGCTTCGCGAAGCTCGTGGAGTCGCACGACGGGCAGCAGGACCGCTGGGTAGTGGGTGGCGCGCAGCAGCTCTGCACGGGCATGGTGCCCCTCGCGGGGACGGTCCACACGGGCGCCCCAGTGCGCAAGATCACGCAGGACGGCGACCGCGTGAGCGTCGTGAGCGACAAGGGCACCTTCACCGCCAAGCGCGTGGTCGTGACCGTGCCCATCGCGCTGGCCGACCGCATCCAGTACGAGCCGCCGCTGCCCACCATGCGCGATCAGATGACGCAGCGCGCGGGCATGGGAGCCACCATCAAGGTCTTGGCGCTCTACGACCGCGCCTTCTGGCGCGAGGCCGGGCTCTCGGGGGAGTCGGTCTCGACGGACCTCGGCACCGTGACCTTCGACGACACGACTCCAGGGGGTCAGGCGGCGCTCTTGATGTTCGTCACGGGCTCGCCAGCGCGCGGGTGGTCCGAGCGGCCCGCCGAGGAACGTCGCCGCTTCGTGCTCGACACGCTGGTGCGCTACTTCGGCGAGCAGGCGCGCACCCCCACGCACTACCTCGAGAACGATTGGGCCGCGGAGCCGTTCATCTTGGGCGCGCCCATCGCGACGTTCCCGCCGGGCACGTTGTCCGCGTTCGGGCCGGCGCTGCGCGCCCCGGTCGGCCGCATCCACTGGGCGGGCACGGAGACGGCGCTGGACTCGACGGGGTTCATGGAGGGCGCGCTCGAGTCGGGTGACCGCGTCGCGCAGGAGGTCCTGAGCCTGGTGGAGGTCGCGTGAGGGCCAAGGGCGCGTGGGTGATCACGGGGGGCGCGAGCGGCTTCGGCCTGGAGTTCGCGCGGCGCCTGATGGAGCGCGGGGAGACGGTCGCGCTGTGGGACCAGAGCGAGGACGCGCTCGCGAGCACGCGGCGTGCGCTCCAGGTAGCCCACACGGAGGTGACGGACGTGCGGGATCCCGTGAGCCTGACGCGCGCCGCCCAGCGCACGCGTGACGCGGTGGGACCCATCGCACACGTGATCAACTCGGCCGGCGTGCTGCGGGTGGGCGACGCCGAGCAGGTGCTCCCGGCGGACTATCGGCTGATGATGGAGGTGAACTACCTCGGCAGCGTGCACGTGACGCAGGCGCTGCTCCCTCACCTGGAGGAAGCGGCGACGCGCGATGGCAAGGGGTCGGCCACGCTGCTGCTCGTCGCGAGCGTCGCGGGCCTGCGCGGCTTTCCGCAGCTCGCGGGCTACTGCGCGAGCAAGTTCGCCGTGGTCGGCTTCGGCGAGGCGCTGCGCGTCGAGCTGCGCGACCGCCCGATCGACGTGCGAATCCTCTGCCCCCCACCAGGAGACACGCCCATGGTGCGCGACCTCGAGCGCGTTCCGCCCGTGTACAAGCTGTCGCGTCTCTTCTCCGCCGAAGAGGTGGTCGCGGCGACGCTCCGCGCGTTGGACACGCGCGACCCCATGATCTTCGTGGACGCCACCAGCCGCGCCACGCGCGCCGTCAACGCCAACGCGACGGGCCTGCTCGACCGCGTGCTCCACCTGGCCGGCAAGCTCTGACGCCTGGGCTCCCGAGGATGCCCGCGCATGCGAGCGCCCCGACGAGTCCGCCGAGCCACATCGGTCCCTGCTCCGCTCGGCGTCGCGCCGGGCCACCACCCACGAGACACGCCATGCCCCTCCCCACGTCCCCATCCACGCTCCGCGCCATCGACATCTCCCCCGCCGCGCTACGCAGCGCGAGCGCTTCCCAGCTGGCCGCGTGGATCCGCGCGCGGCGGGTCACCTCGAGGGTCGTCGTGGACGCGCACCTCGACGAAGTCGCGCGCGTGAACCCGGAGCTGAACGCGGTCGTCGTGTCGCGCTTCGAAGAGGCGCGACGCGAAGCCGACGCGGCCGACGAGCGGCTCGCGCGCGAAGGGGTGGCTGACCTCCCGCCGCTGCACGGCTTCCCTTGCACCATCAAGGAGTGCTTCGCGCTCACCGGGATGCCCCAGACGAGCGGCCTCCCGGCCCGCGTCGGCTTCCGCCCCGACCACGACGCCACCGCGGTCGCGCGCCTGCGCGCGGCAGGCGCCATCCCCATGGGCGTCACGAACGTCTCCGAGCTCTGCATGTGGATGGAGAGCTTCAACAAGGTCTACGGCCGCACCCACAACCCATACGACCTGCGCCGCATCGTGGGCGGCAGCTCGGGCGGCGAGGGCGCCATCGTGGGCGCCGGCGCGAGCCCCTTCGGCCTGGGCTCCGACGTGGGCGGGTCGATCCGCATGCCCGCCTTCTTCAACGGCGTGTTCGGCCACAAGTGCAGCGCCGGGCTCATCTCGAACGCGGGACAGTTCCCCACGGGCGACGGCGACGCAGGCGCGTACCTTTCGACGGGGCCCATCGCACGCCGCGCCGAGGACCTGCCGCTGCTCGTGCGCATCCTCGCGGGGGCCGATCCACTCGACCCGCAGAGCAAGGACCTGCCGCTCGGGGACGCGCACGCCGTCGACGTGAGCTCCCTGCGCGTCATCACCATCCCCGACGATGGGCGCACCCCCGTGAGCCGCGAGCTCCGTGCGCGTCAGGCCGCCGCGGCGCGCCACCTCCGCGAAATCGGTTGCCGCGTCGAGGAGCGCCGCCTACCGCGCCTGAAGAACGCCCTCGAGGTCTGGTCGAGCATGCTGCACGACGCCCAGGGCACGCCCTTCTCGACGTTGCTCGCCAATGGCGAGGAGTGGCGGACGCTGCCCGAGCTCGTGCGCCTCGCCACCGGGCGCTCGCCGCACACGCTCCCGGCCGTCGTGCTCGCGGTGCTCGAGGGGCTGACGGACCTGATGCCGGCGCGCACGGCCAAGATGGTGGCCGAGGGGCACGCGTTGCGCGCCGAGCTGGACACGCTGCTGACGGACGACACCGTCTTGCTCTACCCACCCTACGCGACCACGGCGCCGCGTCACGACGTCCCGCTCATGTGGCCGTTCCTGTGGGTCTACACCGCCGTGCTCAACGTGATGCAGCTCCCCGTCACGCAGGTGCCGCTCGGGCTGGACACGAAGGGCCTACCGCTGGGTCTGCAGGTCGTCGCCGCGCACGGTCGGGACCACCTCACGATGAGCGTGGCGATGGAGCTCGAGCGAGCGTTCGGTGGCTGGGTGCGACCGCCGCGCCTGGAAGCTGTCCGCTCGCTGAGATGACCCTCAAAAGCCGAGGCCTGTGAGGAGGCGCGTGAACAGCACGGTGAGCGCCTCGCGATCGGGTTCCGCAGAGGGCGCCGCGAGGGCCGCGATCTCGAGCCCACGGAGCGTCGCGAGCACGAGCTGCACGTCGACCTCGGGGCTCGGCGAACCGGCCAACCGCGCGTAGGCCAGCATCACGCTCGTGAGGCGCTCCTGCCAGGCGGCGTAGCAGGGCTCGAGGTCCGGCTGCCGCCCGACGTGCAACACGAACTCGTACTCGGCGATGAGGCCCGCCCGGTCGTCGGTGAGGTCAGAGAGCACCACGTCCGCCAGCAGCCCCGCCGCGGCGCGCGTCATGTCGGTGTCGAGCGCGATGGGCGTCGCGAGCCGCTCGATGCGGGAGCCCGCGGTGTCGGCATAGTGCCGCAGCGCCTCGCGCAGCAGCTCCTCACGCGACGCGAAGTGGTAGGTCGTGGCGCGAACCGAGGTGCCGGCCTCGGCGGCCACCGCCCGATGCGTCACGCCGCGCGTCCCGTCGCGCGCCAGCACGCGCAAGGTCGCCGCGAGCACCTCCCGCCGCGTCTCCTCACCGCGTGCCTGTCGAGCGCGTCGTGGCTTGTCCTCGCTCATCGCGCCTCAGCCGGGGAGGCGTCGCGCCAGCAGGATGCCGCCCAGCATGCCGTCGCCGCAGTACGCGTACGCAGGCCCCTCATCCGCGCTGGGGAAGCTCCAGGCCGCGCCCGTGCTGCCCAGCTGTCGCGTCTCGTCGCGGTAGCGGTGCGCCAGCGCCAGCCGGGCCGCTTCGTCGGCCTGCTCGGGGGCGCGCACGCTCACCAGCACCACGCCCACGCGGAGGTGTTCATCGACGGCAGGGGCGGCCTCGGCGGCGGCGCACATCGAGGCCTCGGCCTGCGCGGCCAGCTGCTCGGCGGAGCTCACCTCCAGCCGATGCACAGCCACGCTGTAGTCGTAGCCCTGCAGCTCGAACGATGCGCGCTGGTCGACCACCTCCGTGGGCTGCACCTCGCCGGCGCCCCACGCAAAGGCGCGCACGCGCGTCGCCGCCTCCGCGAAGCTGCGCTCGAACAGGGCGTCGTCCGCGAACACACCCGCGGCATCGTCGTGGTAGCGCGTCAGCCCCACGACCCACTCGTCGAGCAGGCGCGTGAAACCGGGGATCTCGGGCGAGCAGCGTAATCCGTGCATGGAATTCTCGCGCGGTTTGTAGCACGTTCACACTTGCAGGCCGCAGGGAAACAGCGTCTCATGGCCCCCGTCATGACCACCTTCACCGACCTGCTCCAGAGCGGAGCCTCGCTGGATCGCATCGGCAAGCACCTCGACGCGCTCTCCCAGGACGAACGCACCGCGCAGACCATGGCCCTGTCACGCGGTGACCAGAAGAAGCTGTTCGACCTCGCCGACCCCGTCATCACGCTGGACCACCTGGCCCCCGAAGGCGGCACGCTGCACCCGATCATCCACGAGGGCATGAACAACCAGCCCGCGTTCCGAAAGTTCCAAAAGCCGTGTACACGCGGCCTCGACGGTTCGGTCTTCGGGTACAACGAAGGCATCCTGCGTGACGTCATCGGGCCCGGCTACTTCGTGGCGCGCGAGACCGGCAAGGACCCACGCGGACACATCGTGGTGGACTACTTCATGTGCCCCGCGGGCGAGGTCCCCACGGGCTGGCCCGAGATCGTGCCCAACTCAGTCGGGCTGCAGCGCTTCGTGTTCCACCGCTGCCGCGACTACCTGCGCCGCGTGTCGCGCCACGTGTGCATCGGCAAGGCGTACAAGGACGAGCAGACCGTGATGGGCTACTTCGTCCTTGCACGTCAGGGCACCTGAGCTCGGTGCGCTGCGTCGACGAGGCGCGGCGCCCACGGGGTCAGCTGAGGATCTGCGCGAGCAGGCGCGACGCCTGCTTGCCGTCCAGCGTTCCCCGATGCCGCTCGAGCGCGGCCTTCATCAGCTGGCTCATCTGCTTCTTCTCGGTGAGCCCCAGCTCGGCGGAGAGAGCGCGCAACGCCTCGCGCGCCTCGTCGTCGTCCATGGGCTTGGGCAGGTAGACGCTCAGCACCTCGACCTCGGCCAGCTCCTTGGCCGCCAGCTCCGCACGCCCGCCGCGCTCGTACTCGGTGGCCGACTCGCGACGGGTCTTCACGGCGCGCAGGAGGATGGCCATCTCGTCCACGCTGGTCTGCGCGTCGTTGGGGTCGTCGACCTTCACCTGCTCGCGCAGCAGCTCGGCCTTGAGCATGCGGAGCGTGTCGCGCGCGACGTCGTTCTTGTCGCGCATGGCTTGCTTGAGGTCCTCTTGGATACGCAGCTCGAGCGCGCTCGGCTGCCGCGGGGTCGTGGCGTCGGTCATGGTCGCGTCACCCTACGGACCGGGGCGCGTACGTCAACGGGTTGGTGGGTGGGCGGTGTCACGCGCCGGGTGTCCCGGTCATATGTCCCGGTGTCACAGTGTCCCGAGTCCCGTGTCCCGGTTCCCGCGTCCCGGTTTCCGGTTCCCGGTTCCCGCGTCCCGTGTCCCGCCTTCGCCCTCAGCGTGGTCCCGACCGCAGCGCCCTCGCCAGCTCCTCCGCGCGGCCCCGGTCTCCCGCCTGCGGCTGGATCGTCAACAGCCCCACCTGCGCCCCGAGCGCGACCGCGGCGTGCAGCGCCTCCGCGTCTTCCTGCGTCTCCCACTCGAGGAAGCGGTCCGCCTCGCGGGACGTGTCGCTGCCCCAGTCCCCCACGGCCTCCAGCACCTCCGCGGCAGTGGGCACGGAAGCGCCCGGATCGAGTTCCACGGGGTGCACCTCGAGCCACAGCTGCACCTCGGCGTCGGCCGCCCAGAAGGTGCCGTTGCCGCGCCAGGCCACGCTCATGTCGCTGGGGAGTCGCAACCACGCCCCGCGCCGTGCCCGCAGCCAAAGCGGGCCTCGCCGTAAGCACAGCGCGTCGTCGGGGATGACCGCGTCCAGGTGTCTCGGTCGCTCGCGTAACCCGTCGAGCGCGTCCAACAGCGCGCGCCACGCGGGTCGCAGCGCCGTCAGTTCGGGGTCCTCGGGGGAGCTCTTGGTGAGCGCGTCCAGGTCGTCGCACAAGGACTCGATGCGCCCCAGCTCGAGCTCGTCCAGCGGAGCGCGCGGTGGGATCAGGTAACGCAACGAGTAGGCCGCGCGCCGCACCCGCATGCGATCGTGGAGCCCAGCCTCCCACCACAGCGCGTGGTCACGAGGTACGAGCACGTCAGTCGGGGACTCGCCCGCGTCGGTCGCGGGTGACCACGGCCCGCTCGGCAGCAGGTAGGGCGCATGGTGTTGCAGCCGGAGACCGTCCACGCAGACGTGACGCGCCGTGGCCGCCGGCTCGCCGTCGTCTCCGAAGGCGGGCGTCAGGCTCGCGCGCCAGTGTGCCTCACACGCCTCTTCGACCACCGCGAGGTCGCCCGAGGCCAGGTACGCATCGATCACGTCGTGGGCGGCGCGCAGCCCGGCCTGCTCGGCGGCCGCGACCAACGCGTCGGCCACGTGCGCGTGATATCCGGGCCCGAGCGACAGCGTGAACGCGGAGGCGCGCAGCATGCCGGGCAGGCTGCGAATCTCGACGGGCAGGGCCGCGGGGTGCAGCACCAGGTCCACGCCCTCGGGCGCAGCACGCACCTCCTCGAGCGTGTCGGCGCAGGGCCCGCTCATGTCGGTCAGGCCGCCCACGAAGCGGTCGAGCGCCTCGTCCTGCCCGAGCCCGTGCGTGAACACCAGCTCGAGGTTGGGGCGCGGGTCGCACGAGGAGCGCAGGCCTGGATGAGGGAGCGAAGCGGCAGGGGACATCGGCGGTGCCCGAGCATAGCCGGTCTCGGCGTGGTATGGCGCGGCCTATGCCGATCCTCGTCGCCACCGGCCTGTCCAAGGCCTACGGCCCTCGCGTCCTGCTCGACAACGTCGACCTCAGCGTCCACGCCGGAGAGCGCGTCGGTGTGGTGGGCATCAACGGGTCGGGGAAGAGCACGCTCTGCAAGATCCTGGCGGGCATCGAGAGCGCGGACGCGGGTGAGGTGATCCGCCGTCGTGACGCGACCATCGAGTACCTGGCGCAGGAGCCGGAGCTGCCCGCGGAGCGCACGGCACGCGAGGTGGTGCGCGACGGGCTGCGGGAATGGTCCGCCGCGTTCGAGGCGCACGCCGCCGCCAGTGAGGCGCTCGGGCACCCCGATGCAGACTTCGACGCGCTGCTCGAAGCGCAGGCCAAGGCTGGCGCCGAGGTGGAGCGCTTGGGCGGGTGGGACCGCGGTCACCTCGTCGACGCGATGCTGGGGCACCTGAAGGTGCTCGAGCCCGACGCGCCGGTCGGACGCATGAGCGGCGGCGAGCGGCGACGCGTGGCGCTGGCGCGGCTGCTGGTCTCACAGCCCAGCCTGGCCATCCTCGACGAGCCCACCAACCACCTCGACGTCGACACCATCGAGTGGCTGGAGCGCTACCTCTCCGAGAGCTACGGCGGCGCGCTGGTGCTCATCACCCACGACCGCTACGTGCTGGACCGGGACGTCACGCGCACCCTCGAGGTGGAGGGCGGCCAGGTGCACTCCTACGACGGCGCGTGGGAGGAGTACCTGATGGCCAAAGCCGAGCGGCAGGCGCACGAGGCGCGGGCCGAACGCAACCGCCAGAACTTCCTGCGCACCGAGCTCGAGTGGTTGCGGCGCAGCCCCAAGGCGCGCACCACCAAGAGCCAGTCACGCGTGGACCGCGCCGAGGCCGCGCGCGATCAGGCGGCGCCCACGCAGCAGCGCACGGCGGGCTTCACGCTCGAGACCACGCGCCTCGGCAAGACCATCGTCGACCTGCGCGACGTGAGCGTCACGCTCGGAGACCGGCCGCTCATCCGCGACCTGACCTTCATGCTCACCAGCGGCATGCGGCTCGGCGTGGTGGGGCCCAACGGCGCGGGCAAGTCCACGCTGCTCCGACTCCTGGTGGGAGAGCTCACGCCCGACCGGGGCGAGGTCATCATCGGCAAGAACACCGAGCTCGGCTACTTCGACCAGGGGCGTAGCGGCCTCGACGACACGGCCGACCTGATGGTCAACGTGGCCGGACACGACGACAAGGTGACGTTCCGCGGCGAGCGCATCGACGTGCGTACGTACCTCGCGCGCTTCCTGTTCGCGCCGGATCGCATGCGCCAGAAGGTGGTCGCGCTGTCCGGCGGCGAGCGGGCGCGCGTCGCGCTCGCCAAGCTGCTGCTCAAGCCGTCCAACGTGCTGCTGCTCGACGAGCCCACCAACGACCTCGACGTCGCCACGCTGAGCTCGCTGGAGCAGATGCTGATCGAGAGCGACGCGACGGCCATCGTGGTCAGCCACGACCGTTACTTCCTCGACCGCGTCGCCACCCACATCCTCGCGTTCGAGGGCGACGGCCGGCTGGTGGCCTACGCCGGCAACTACGAGCTGTACCGGACCCTGTCGGCAGCGGCGCAGGCCGAACGCGAGGCCGCCGAGAAGGCGCTCGGGAAGGCCGCCAGCAAGAACGCGCCAATGGACGCGAGCGCGCCGAAGGACGGCGCGGGGGTGGACGCTGGACGCGACGCCAAGAACGACCGGCCCGCCAAGCTCAGCCAGAAGGAGCGGCGCGAGCTCGACGGGATGCTGGAGGCCGTCGACGCCGCCGAGCAGGCGCTGGCCGCCCTGGACGCGCAGCTGGCCGACCCGAGCCTCTACGCAGAGCGACCGAACGAGGTGCGCACCATCACGGAGAAGCAGCAAGCCGCCAGCGCCAAGGTGGAGCAGCTGATGGCCCGTTGGGACGAGCTCGAGCAGCGGCGCGCCGCTGCGGAGGGGTGAGCGAGATGAGGGGATGGTGGTTCCGAAGGGTCGGTGTGGCGCCGAGCGCGCCTGCTGCGAGACGACCAGGCTCGGCGTGGCTCGCGTTCGTCGTCGCGCTTGCCACGCCATCGCTCACGAGCGCGCAGCCCACGCCCTATCCAGAGACACAGCCGTTCGTCAACGCGTCGGGCTCGACGCCAGGCCGACGTCCGGGCCAGGGGCTCGACCTGAGCGTCTCGTTGTTCGGTGGGGTGGCCTTCAGCGGACGCGAGGAGGTCGCGCTCGAGACGCCCGCCGTCGAGGCGTCGCTCGCACCCGCGTTCGTGATGGGCGCGCGCCTCGAGCTTTCGACCAGCCGCTACGTCGCGATCGGCGGCTTCTTCGACTACACGCGGATGAGTGTGTTGATCCTGCGCGACGCGCCCGAGGAAGACTTCGTCACGCGAACGGGGCTCCTCGGCTTCGGGTTGTTCGTGAAGCTTCGGGCACCGTTCGAGCTGGCCCGCCACGAAGCGAGCGTCTACGTCAGCCTTCCTTTCGGCATGGGGGTGCTACGACCGCCAGCCGCAGCCGCCAGCGACGCGGCCTTCGGTGTCGTGTTCGGCGCGCTGGCCGGTCTGCACCTGGCGGTCAGCGACCACCTGGGCGTGTTCGTGGAGGCTGGGCTGCGCGCCTCGCGCTTCAGCGACCAGTCGGCGTCGTTCCGCCAAGGCGCTGCGCTGGCAGGCGCGGCCTACGCGTTCTGAAGCTCGGCGCGCGGGTCACGGAGCCTGCCTGGCGAGCGCTCCGCGAGGTGCCGCACAGCGCCGCGCCGTCTCTGCACGCAGCACGGTCTGGCGCGCTGCGTACACGGCGGCGGGGTAGCCGTCCTGCTGGCTCTCGCGCTGGGCGCTGTCTCCCGGGCGCCGCGCCTCGAAGAACGGGGTGAGGTCCGGGGCGATGTCCCACAGCTCTTCGCTCGGCCCCCGCGCCAGCAGGGCGCAGTTGCGCGCGTTGACGGTCGCCACCAGCTGCGGGAAGGCGTTCACCACCCAGCTGTGCGTGTCGTGCAGCAGCACCACGCCGCCGCGCACGCGTGCGTGCCCTTCGCGCCGCGCGATGGCCGCGGCGAAGGCGTCCACCACCCCGCGTGTCGTGTTCTGTGTGGTGTCCGCCGCGGTGATGCCCCACATCACCTGGGTGTAGCCGCGCCGCGTCACCAAGCGGTCGCTGGCGTCGTCGTGGCGTCCGTAGGGGGGACGCACCAAGAACGGGCGACGCCCCAGGGTGCGCTGGAACACCTCCTCCCCCACGATGAACTGGCGCTCGAGCTGTGCGGCGTCGAGCCGGCTGAACGCGCTGTGGTCCAGTCCGTGGAAGCCCACAGTGTGACCGCGGCGCATCGTCTCACGCACCATGGCGACGTTGCGATCACGGCGGGCCCCACGGCCACCGAGCTGACGCGCCACCACGAAGAAGGTTCCGCGCACGCCCGCCGCGTCGAGGTGGTCCAGGAGGGGGCCGGTCGTCTCGGGGCGGGGCCCGTCGTCGAAGGTGAAGTGCAGCACGCGCTGCCGCAGGTGGCCGCGCACGGTGCGTCCACCCCCGAACGTCGGCGTCGTGGACGCGGGTGGCGGCGCTTCGGCAGCGGGCCGCTCCCCCACCTCGCTCGCGCCACGGACGTTGGCCGCGGTGGCGAGCACCAAGGCCGATGCGACCACGCCCGCCCGCACGGTCGATGCCACGTGACGGTAGCGAGACGAGGAGGCGTGCAGGGAGGACGTGCCGTGTGGAGTCATGTGCGCGCTCAACGCACGCGCTGTGCCGAGAGCGCGAAGAACCAAACCCGCGCGTTTTCTGCTCTGCCGTGGTCGGGCTCGTGGCACTCCGTGTCGACTAGAGGACATGAACGTGTCCGCTGCGCTACGCTGCCGACATGGACCCTTCGGTCGTCTCGCGCATCGCCCACGACTCCTACGCCGAGGAGAAGCCGCTCTTGGTGGACGGAGTCCCCTGGTGGGAGGCCCTCGACAAGGACTTCGCTCGTCAGCCGGAGCCCTTTCACCTCCAGTTCCGAGACAAGCTCCAGGTGGGCGCCTCCGCCGCGTTCGACGTGGGCCTACGCACCGCTGGCGCGTCCCTCATCAGCGGGCTCGCCGTCCCGATCGGGTATCACCCCCTCGAGCTGCGCCGCGCGGTGAAGGACCTCGACTTCTACGGCCCCATCGCGGAGAGCGGGGACGCCACGCGCTTCTTCAAGGCTCCGCCGAAGAACATCCGGGTGCGGACGTCGCAGGCCGACTGGTTCCCGCGCTTCTCGCCGGACGACGGCACGACCGAGGTGGTCCAGTTCGACAGCCCCTTCATGCCGGTCAACCCGCGGCTCCACAAGAGCTACCTGAAGCACGAGGCCAACCGCGTGGCCTACGCGCGCTACTGGCGCCACCACAATGGGCCACGGCCGACCATCATCGCCATCCACGGCTTCACCGCGGACTTCTACCTCATCAACGAGTGGTTCTTCGCGCTGCCCTGGTTCTACCGCATGGGCTGCGACGTGGTGCTCTTCACCCTGCCCTTCCACGGGCCGCGCCAGACCGAGCACTCGCCCTTCTCGGGGCACGGCTATTTCGCGGGTGGCACCTCGCGCATCAACGAGGCCGCCGCGCAGTCGGTCATGGACCTGCGCGTGCTGATCGACTGGCTGATGGAGAAGCGCGGCGCGCCCAAGGTGGGCGTCACGGGGCTGAGCCTGGGAGGCTTCACCACGTCGCTGCTGGCGACGGCCGAACCACGGCTCTCGTTCGCGATCCCCAACGTGCCCGTGGTCAGCCTGGCGGACCTCGTGCTCGAGTGGCAGCCCATTGGCCTCGCCATCCGCACGGCGCTCAAGGTGGTGGGGCGGCCGCTGACCGAGGCGCGCAAGATGGTCGCCGTGAGCTGCCCGCTGACCTATCAGCCTGCCATCCCCCGTGACCGGCTCATGATCGTCGGGGGCGTGGGGGACCGCCTCGCGCCCCCCAAGCATAGCCGGCTGCTGTGGGACCACTGGGACCGCTGCCGCATCCACTGGTTCCCGGGCAGCCACATCCTGCACATGGACCGCGGCGAGTACCTGCGGCAGATCGCGCGCTTCCTCCACAAGACGCAGTTCCTCCCCGAAGGCGCGTAACCATCTCTGCGGGTCACCTCGGAGACGCGTTCGGAGCCGTGCGCGCGACCGTGACCAACGTCAGCGCGCCGGCTCGACGAGCGGGAGGATGAAGCCCCGCCTGTCGAGCTCCGAGAGCGGCAGGGTCAGGTCCAGGTCGTCGCGCAGGATCCGCTGGGACGGCCGCCCGTTGAGGCTGACCCACGCGTCGGCGTAGACGGCCACGTCGCGCCCCTCGCGTCGATGCAGGTCCTGGAGGTGCAACGCGTAGTCGCGCATGAGGTCCGGCTGGGTGCGCAGCTGCGCGTGCTGGAGCTCGCTCAGCTCGTGGCTGGGCATGACGCGCCAGACGCGCCCGCTCCCGCGCTCCACCACGCGAAAGTCCACCAGGCCCGTCTTCTCGTTGAGGAGCACGCGCCAGGCGAAGCGGTAGCCCCGCTCGGTCCAGTTCACGTCGGTCCAGCTGGGGTGGTCCCCGTAGAGCAGAAAGCGCGCGGGGAACAGCACCATGGTCCCGACGGTTGCACACCAGAGCACGGTCGCGCCTCGGCCGAGCCCACGTGGGGTGGGCGGCTCGGGACGCTGGTCCGGCCCACGCAGCCGGCTTCGGACCTGCGTCGGCCACTCGGGATCCAGGAAGAGCGTCGCGCTGGCCATCATGATCAAGGGGAACACGCCAATGGGAAACAGCAGCCCAACGGCCACGTGAAAGCCCGCGACGAGCAGCAGCCCCACCCCGCGCGTGCGCCGCCACAGCAGCAGCGCGGGGATGAGCAGGTCGTACAGCGCGCCCGCCCAGCTCATGCCGTAGGCCGTGATGGAGCTGGCCAGCAGCGGGCCCAACACAGGCACGTCGGCCCGCGCGCCGAGCCAGGTGCGGAGGGGTTGCGCGGCCAGCAGCCAGTCGGCGTTGAGCTTGGCGAGCCCGGCCCACAGGTAGACCGTGGCCACCTGCGCGCGCAGCAGGTAGAGCGCCCAGGCCGGCACGTGGGAGGGGCGATCTGAGCGGGGTCCGTGCACGGGCGCGACGAACAGCCACAGGCCGAGCAGCGAGAAGAGCACGTAGTGGTTGAGGTACAGCGCCTTGTCGAGCAGCTCGACGTAGCCGAACGACACGAGCCACACGGCGAGCGCTGGGCGCGACCAGACGCCCAGGGCCACTGCCAACCCGGCCGCTGCCTGCACCGCGAAGACCGCGTAGAGCACGGCCTCGGGCGCGGGAGAGACCCCCTCGACGAACGCGAAGTGGAAGCGGGGCGCCACGAGCAGCTCGTGCACCCACCCGAGCGCCACGAAGCGCACGGCGGCCAACGCCGCGAGCAGCCCGAAGAGCACACGAAACGCACGCAGGCTGGCCGCAGGGACGGGCGCACCCAGGACGGCACGCAAGCCCATGGGCGGTCAGTCCCCGTCGTTGTCGTTGAACGTGACGGTCACGCCCAGCGCCTGCGCCACGTCGGTCTGGAGCGCCACCTGCAGCAACCGCAGGGCCTCTTGGGCCGCTGCGATGCTCGCGCGGTCGTCCGTCAGCGAGGGCTCGAGCGGCTCTGGCACGGAAGCGAGCGCCGCGTCGGCCGCGACGAAGAGCTGGGACACGCGCTCCACCAAGGCGGGCTTGCGCTCCAGCAGCGCCGCGACGCCCGGTTGGGTCTCGTCCCCACCGTGCCAGGCGCGCGCGACCCCCGCGAGCGCGTCCCGCGCGTCACGCAGCGAGCGCCCGCTGTAGCGAGACTCGAGGTTCTCGGGCATGGGCACCCCGCCCGACGTGTCCCCCACGGGGACACCCAGCTTCATGGAGCGGATGTTCTCGACGGTGAACGCCATGCGGTTGACCCACTCGTCCAGCACGTCCTGAACCGTGTCCCACATGTCCGCGCTGTCCGTCGTGGGGTCGCTCAGGCGGGCCTGCCACAGCTGCAGCCACGCGTCGCGCAGCGCACCCGCGTTGGCCTGCACGTCCGCTGTCACGCCCACCAGCACCTCGCAGCGCCGCGCGTCGGCCGCGAGCCACGTGAGCGTGTCGTCCCCCTGCGCGTAGAGCAGGTACTCCACCACGGGCAGGCCCCGCTTGTACGCCCCCTTGAGCGCGAAGTCGGCCAGCGTCAGGCCCTCGTCACTGGTGAGCAGCTCGGTGATGGCCGTGAGGCTCGCGGGCCACGAGTCCAGCTTGGGCCCGAAGCGCTCGGGGAACTCGACCACGGGCCCGAATTTCACCACCTCGGCTTCCTTCCAGGGCGTGCGCGCGTCCCACCAGGCGGTGCGCGCCGCCTGCAGCGTGTCGTCGGAAGGGTCTGCGCAGAGGGCCTCGACCTCGCTGAGCAGCGTCCCCGAGCGTACCTCGAGCTCGGTGTAGCTCCCCACGGCGACGTCACGCGCGAGGGCCGTGATGACCTCGGGGCGGCGATCGGGCGCTGAGGTGTCACCGCACGACCCCGCCCACAGCGCGAGCGCGGCGACGAGCGTGACGAGGGACACCGCCCGGAGGCGGGGGACGCCTTTGTCGCGTGTGTGACTCATAGGTCCTCGATGAAGGCGATCAGCGCGTCGCGCTCGTCCGCTGCCAGCTGCGTGAACGCCTCGCGCGCCGCCTCGGCCTCGCCGCCATGCCACAGGATGGCCTCTTCCAGCGACCGCGCGCGGCCGTCGTGCAGGAAGCGCGTGTGACCGCCGACACCGCGCACCAGCCCGAGCCCCCACAGCGGCGGGGTCTTCCACTCGCGACCCGAGGCGAGCGCGACGGGCACGTCGTCCGCCAGCGCGTCCCCCATGTCGTGCAGGAGCAGGTCGGTGTACGGCCAGATGCGCTGGTCCGAGAGCTCCGGCAGCGCGCCCATGCCCGTGGTGTGCGAGGGCACGTGGCAGCCGTCGCAACCGAGGCGCGCGAACAAGCGCTGACCGAAGCGCACCGTCGGGTCGTCCGCCGCGCGACGTGCGGGCACGGCCAGGGTGCGCGAGTAGAGCACCACTTGGTCGAACACCAGGTCGCTCACCTCGGGCTCGCCGCCGTTCGCGGCGGAGACGCACTCGGGCTCACCGACCGTGCAGTCGTCGCTCGTGACCACGCGCGTGGTGAGCCCCATGTCGCCCGCGAACGCGCCCGCGACCTGACGCTCCACGGTGGGCGCATCGCCCTTCCAGCCGAAGCGCCCCGGCTGCATGCCCGTCGCCGTCGCCAGCCACTGCACGCGACCCGAGATGCCGTCCCCGTCGAGGTCGTCGGGGTCCTCCAGCTCCTCGAGGCGCGCGACTGGCAGCGCCTCCAGCAGCCCGAGGCCGATCATGTGCGGCGCGATGCGCGGCGACACACGCAGCCCCGCGCCGAATGCGCCGTATCCGCCCGGGCCCACCTGGTAGATGGGCCTCTCGAGGGTGTAGCCCGTGCCGTCGGCGTACGTGCCGCTCACCGTCTCGAACGTGATGGACGCGAGCGCCTCCACGGGCACGCCCGGGAGCGCCTGGTCCTGGAGCTGTCCGCCGTACACCGGATCGGGCACCCGCGTGCCGTCTGGCCCATCGACCGAGAGGCGCAGCAAGAGCCCCACGAACGGCCCTTGTCCGTCCACAGGGGGCTCGGCCTTGCCGTCGCGGAAGTGACAGCCCGAGCACGAGCGCGCGTTGAAGAGCGGGCCGAGGCCGTCGCGCGCCGTGGTGCTGGCAGGCGCCTCGACCCACGCCTGGTTGAAGAAGCTGTTGCCGCTGAAGAACGCTTGGTCGTGCTCGGCCGTCAGGTTGCGCGCAGGCAACGAGAACGCGTTGGGGCCGAGCAGCAGCGTGTTGGTGGTGGCACCACCCGGGTACCACTCGCTAGGGTCGAGCCGCCCGCCGTCGTCGCCGCACGCGGTGAGCAGCAGCAACACGCACGCGAAGCGGAGGCGTCGCGGCAACTCGGACAGGCGGGTCATGGGGCTCACTCCGGAACGGGCACGCTCAACTGGAACGTCTCGAAGACCTCGGATAGCAGGCGCTCCTGCTCCCGCAAGCTCTGGATGAGCGCCACCACGCGGGCGTTGCCGGGCGCGCCAGGCACGATCTCCTGGTCGAAGGGCGGCATCAGGGCCTCGGCCAGGCTGAGGCTCATGGCGATGCGCGTGTCGAGCTCGGCGGCGAGCTCCGCGTCCACTGCCGCGACGATGTCGCGCACGCCCGTGCCACTGACGGTCGTGCCGTTCACGCGCGTGTACCGGCCGTGCCAGACGTTCGAGACGCCGCGCACGTCCTGCACCATGTCGCGGTGCGTGTTGTCCGAGAAGCACGAGTGCTCGTCCTCTTGGTCGCCGCTGTCGATGGCCGGCTGGAGGCGCTCGCCGCCGGTCTCGAAGCCCGAGAGGATGATCATCCCGGTCAGGATGTTGGCGAAGGAGCCCTCGGGGTCACCCTCGAACGCGACGCGGTACGAGGCCGTGGGCGCCCACGCGTCACGGACCTGCCTCAGGTGCAGCACCAGCAGGTCTCCGACGACAGTCAGGTACTGCGCGCGGCGCGCCTGGTTGGTGGCCGCACTGCCGACCAGGTAGTCGTCGGACGAGCGGTCGCCGGGCCCCGTGGTGCTCTGGTCCTGGCCCCACAGGAGGAACTCGATGGCGTGGTACCCGGTGGCGATGTTCTTCTCGCCGCCCTCTTCGTTGAGGCTGGTGAGCGTCGGCGCGTCGATGGTCTCGGTGCCGTTGATGATGCCCGCCGTGGGGTCTCCCTCGACGTAGTCGATGTAGTTCTCGTCCAGTGGCCACGCGTTGATGAGCCCCTCGGGGCCATCCTCGGCGTTGTCGATGGGGCCGTCGTAGAAGCGGAAGACCTCGCTCTGCAGGTAGGGCTCGCGGCTGGCCAGCCAGGCCTCACGCGCGGCCTCGAGGGTCAGCGGCGTGGGCGCCGCCACGAACGCGGTGAGCGCGGTGTCGAGCAGCTGCGCCTCGGCGACCGTGTCCGCGTAGGTGGCCTCGACGATCTGGGCGTAGGTCGCGACGGCGTCGGGGGTCTCTTCCGGCCAGACGAACGAGCCTCCGCCATCGCTGCAGCCAGGCTGGGCGAGGGTGGCAGCAGTGGAGACGGAGACGAGGGCCGCGAGGGCCGAGAGGTGGGTGCGGGTCATGCGCGCGGGCTCCAGGGGTCGGCTGAACTGAAAGTGAACATGGAAGTCATTTTCATTAACGAGCCGAGGGTGTGTCACACCTGGCGCTCCTTGGCAAGCTCGGCGGAGCCCCCTGCGCGCGGGCGCCTGCGCTGCTACGGTGCCCGGCCATGTCCCTCGACACCGCCCTGCGAGACACCCTGCTCGACCTCTGCCGCATCGAGAGCGTGATCGGCAACGAAGAGGCCCTCTGCGATCACGTCGAGGCCCGGTTGCTGAAGACGCTCCCGCGCGAGGCCGTCACGCGCTTCCATCACAGCCTGATCGTGCGCGCCAACACCCGGCCCGGCTGCCCGAAGGTGGCGTTGGTGGGGCACCTGGACACCGTCGACACCGTGCACGAGGGTCCGCCGCGCGTGGAGGGCGACCGCATCTACGGCTGTGGTTCGGCCGACATGAAGTCGGGGCTGGCCATCATGCTCGAGGCCGTCGAGCGGCTGCCGCTCGACACGCTGCCCTACGAGCTGACGCTGATCTTCTACGAGCGCGAGGAGGGGCCGTTCGCGGACAACCGCCTCGGACCCATCCTCGAGACGTACACCGAGCTGCACGCCCTCGACCTCGCCATCTGCCTCGAGCCGAGCGACAACGAAGTGCAGCTGGGCTGCCTGGGCTCGGTGCACGCGACCTTGACGTTCCGCGGGCGGACGGCCCACAGCGCGCGCCCCTGGCAGGGCGAAAACGCGTTCTACAAAGCCGCTCCGGTGTTGGCGGAGCTGGGCGCGCGCGAGCCGCGCGTGGTGGACATCGACGGGCACGGGTTTCGCGAGGTCATCACGCCCACGCTGATGAGCGGCGGGCGCGGGCGCAACGTGGTGCCCGACGAGCTCACCGTGAACGTGAACTTCCGCTTCGCGCCGGGCCGCACCCCCGAGGACGCCGTGCGCGAGCTGCGCGAGCTGGTCGCCGACCGCTGTGAGGTCACGCCGACCGACCTGTCTCCCAGCGGTCGCCCGCACGCCACCAACGCGTTGGTGAAGCACTTGGGCACATGCGGCGTTGCGGCCGTGAAGACCAAGCAGGCGTGGACCGACGTGGCGCGCTTCGACGCCATCGGCGTGCCGGGCGTGAACTTCGGCCCGGGCAACTCGGCCGAGGCGCACCAGAAGAACGAGTCCACCTCGTGGCGCCTGATGGTGGAGGGCTACGCGATGTTCGAGCGCTTCCTCACCACCGCCGCCTGACCGCAGCGACCCCGCTTTCGCGGAGCGCTTCCTCACCGCGCTGGCGTGACGACACGCGACCGCCGCGTCCTCACCGGGGTGACGTGGCACACGCGATTCCCGCGTCCACGGGGCCGCTCGACGTCAGGCCGCGACCGACTCTTGGAGGGTGATCTTGCCCTCCTGCGTGCCCACGCCGACCTGCAGCGCGTTCGCGAGCCTACGCTCGGCGGCGATACGATCGATCACCAGCGGTGTGAGCGCCCGGGCGAGCGCGCGCGCGCTGGGGAAGCGGGCGCGCGGGTCGCGCTGCAGCAGCTTGGCGACCACCTCGTCCATCGCACCCCCGGCGTGATGCGCCCGCAGGGAGACACGCGGCGCGTCCTCCTTGATGATGCGGCGCAGCAGCTGCGTCACGTCCGAGGCGCGGAAGGGGACCTCCCCACTCAGCAGCTCGAACAACGTCACGCCCAGCCCGAAGAGGTCGGCGCCCGCGTTCACGTCGGGGTTGCCGCACGCCTGCTCGGGGGAGACGTAGGTGGGCGTGCCGTACACGCGCCCGCGCTCACGCTCGCGCTCTTCACGCGGAGCCGTGGCCGAGGCGCACACCCCGAAGTCCAGCAGCGCGACCTCCAGCTCACCGTAGCGGCTGCGGTCGAGCACGATGTGCTCGGGCTTGATGTCCCGGTGCACGTAGCCGGCCTGATGCACGGCGTGCAGGATGGACGCGACGCGCATGGCGATGACCGCCGTCTCGCTCACCGGAAGGGGACCGAGGCGCCGCTGCAGGCGCGACAGGCTCTCGCCGTAGAGCCGCTTCAACACGAGGAACGGCGAGCCATCCGACAAGAGACCGTGGTCCAAAACCGGGACGATACCCGGATGAAAGACCGTCTGAGCGACCTCCGCTTCTCGCTTGAGTCGCGCAATGAGATCCGCGTTGTGCGCGAATTTCGGGCGCAGGGTCTTCACCACCAGCATGGCCCCGTCGCGCTCGCGCACAGCCTCGAAGACGATGCCCGTGCCGCCCACCCCAATGCAGCTGCCAACCCGGTACATCCCGGAAAGTAGCGCGCCTCTTAGCTCGGTTCGCTCCATCGACATCGCCGGTACCATCGGCGACACGGATCGGAGGGGTCAAAAAAGTGGCGACGAATGGTCTCATCCGCGAGTCCACGACGCGGGCACGCCCCCGAGAACGCGTCGTCAGCGGTCGCGCCGCTCGCGGATGCGCGAGGGGGTCAGCACGCCCCGCTGCGCGCGCAGCTGCGCCTCGATCACGACGGGCCCCGCACCTCCATCGGCGATCACGATCAGCTCGTCACTGTGCGCCTCCCACGCCTCGTGGAAGCCGGGCCACGAACGCAGCCCCTGGCACTCGATGCGCGACTCACCGAGCTCGCGCGTCAGGTCCGCAATGAGCGGCTGCGGCAGGCCCGCGAGCTCGGGCAGGCTCAGCAACGTCGGGCAGCGTCCTTGCTGCAACAGCCCGTCGCTGAGGTGCCCCACCAGAGCGAACAGCTCGGGGGCCGCGGCCGCGTCGAAGCGTCCGCCGCTGGGACGTGTACCCAGCTTGGCCTCGGCGGCGCGCAGGCGTCCGTCCGGGAAGGCAACCATCACTGTGCGAACGTGCTGCGTGCGGCCCGCGCTCGCGCCGAGCGCCACCACGACCATGCGCACCGTGGGGCTCGCGCCGAGCGCCGCGACGCTGGGAACCGCGCTCGCGTGAGGCGCCCCGAAGCGCGGGTCACCGTACTCGCCGCGCGCCGCGGTCAACACGCTCTGGCCGAGCGCGAGGAGATAGTCCGTGGCCGCGCGCTCGACGTCGCCCGCGCTCGTCGCGGCCGCCGTCGCAGGGGGTGTGCCGGACGCTGCGGGCGTGGTCGCGGCAGGGGAGACCAGGGGCGGTGTGGTCGGTGCGGCCGACTGGGAGGCCGTGTTGCGGCGGCTCACGTACACCATCCCCACCATCACCCCGACGATGACCAGCAGCATCAGGCAGCCACAGCCGGCGAGCACACCGAGCATGACCTTGTTGTTGGCCACCCCACCCGAGCCAGGCGGCGGACGCTGAGGAATCCCCGCACCGTCGGGGGCGCTCGGACCTGGACCAAGAGGGGCTGACGGAGGCTGGGGCGCGTTCACCCCGAGAGCGTAGGCGAAGACGATGGAGAAGGCGACGCGCACGCGCCGCTGTCTCGGACGGGCCCAGCGGACGCCGCACTCCGCCGCGCCGCGCCTCCGCTCCTCATCGTCCGCTGCGCGCCTCCATCAGCACGGCCACCAGCGCGTCGTGGACGCGCCCGTTGCTCGCGACCACCCGCCCCTGGCGTACGTCCGCTGGCCCGCCGTCGTAGTCGCTCAGCCTGCCCCCCGCCGCCTCCACCAGCGCCGCCCCCGCGGCCATGTCCCACACGGCCAGGCCCTGCTCCCAGTACGCGTCGTAGGTGCCGTCCGCCACCAACGCGAGGTCGAGCGCGGCCGAGCCGCACCGCCGGATGCCCCGCACTCGCTTCAGCACGGCGCCGAACTCGCGCAGGTTGTCGTCGTCGGCCTCGCGCCGGTCGTAGGGGAAGCCCGTGGCACACAGCGCCTCGTTCAGCGTCGCGCGCGCAGAGACGCCCACGGCGATCCCATTGCGGCTCACCCCATGACCGCGCCCCCCCACCCACGTCACGCCCAGCGCCGGTGCGTGGATCACGCCCGCCAGCGACACGCCGTCGTCGTCGTAGAGCCCGATGCTGACGCAGAAGAACGGGTGGCCATGGGCGAAGTTCGTGGTTCCGTCGATGGGGTCCACGTACCACACGGCGCCCGAGCCGGGGTCCCCGCTGGTCCCGCTCTCCTCGCCGACGATGCGGTAAGGGAGCGCAGCGCTCAGGGCTTCGCGCAGCCGAGCCTCGGCGCCCACGTCGTACGCGGTGACCAAATCGATGGGACCCTTCAGCTGCACCTCGGTCGCGGCACGAAAGCCCTCGAGCAGGTAGGGGCTCACCGCGGTCGCCGCGGCGGCGGCGACGCTCATGGCGCGGGAGATGTCGTCGTGGTCCATGACCCGACTCCTAGCACTCGCAGCACCTGTCGTCCGGGCCACGCGGCGTGCTACGTGTCCTCCACGGTCAATCAATCGGCGCCCGCTGCGGCGTGCACTCGGCGATTGTTGCATTAGTCTTCCTCCGGTCGCAGGCTTCACCACCATGTGTGCTTCTCGCCCCCCCGTCGCACCCTTGACCACCCACCGCACGCGCATGACCCAAAGAGGCTGCGCGCTGCTGTGCGTGCTGTGGGCGGCGGGCTGCGAGCCCGAGGTGCCCGAGGCCGAGACCCCACCGCCTCCTCCAGTGCATGTGCGCGCCGTCGAGAGCGTCCTCGAGACCCCCACTACGGCGGGCACCGCCGAGATCCGCGGCCAACGCACCGCGACGTTGCGCGCCGAGGCGCCGGGGCGCGTGATCGCCGTCACGGCGGAGCGCGGGCAGCGCGTCGCTCCAGGCGACGTCCTGGTGCGCCTGGACACAGGGCGCACGGCCGCCGCGGTGAGCGCCGCGAACGCAGGCATCGAGCAGGCGGAGGCCAACCTGGCGCAGATGACCCGCGAGCGTGACTTGGCCGAGCGCCTGGCTGCGCAGGGCGGGCTGGCCGCGCAACAGCTCGACCGCGCTCGTGACGCCGTGCGGCTGGCGGAGGCGGCCGTTGCCCAGGCCCAGGCCCAGCACCGGCTCACGCGGCGCGGGCTGACCGAAGCCGTGCTTCGCGCTCCTTTCGCGGGCACCATCGTCGAGCGCGTGGTCGAGGAGGGCGAGTTCGTCGCCCCGGGCGCGCCCATGCTCATGCTGGTAGACACGGAGCACTTGGAAGCCCGCGTGCTGCTGGACCCCCGTGAAGCGCTCGATGTCCAGCCCGGCGCGGAGGCCCGCGTGACCGTGTTCGCGCGCGGGGGCGAGGTGTTCCAGGGGCGCGTCCTGCGCACGTCCGAGGTGATCGACTCGCGCACGCGTCGCTTGCCGGTGGACGTCGAGGTGCTCGACCCCGAAGGGCGCCTGCGCCCCGGGCTGATGGCGCGCGTGGACGTCACCACGGGTCCTGCGGTGCCCGCGCTAGCGGTCCCAGCCGGGGCGGTGTTCGAGCGCTTCGGGCGAGATCACGTCTACGTCGTGAGCGACGGAACGGCTCAGCGGCGCCCTGTGGTCGTCGCGGCGCGCGCGCGGGGTCAAGCGGTGTTGGAGTCCGGGGTGACCGCGGGAGACCAGGTCATCGTGGCGGGCCTCGAGCGTGTGGTCCCCGACGGGGCGGTCAACGTGGTGCCCGCGGAGCAAGCGAGCGCCCAGAGCACCACGGCGCGCAGCCCACACGAGGGCGACGTGGAGCCCGGCGCCCCGTGAGCATCCCGAGCTTCTCGGTCCGCCAGCCGGTGCTGGTCAACTTGGTCGCCATCTTCAGCCTCGTGCTGGGCTACATGGTGCTGCGCGACATGACGCGCGAGTCCATCCCCGCCGTGCCCACCGGCTGGTGCCAGATCATCACGCTCGTTCCAGGTGCGTCGGCCGAGGAGGTGGAGCAGCTGGTGACGGTCCCGCTCGAGTCCGCCGCGGGTGACGTCGACAACATCGAGCAGATGTTCAGCACCTCGCGCGAAGGTCTCTCTTCCATCTTCATCCAGTTCGAGCCTTCGGTCGAAGACGTCGGGCGCGCGGTGATCGAGGTCAGCAACCAGACCAGCCGCGTGGTGCTGCCTGACATCGCGGAGGAGCCGCTCATCCGCGAGTTCAAGGTCACCGTGCCCACGCTCGCGTTGGCCATCCGTGGCGCGGTGCCCGAGCGCGTGCTGCGCGAGGTGGCCCTCGACCTGGTGCGGGACCTGCGCGAGATCGACGGCATCGCCGAGGTCGGCGAGTTCGGCGTGCGCGAGCGCGAGGTGCGCGTGGAGGTGGACCCCGATCGCACGTCCGCGCTCGGGGTGCCCATCACCGCGGTGGCCGACGCGCTCGAGACGCGCGCCTTCAACATCCCGGCGGGGACGATCGAGAGTCCGACGGACACGCGCCTGGTGCGCGGCATGACCCGCGTCGTGCGCGCCGACGACATCGCCAACGTGGTGGTGCGCCCGGACCCCCTGGGCGGCGCCGTCCACGTGGGTGACCTGGCCGACGTGATCGAGGGCTTTGCGGACCCACGCATCAGCGGGCGCGTGAACGGCGAGCCCGCCACCGTCCTGATGCTGCGCAAAGATGCCGTGTCGGACAGCCTCGCCATCAGCCGCGACGTGCGCGCGTGGATCGCCGAGGTCACTCCGTCCCTCCCCACGGGCGTCTCCATCCAGATCTTCGGCGACGCGGCGCCCGAGGTGGCGCGCTCGCTCGACACCCTCTATGGCAACGCCGCCACCGGCTTGCTGCTGGTGATCGGGCTGCTGTGGTTCTTCGTGGGCGGACGCAACGCCACCATGGCCGCGCTGGGCGTGCCGGTCGCGCTCGCAGGCGCGGTGATCGGCATGCAGCTGATGGGCATCACCATCAACGTCATCTCCCTGTTGGCGCTGATCCTGTGCCTGGGCGTGGTCGTGGACGACGCCATCATCATCATCGAGAACATCTACCGACACATGGAGGAGGGCATGCCGCGCCGTGAGGCGGCGGTGCGCGGCACGATGGAGGTCTTCTGGCCTGTCGTCGCGTCCACCGCAACGACGTGCGCCGCGTTCCTGCCGCTGCTGCTGATGACCGGCGTGTTGGGCGAATTCTTCTCGATCATCCCCAAGGTCGTGATCGTCTCGCTGCTCGCGTCGCTGGTGGAGGCCATGCTGGTCTTGCCCAGCCACATGGCCGACTTCGCGCGCATCCCCCTCAAGCGCAAGGCCGAAGACGAAGCGGCGGCGACCCGCCCCGAGACTCGCTGGGAGCGCCTGGGGCGGCGGACGAACACGCTATACCGCGCTGGGCTCGAAGGCGCGCTGCGTTTCCGCTGGCCAGTCATCCTGGCGTCCTATGCGCTGACCGTCGGGCTCGTCGTGCTGGCCGCCAAGACCAAGGACGTGGTGCTCTTCACCGATGGAGACGTCGACATGTTCGACGTGCGCCTGGAGCTGCCCACCTCGGCGACACGCGAGCAGACCGACGCCGTCGTGCACGAGGTGGAGCGACGTCTGCTGGCGATGAACAGCCCCGACATCGAGGCTACCGTGGCGGTGAGGGGCATCACGCGCAACGCCATGGGCGTGGTCAACGGGGACAACGTCGGCATGGTGACGGCCTACATGAAGCCCGCCGAGCAGCGCACCGGCCCCCAAGCAGGACGTGAGCTGTTGTCGCGTGCCAACCGCTTGTTCGACGACCTCGTGGGTCCGTCGAACATGGAGATCGTCGAACACCGGCCAGGGCCTCCGCGCGGCGCGCCGGTCGCCGTGCGCGTCTTCGGCGAAGACCTCGACCAGCTGGTGGAGCTCAACGACGCAGTACAAGGTGAGCTGCAGCAGGTCCACGGCATCACCACCATGCAGGACAACTGGGAGCTGGGCCGCCCCGAGCTGCAGGTGGTCGTCGACGAGGAGCGGGCCGCCTTGCACATGCTCACGGCGCCCATGGTCACAGGCTGGCTCGCGCGGGCGTTCGGCACCACGTCCGTCGCGACCGCGCGTGAGGGCCGGGACGAAGTGAAGATCTACGTGCGCATCGCGGAGTCGGTGCGCCAGGACCCGTCGCGCCTCGAGGGGCTCGAGGTGCCCACGCCTACGGGTGCGCTAGTCGCCCTACGTGAGCTCGCGGACGTGCGTGAAGCCCGCGGCCCCCAGCTCATCCAGCGCCACGATCAGCAACGCATGGTGGCCACATACGCCCAGATCGACGAGGCGGCGACCACCTCGCAGGAGGTGAATCGTCAGCTGCAAGCGCGCCTCGCGCCGCTGATGGCGGCAAACCCGGACGTTCAGATCGAGTACGGCGGTCAGTACGAGGAGACTTCGGAGAGCCTCGACTCGCTCATGAAGTCGTTCGTCGTCGCGATCCTGCTCATCTACACGATCCTCGCCACGATCTTCCGCAGCTTCGGGCAGCCCTTGATCGTCATGGCGGCCATCCCCCTCTCGTTCATCGGTGTGACCGTCGGCTTCTTCGCCACCAACTCTCCCATCGGCATGATCTCGCTCATCGGGGTGGTCGGGCTCGCGGGCATCGTCGTGAACGACTCGTTGGTGCTGGTGGACTTCATCAACGAACGCCGGCGCGACGGCCTGCCCCTGCACGAGGCGGTGGTGACCGCGGCGATGCTGCGCCTGCGGCCCATCTTCCTGACCACCATCACCACGGTGGCGGGTCTGTTCCCGCTCGCGATGAGCGGCGCAGCGTCGCCCCTGCTCTCGCCCATGGCGAACGCCATCTGCTGGGGCCTGTCGTTCGCCACCATCCTCACGCTGGTCTTGATCCCTTGCCTGTACTACGCGTTCGACGACCTGGCCCGCATCGGCTCGCGCATCGGTGGACCGTTCGCGCGGTGGTTCACGGACCCGGGCGGGGCCATCGACGAGGAGCGCGAGCAGCCGCAGGCGTGATGCGCTTCTACGTCGAGAACGCGCGCTGGTTGGCCGGCGCGTTCCTCTGCATGCTGGCCTCGAGCTTTGGGCAGACGTTCTTCATCTCGCTCTCCAGCGGCGAGCTACGCGCGGCGCTCACGCTAGACCACGGGGAGTTCGGCTGGCTCTACGCGGGCGCGACGCTGACGAGCGCGCTCGCGCTGCCACATGCGGGGAAGCGCATCGACGACGTGCCACTGTCGCGCTACGCGACCGCGGTCCTGCTGGGCCTCTCGGCGTCGATGGCGCTGCTGGCCTCCGCACGCAACGTCTTCGTCCTCTTCGTCGCGCTGCTGGGGCTGCGTCTGACGGGCCAGGGGCTGCTGGGACACACCGCCATGACCGCGGTCGGGCGTTGGTTCACGGTCGAGCGCGGCCGCGCCGCATCCACCGCGGCGCTCGGCATCCAGGTCGGCGAGGGCCTGCTGCCGTTCTCGTTCGTCGCGCTGAGCGCGGCTGTGGGGTGGCGCAACACGTGGTGGCTCGCCTCCCTCGCGTCCGCGCTCTTGGTGCTCCCGGTCGTCCGCTGGCTGCTGGACACGCCGCGCGTCCCCCCTGCCGTCGCGCTCTGCCACGCGTCACTCTCGCGCGGATGGACGCGGGCCGAGGTGCTGCGCGACCCCATGTTCTACGCGTTGACGCTGGGCGTGTTGGCGGGGCCGGTGATCGGCACCACGATCTTCTTCCATCAGGTGCACCTCACCGAAGTGAGGGGCTGGCCCCTCGGTCACTTCGCCGCGGGGACCCCGCTGCTCGCCGTCGCTGCGATGGCGAGCACGTTGCTCGCGGGCCTTCTGATCGACCGCGTCGGCGCCGTCTGGCTGGTGCCCGCCACCAACGCCTGCCTGGCGCTGGCGGTCCTCGCGCTGGGTTCCATCGACGCCCCCGAGGTCATCCCGGTGTTCATGGTCTGCGTCGGAGCGTCCTTCGGCATGGGCGCCGCCATCTCCGGCACCCTCTGGCCGGAGCTCTACGGGACCACCCATCTCGGCGCGATACGTTCGGCTGTGACGGCGCTGATGGTCGTGTCGACGGCGGTCGGTCCGGGGGTGAGCGGGATGCTCATCGACCGGGGGGTGGCGCTGCCGCGCATGATCACGGTGTTGGGCCTCTACGCCCTCGCCTTGGTGCCCGGCATGGCGGGGACCGCAGCATGGGCTGCAGGTCGGGCACGTCGTGCGTCACACTGATGGCAGAACGCCACGCGCATGTCACTCTCCTGTCACCATCGCGGCCCATTTTACGCGCCATGAGCAACGAACTCGCACCAAGCGCACGCATCCTCGTCGTGGACGACGAGCCGGACCTCGCCGACCTCGTCGCGTTCCATCTGCGCGACGCCGGACACGACGTGGTGGTCGTGGGGAACGGGACCTCGGCGCTCAGCGAGGCGCAACGTCGGCGCCCCGACCTGATCCTGCTCGACCTGATGCTGCCCGACCTGTCGGGCACCGAGGTCTGCCGCCGGCTGCGACGCCAGGAGTCCACCCGCAGCGTCCCCGTGCTGATGCTCACCGCCAAGGGCGAAGAGGTCGACCGCGTCGTGGGCTTCGAAGTGGGCGCCGACGACTACGTGGTCAAGCCGTTCTCCCCGCGTGAGCTGGTGCTGCGGGTCGACGCCATCCTGCGGCGCGCCGCGCGGACCGAGACCGACGACGAGGGCACAGAGGCGATCGAGGTGGGCAGCCTGCTGATCGACGTGCCGCGCCACTCGGTGCAGGTCCAGGGCGAGGAGATCGCGCTGACGGCGCTCGAGTTCAAGCTCCTGCTCGACCTCGCCACCCGCATGGGCCGGGTGCAGTCCCGCGACGCCCTGCTCGAGCGCGTCTGGAACTACACGACCGGCGTCGAGACCCGCACGGTGGACACCCATGTCAAGCGCCTGCGCGAGAAGCTCGGGGCGGGCTCCAAGTACATCGAGACCGTGCGGGGCGTGGGCTATCGCATGACGCGCAGCGACGGGTGAGTGCTGGATGAAGGCGCCGAGCGGTCTGAGGCGTAGCGTCATCCTCGCCACCTTCACCGCCATGGCGCTGCTCGTCATCCTCGTCTGGGTGCTGGAGGACAGCATCGTCGACGGCGAGGCGCTGGCGGGGCAGCGCGCCGCTCTGGCGCAGGCCCTGGACGCCTACGTCGAGGCGTCCCGCGCGCCCGAGGGGTCGCTCGAGGCCATCGCCGAGCGCGTGGGCGCCGAGCACGGGTCGCGCATCCGCGAGCTCCCCAGGCAGCCCGAAGCGCGCCCCGGAGAGCAGCTGCGCACGGCCCTGGGACCCGATGGCGAGACGCGCATCATCCTCACGCGGACCCTGGAGGACGGACGACGCGTCGAGGTCCACGACATCCAGCGGCTGCGCCACCTAGTGCACGCCAGCGTGCGCACGTTGCTGCTGGTCGGCAGCCTCTCCGCCATCCTGGTGGGCCTGCTCTTGATCTGGGGCCTCACCCGCGCGCTGATCGAGCCTGCCCGGGACCTGACCAAGGTCGCGGACGCGCTGGCGGCCGGCAACCTGCGCATGCGCACGCGCAGCACGCGCCGCGACGAGCTGGGCGACATCGGCCGCGCGCTCGACCGCCTGGCCGAGCAGCTGCACGACCGCCAGGCCACGCTGCGCGCCCAGGAGGACCGCCTGACCACCATGCTCGACTCCATGGCGGAGGCCGTGTTCGTGACGGATGAGCAGGGCATGATCGACCTCACCAACGACGCCCTCGACGACCTCGTGGAGATCGAACCGCTCGGGCGCACGATCATCGAGGTCATTCGTGACGCGGACCTGCACGACGCCGTGATGGACGCCATCACCAGCGAGAACAGCGACGCGGTGCGCGAGGTGGCGTTCGACTACACCGTGGGCGAGTCGCTGCGCCACTTCGTCGCGCAGGTCGCCCGCTTGGAGCAGGGCTCAGGGGCCATCGGCGTGATCCACGACGTCACCAAGCACGTCGCCGCCGACCGTCTGAGGCGCGACTTCATCGCCAACGCCAGCCACGAGCTGCGCACGCCCGTGACCGCCATCCGCGGCTACGCCGAGACGCTCGCTGGGGGCGCAGCCAAGGATCCCAAGATGGCTTCGCGCTTCTTGGACGTGATCCTGCGGCACGCCGGGCGGCTCGAGGCTCTCGTCGACGACATGGTCTCGCTCAGCCGTGCCGAGTCCGAGCGCTCGGAGATCGCCCTCCAGCCGGTGTCGCTGTCGGCGGCGGCGCTCGAGGTCGTGGAGGGGCTCTCGGGCATGGCCGAGTCAAAGGCCATCACGGTCTCCACGGAGGAGCTCGGGGAGCTCCCCGATGCGACCGCGAACCCCCGCGGAGTGGACCAGGTGCTCATCAACCTCGTCGACAACGCCATCAAGTACACGCCCCAAGGAGGGCGCGTCTGGTTGCGCGGAGAGGTCAGTGACAGCCACGTGAGCCTTTCCGTGCTCAACAGCGGTCCTGGCATCCCCAACAAGCACGTCAGCCGCGTGTTCGAGCGCTTCTACCGCGTGGACGCAGGACGCAGCCGCGAGATCGGGGGCACGGGGCTCGGTCTGGCCATCGTCAAGCATCTCACGGCCAGCATGGGGGGCCGCATCGAGGTCGCGAGCCGGGTGGACGAGACCCGCTTTACGGTGACCTTCCCGCGTGCTTGACTGACTGACATTACCCTGGAGGTCAGCATGAACGATCTTGTGAAATACCGCGTCGAGGACGGCGTGGGAGTCATCACCATGGACGACGGCAAGGCCAACGCGGTCTCGCTGGCGCTCTTGGATGGTCTCGAGGCGGCGCTGCGGCAGGCCATCGAGGACGACGTTGTGCTGCTGCTCGAGGGGCGCGCGGGCATGTTCTCAGCCGGTTTCCACATGCCCACGCTCACCGCCAAGGGTCCCGACGCGCTGTCGATGCTGACCCGAGGCTTCGAGCTGGTGGAGAAGCTGCTGGCCTATCCCAAGCCGATGGTCACCGCCAACACCGGTCACGCCATCGCGATGGGCTGCTTCCTGCTGCTCGCCGGCGACCACCGCGTCGGTGCCGCAGGCCCCTTCAAGATCGTCGCCAACGAGGTCGCCATCGGGCTGACCATGCCCCGCACGGCGGTCGAGCTCTGTCGGCTGCGGCTGACCGCGCCCGCGTTCCAGCGCTCCATGCTCATCTCGGCCCCGTTCACGCCCGAGACGGCCCTGGCTGCCGGGCACGTCCACGAGCTGGTCGCCCCGGAGGACGTCAGCGCCAGCGCCCTCGCCACGGCAAAGCAGCTGACGAACCTGAACATGCCGGCGTTCCGGGGAACGAAGCAGCGCGTCAACGGCGATGCGCTGCGTGCCGTGCGTGCCGCCGTCGAGGCCGACAGCGCCGAGTTCGCGACGCTGTTCGGTCAGGCCGCAGGTTGAGGGCCGCTGCGGCGACCGCGCGTACACCGCGCGCCATCCCCCGGAAGGGCTACCGTGCTGCGCGTCCGCACGGAAGGTCGTGTCGACCCGACCTCGGGGTCGCACGGCTTCGACGTCCGCCCCGTTGACCTCGGGGCGGCGCCGGCTGGGTGGACGTCCCGTTGACCTCGGGGCCTCACCGTCGTTGGCGTCCGACCCCGTTGACCTCGGGGCCTCGCCGTCCTCACCGTCGTTGGCGCTCGACCCCGTTGACCTCGGGGGGACGCCGTGGCCCAGCCGTCAAGCTTGGGCGATGTCGCCGTCGTCGTAAGCAGCCACGCCGCCGCCCGAGGAGCCGAGGCCCTCGGTGCCCGCCATGCGCGCGACGAGCTCCACGCGTGAATGCACGCCGAGCTTCGAGAAGATGCGCTTCAGGTACGTGTTGACCGTGGACACGGTCAGCCCCGTCCGTGACGCGATGTCCCGCGTGCTCGAGCCGGCCACCAACAGCGAGACGACGTCACGCTCCCGAGGGGTGAGCGGCGCGCGCTTGAGGGTCGCCTCGACGGCCTCCCCGGAGCGACGTCCACCCTCGGAGGTGAGACGCGCGCAGTAGGCGATGCCGCGCGCGATCATCCGGGCACCCCAGCGGGTGAGCCGGACCTCTTCCTCACCGAAGGCACCGTGCCCGAACAGGTGCAAGGTGCCGATCACCTCCCGCCCGTTCCGCAGCGGAAGCGACAGCGACGGTTCACCCCGCGGGGGGGGCTCGCTCGTCACCGACTCCCCGTCGGCCCGCTCGATGCGGAAGCCAGTGGCCCCGACCAGTCCAGCGAGAGTGTCGCCTGCACGCTGTGGATACGTGCGCACGGGATCGAGCTGCGTGAGCTGCTCGCTCACCTCGATGAGCTGGTTGGATTGCATTGCATTGAGTTCCATATGTGCGTTTCCCCTTCTTTGAACGACAGTACAGCCCCTTTCAAGGACGCCGTCAAATCATCCAACGTCATTTTTCTACACCAGGGTAACGACACTTACCAAACCTTGGCCGAAATTCCATCTTTTTTCCGTCGGCCTCCCGGCGACGTCGCGACAGTGTGCAAGTTGCGTTCAGTCGGGCCGGTCCACGCCATCCCACCGGAGGGCGACGCCGCCCTCTTCGCGGGACGCAGCGAGGTCCACAGTCAAGCGCAGCCGCCACTCCAGGTGTTCCTCGGGGTCGAGCAGCGTCTGGCGTACATGCCATTGCTCACGATCCTCGACGAGCTCGAAGTACTTGCCGCCGCGGGCCTCCGCGTCCACACGTAGAGCGTCGTATTCCGCCCAGTATGGATCCATCGCCGCCGCCACGTCGTCCGCACGTAGCGCGGGTTGACCCGGGGTCGCCGTGAGCATGTCGACGAACGTGCGCTCGTCGCGCTGCGCGAGGGCCCGCACCAGCCGGAACGTCGCGTTGCGGACGAGCACCCGGAAGGCCTTGCGATTGGCCGTGACGTCCACGACCGTGCGCTCGTCGTCCAGCTGGGCGCGCGCTTCGTGTTCCTCGTCCAGCAGCTCGCCCCGCCGCATGCGTTCCCACTCCGACAGCAGGCTGCCGTCCACGGAGCGGATGACGACGCCCAACCACTCCACGATGTCGTCCAGCTCGTTGGTCTTGAGCTCCTCTGGGATCGTCTGCACGAGCGCCTTGTAGGCATCGGACAGATAGCGCAGCAACACGCCTTCGGCGCGGGCCAGCCCGTAGGTACGGACGTAGCCGTTGAACGTCTCGCCCTGCTCGAACATGTCGCGCGCCACGGACTTGAGCCGCAGCGAGTCGCTGCCCACCCAAGGGTGATGCTCCGCGAACATGCGGAAGGTCGCCAGCATGAACTCCGCGTTGGGCTTCGGCGCCTCGATCTTCTCCAGCTCGGCCATGCGCTCGTCGTACTCGACGCCCTGCGCCTTGAGCGCCGCCACGGCCCGGCCCTTGAGCGTGTCGACTTGCTTGTAGAGCACCGCGCCCGGGTCCTCGAGGGTCGCCTCCACCAGCGACACCAGGTCGAGCGCGTGGTCGGGGTGCTCGGGGTCGAGCGCCTGGGCGGCCTCCACCACGTAGAGCGAGAGCGCCTGGTTCAGCGAGAAGTCCGTCTGCAGATCGGCGTTGAGCTCCACCCCCCCCCGCCGCAGCGACACGATGTCCGCCTTGATCAACGAACGCAGAATGGCGAGCGCGTGCCGGCCGTGCTGGCGCTGCCGGGTTGGCGCGTCGTGGCTGGCGCGGATGAGGCGCTTCATCGCCGTGCAGCCATCCTCACGCGTAAAGACGTTCAGCATCATCCCGTGCGAGACGGCGAAGCGCGACACCAGCCGCTCGGGCTCGCCGGTGCGCAGCTTCTCGAAGGTCTGCTCGTCCCAGTGCGCATAGCCCCGCTCGGGGGGCTTGCTGGGCTTCCACTTCTTGAGCTTCTTCGGGTCGCCCGCCGCCTTCTGCTGCGCGACCTTGTTGGCAATGACGTGCTCCGGGGCCTGCACGATGACGCTGCCCTGCGTGTCGAAGCCCTTGCGACCCGCGCGCCCCGCGATCTGGTGGAAATCGCGCACGGTCAGGATCTTGGTCTTGTCCCCGTCGTACTTACAGAGCTTGGTGAAGACCACGGTACGCAGCGGGATGTTCACGCCCACGCCCAACGTGTCGGTGCCGCAGATGATCTTGAGCAGCCCCTTGGCCGCTAGACGCTCCACGGCGCGCCGGTACTTGGGCAGCATCCCGGCGTGATGCACGCCCACGCCGTGGTGCACGAAGCGCCGCAGCTCGGCGCCGAACGGCGTGTCCCAGCGGAAGCCGCTCAGCTCGTCCTTGATCTGCGCCTTCTCTTCCTTCGAGAGGAAGTCGATGCTCATCAGATCCTGCGCGTGCTCGGACGCCGCTCGCTGCGCGAAGTGCACCACGTAGATGGGTGTCTTGCCCGCCTCGAGCTGCGCCAGCAGTGTCTCGTGCAACGGCTTCTCCGCGTACTCCCAGTCGAGAGGCACGGGTCGATCCGTGGTCTTGACCAGCGCCACGGGCGCGCCCGTGAGCTGCGCGATGCCCTCCTCGAAGCGCTGGGTGTCGCCGAGGGTCGCGCTCATGAGCAGGAAGCGCGCCTGCGGCAGCGTGAGCAGCGGCACCTGCCAGGCCACGCCCCGCTCGCGCTCCGAGTAGAAGTGGAACTCGTCGATCACGACCATGTCCACGTCGGCTGCGCCGCCCTCGCGCAGCGCGAGGTTCGCGAGGATCTCGGCCGTGCAGCAGATCAGGGGCGCGTCGCGGTTGATGCTGGCGTCGCCAGTCATCATGCCGACGTTGTCCGCGCCGAAGGCCTCGCACAGCTCGAAGAACTTCTCGCTGACCAGCGCCTTGATGGGCGCCGTGTAGAACGAGCGCCCACCGTCGGCGACGGCCTTGAAGTGCGCCGCCAACGCCACCAGCGACTTCCCCGAGCCGGTGGGCGTGTTGAGGATCACGCTCTTGCCGTCGAAGAGCTCCAGGATGGCCTCCTCCTGCGCCGGGTAGAGCGACACCCCGCGCTGCGTGCAGTACGCGAGGAAGCCATCGAGCAATCCGTCGGCGGTGACCTGCCCCTCCGGGGGCATGAGCGTGAAGAGGGGTCCTTGGGGACCTGCAGGAGCCGCGGCGGGCGACCCCGTAGCCGGCGCGTCGGGGGGCGCGGCGCTCATCCGACGCCGCTCAGGACGCGCACGACGACGCTGGCCGCCGCGAGACCAAAGGCCCCGGTCACGAACGCGGCGCTGCCGTCGATGCGGTTCTTCTTGTCGCAGTCGTTGAGCCCGTTCTTGCCGCCCGGACAGACACACACGAAGCCTTGCCCCTCGTCGTATGCGAGCGGCGCCGGCTCACGGGGGACCTCCACGCTGTAGACGGCGTGCACGCCGATGGGCTGGGCGCGCTGCACGTCCACGCCGTGGTGCTTGCGCAGCAGCTTGCGGAACGCGCGCGCGAACGGATCGATCTCGGTGTCGCACAGGTCGCCGGTGCGGATCTGCGTTGGGTCCAGGCGCGCCGCGGCGCCCATGGACGACACGATCGGGATGCCGCGCTCGAGGCAGGTCGCCACGAGGTGCGCCTTGGCGGTCATGTTGTCGATGCAGTCGACCACGAAGTCGACGCGGCCGGCCAGCAGCTGCTCGGCGCTCTCCGCGTTGTAGAAGCGTGGCTCGGCCACGACCTCGGCCGTCGGGTGCACCAGCCGCAGACGCGCGGCCATGACGTCCACCTTGGGCTTACCGATCGTCCCCTTCATGGCGTGCAGCTGGCGGTTGCTGTTGGTGATGCAGACCTTGTCGAAGTCGATCAGCACCAGCTCGCCGACGCCGCTGCGCGCGAGGGCCTCGGCGGCGAACGAGCCCACGCCGCCGCAGCCCACGACGAGCACGCGCGCTCCCATCAAGGCATGCAGTCCGGGCTCGGTGAACAGGCGCGCGGCGCGGTCGAAGCGCCGCTGCGTTCGGTAGGAGCTCTCGGGTGCGTCGGCGTCGAGCGCACCGTGCTCTGGGAGAACTGGGTCGCGCGCCTCGGTGGGCGTGGGGGCGAGCGCGAGGGTGTCGGAGCTGAGAGGGAGAGTCATGGCGGGCCGATGGGAGCGAGATAGGGCACGGCGGCCCCATCAGCAAGCCCGCCGAGCAGCAAGTGTCTTCGAACGACCCTCGACATCACGCCCACGACGGCGGCTCGATCGCGACACGAACCTCGATGGCTCTGCGACCCGAGCGGGCGGCGGGTTGGCCTCGGGCGGTTGGCGCGAGGCCAACCCGCCGCTGGCGCAACGGGCACCGCGTACGTGGCGGCTCGCCGTCAATCGCCGCCGCCCACGTCGTCCATCAGACCAGGCGGCGCCGCGCGCTCCATGCAGCTCGTGCAGTACGCCACAGCGGTGGTGTGTGGGTCGAGGTGTACGTGCGAGTGCGCCCCACAGGCCGCGCAGAAGAACTGCGCGCGCGTAGCGCCTTCGCACACCAGCCCGCCGCGCAGCAGGTCACCGCGCGTCGCCACGCCCACGGGCTTACCAGCGCTCTCCACCAGGAACATGCCTTGGTCGAGGGCGAGCATGCGCATGGCGGCTTCCTCGAGCGACGCCTGCATGTCGATGCTCTCGGCCGGCACCATGTAGTGCCCGACGTAGCGGTCCAGCTGCGCGTCCGCGAGCTGACACTGCGCGCACGCCACGCCGACGATGCGGCCATGATCACACACGAGCAGGTGCTCCACCCCGCGCTCTCGCGCAGCGCCCAAGGCGTCGGCGACGCTGCACGTGGAGTGCACCATCAGCGGCTCCCGAGTCATGACGTCTGAAATTCGCATACGGCCCCCTTGCGGACGACCAGCACGACCAAGCCCACCAGAGCCGCGTAGCCATCGCGGACCTCCAGTCTACCCAGGACGCCCTCGATCAGCAATAGGCCCATCACCAACGTGCGAGAGGGTCACGCCAGCGGCCCGACACGGAACAGCCTCGCGGCGTTGTCGCGGGTCATCTCCGCCACCCGCTCCTGCGACTGCCCCCGGAGCTCCGCCAGGACGGCGAGCACGCGCGGCAGCGCGCTCGGTTCATTGCGCGGAGGGCCTCCTGACAGGCGGCCGCTCGGAGCGTCGGACTCGAGCAGCAGCGCATCGTCGGGTACCCACGCCGCAGCAGCGCGAGCCCGCTGGTGTCGCGCGTGCGTGATGGCGCCGCCGAACGCGAGCATGAACCCGAGACGGACGTAGCTGCGCGCGACGTCGACCGAACCAGAGAACGCGTGGACGACACCGCGCGGTCCAGGGGTCTCCCTGCGTGTCGTGTCTGGACGCAGCAGCTCGAGCGCTGCGGCGTGGGCGCGCACGACGTGCAGGACGAGGGGCAGCCCCGTGAGCGCGGCGGCATGCACGTGCTCGCGCAGCACGCGCTCCTGGACCGCGCTGGAGACACCACCCGCCGTCCGCTTCGAGAGCGGCCCGTCGAGACCGCACTCGCCGATCGCCACCGCGCCGAAGCACTCCGCCGCAGCCACCAGCTGGCCCGTGAGCTCGCCCTCCGGCAGCGCGGGCCCCGCGAGCGCATAGGGGTGCAGCCCGACCGCGACGTGTACGCGCACGCCTGCGTTGGTCGCTGAGGTGAGGGCGGCGGCGCGCGACCACGTGGCGGGCGAGTAGCCTGGGATGACCAGCTCGTAGACTCCCGCCGCTGCGGCGCGGGCCAGCACCGCCGCCCGATCCGCGTCGAACACGGGGAAGTCGAGGTGACAGTGCGAGTCGAAGAGCCTCACGCCTGGGAGGGCTCTTCGACGGGCTGCTGCGGGTCGTCGCGGCGATGCTCGGCGCTGTCGGCGCCATCGCTCGCGTGCCGCGCGGGGTCGACACGTCCATCCGCGTGGAAGCGCTCCAGCTCACGGGCCACGCCTCGCATGAGCTCTTGCTTCTCGTGGAACGGCAGGAACGACGCCTTGAAGCCGTTGAGCAGGATGTGCTTGATGGACGGCAGGTCGAGCCCCATGCGGGTGTGGCAGAGGTGCAGCTCGCGCGAGACCGTGGTGTCCGTGATCAGCCGGTTGTCCGTGTTGACCGTCACGCGCAGGCCGAGATCGTAGTAGAGCTTGAGCGGGTGGCTGGCGAGGTCGCGCACCGCGCCAGTCTGGACGTTGCTCGACGGACAGCACTCGAGCGCCACGCGATGGTCGTTCACGTAGTGCAGGAGATCCCCGTCCTCTCGAAGTCGACAGCCATGCCCGATCCGATGCGCCCCACAGTCGTGGAGCGCCTGGTGGATGCTCGCGGGGCCGTAGGCCTCGCCCGCGTGGATGGTGACGCTGATGTTGTTGTCGCGCACCAGCTGGAAGGCCTCGAGGTGGTGCTTGGCGGGGTGGTCGTTCTCAGCGCCCGCCAGGTCGAAGCCGACCACACCCCGGTTCTTGTAGGCCACGGCGAGCTCGGCCATCTCGACCGAGCTGTGCGGCGAGATGTTGCGGATGCCGCACAGGATGACCTGGCTCTGGATGCCGAAGTCGTGGCGGGCCTGGCGCAGCCCGGCCAGCACCGCCTCCACCACCGCCGCGCGGCCCAACCCCTCGCGCGTGTGCAGCATGGGGGAGTAGCGCACCTCCATGTAGCGCACGTTCTCCTTGGCCGCGTCTTCGGCCAGCTCGTACGCGATTCGCTGGAGAGAGGCCTCGGTCTGCATGACCCTCAGCGTGATGTCGAACGCCTTCAGGTACTCCACGAGCGAGCCCGTGTTCTCGCCCAGGTGCATGGCCCGCGAGAGGGCCTCGGGGTCGCGCGAGGGCAGCTCGACTCCTCCCTGTTCGGCCAGGTCCAAGATGGTCCCGAGGCGCAACGACCCGTCGAGGTGAACGTGCAGGTCCGTCTTGGGGAGCAGCTCGAAGAAGCTGAGCGGGAGCGGCGACGCGTTCGGCATGCATCTCGACGATAACAACCCGCCCCTGTCCGTGCTACTTCCGCTGGGGAACGGCATGCGCCTGCACCACCTCGCCCTCCGGACGCGGGATGTCCCGCGCTTGGTCGCGTTCTATCGCGATGTGCTCGGGCTCGCCCCGTGGCCGACCCAGGCGGGCAACGGCGTGTGGCTCGCGCTGGACGGGGCGGTGCTGATGATCGAAGCCGCTCAGGACGACGAGCCTGCCCCCGACCCTCGGGGACGCGACCTGATGGCGCTCGCCGCACGCGACGGCGACCTCGCACGCGCCCGCGTCCACCTACGGGCGCGGGGCGTGACGGTCGAGGCCGAGACGGCGCACACTCTCTACTTCCGCGACCCGGACGGACGGCGCGTCGCGCTGTCCGACTTCGCTTTCCCCCACGAGACACCATGACAGCACCGGCCGCCCCCCCGACCCCGAAGAGCCCCCTCGAGCTGCTGCGCGGCGGCACCGTCCGCGAGGTGGCCGAACATGTGCGTCAGCGACGGGTGAGCGCGCGCGACATGGTGGACGCGTGCATCGCCGAGGTGGAGCGCGTGAACCCCACCCTCAACGCCGTCGTCGCGACGCGCTTCGACGAAGCACGCGCCGAAGCCGAGGCCGCGGACGAACGCACGCGGGTGAGCGCCCCCGAGGACCTGCCGCCGCTGCATGGCGTGCCGTGCACCATCAAGGAGTGCTTCGCCTTGGTGGGGATGCCGCAGACCTCGGGGCTGCCCGCCCGCGTCGGGTTCCGCCCGAGCGAGGACGCACCCGCCGTGGCGCGGCTGCGCGCGGCCGGCGCCATCCCGGTCGGTGTGACCAACGTGTCGGAGCTCTGCATGTGGATGGAGAGCTTCAACCGCGTCTACGGGCGGACGAACAACCCCTACGATCCCTCCCGCATCGTGGGGGGCAGCTCGGGCGGCGAGGGGGCCATCGTGGGCTCGGGGGCCAGCCTGTTCGGCTTGGGCTCGGACGTGGGCGGGTCGATCCGCATGCCGGCCTTCTTCAACGGCGTGTTTGGACACAAGTGCAGCGCAGGTCTGATCCCCAACAGCGGCCAGTATCCGGATGGGGACGGAGACGCGGGGCGCTTCCTGAGCACTGGGCCGCTGGCCCGCTCGGCTGGCGACCTGAGCCTCGTGGTGCGCCTGCTGGCCGGTCCACACGAGAGCGACCCGAACACGCAGGCACTGTCGCTCGGGGACCCCGCCGCGGTCGACATCACGTCCCTGCGCGTGCTGCAGGTCCCCGACGATGGGCGCACCTACGTCAGCCCTGCGCTCCGCGCGAGCCAGGCACGCGTGGCCGACCACCTGCGCGCGCGCGGCTGTCGTGTGGAAGAGCGCCGCTTCACGCGGCTCCGGAAGGCCTTCGACATCTGGTCCAGCATGCTCCACGACGCGCAGGGGACGCCCTTCGCCACGTTGTTGGCGGACGGGAAGGAGTTCGCGAGCCTCCCGGAGCTCGCGAAGCTGGCGCTGCGTCGCTCCGACCACACGCTCCCGGCCGTGGTGCTGGCCGTCGGCGAGCGCATCACCGACCTGGCTCCGGGCCGCACGCGGGCGCTGGTGGAGCAGGGACGGCGCCTGCGGGCCGAGCTGGACGAAGCGCTCGCCAACGACACGATCATGCTCTATCCGCCGTACGGCATGGTCGCACCCAAGCACGACGTCCCGCTGCTGTGGCCCTTCTTGTGGGTCTACACAGCCATCCTCAACGTGATGCAGCTGCCGGTCACACAGGTCCCCCTCGGGCTGGACACGCGCGGTCTCCCGCTCGGCGTGCAGGTCGCTGCTGCACACGGGAACGATCACCTCACGCTGGCGGTCGCCGCCGAGCTCGAGCGGGCCTTCGGCGGCTGGGTGCGGCCGCGCATCTGAGCCCGGATCGCTGGGCAGGACGACCCGCGGTCGTCAGTGGGCGTTGCGCAGGGCCGTCATCAGCTCGTCCAGGCGCGCACGCTCCACGCTCACGCGTGTGGGCATACCCCCCGTCAGACCCAGGAGCGCGACCAAGTCCACCCCGCTGTCAAACGCAGCAGCCGCGGTGACGGTCGTCTCGTCGAGCACCACGGACACTCGCGCCAATTCTTGGCCGAGCAATAGCAGCAGCGTCTTGTCGTAGTGTCCGCCGCGCTCGGTCGCGTCACAGAATGCAATGTTGTTCGCGACGGTGTACCGGGTAGCCAGCCGCTGCGACTCCCGCTCTCGGCCATCGAGGGTCTTCGCGGCCTCCCGGATGGGCTCCAGCAGCCCCTTGTCCCCCGCTCCGCCCGCCAGGTAACGAACGATCACACCCTTCAGCCCGTCGTCTCGGTGCCGCGCTCGCAGCGCGCGGTCGATCAGCGCCGCTCGTTCACTGGGCTCCCCCAGGCGAGTGTCGATCGCCCGCGCGTCGGCGTCCGCCCCCACATAAGGCTCGATACCCCCACGAATCCACTTGGCCGCGCTGCACAGGCCGTCGAAGTCGACGTGGCAGCAGATGGTCTGGACCGGTCCCGCGAACGCCACCCGCTCCGGCGTCACCAGCTCGGGACAGGCCCCGTGCTGGGCCTTCGTTCGCAAGACGAAGCGGGGGTCGTCCGCGTAGCGCTCGTGCATCTCGTGATCGTGGTGATCGATCCACATCGCGAGGCGATCGCCGAGCCCGTCGAGGAAGGGCTTGGTGACTCCTTCGAAGCTCGCACCCCCTGCATTTGCCGCAAAAGCGACGTCCAACACCACCACCCGCCCAGGCAACGACTTGGCCCGCGGGAGCTTGCGCGGGGTCCCGTAGGCCAGCTGCGGGAAGGGAGAGAGTGGGCGCTCGACGGTCATGAGCGGTCCATCGTGGCGCAATTCGAGGCTCGCGCAACACCGCCCTCACCGGCTCGAAACATCGCCGAAACAATGCCCAAACCAGGCGCGAAAAGGGCGTCTCATTTTGCGTTTCGGTGCTGATCACGAAACAGAGCGGAAATGTTGCGCGGCCATGGTCAATCCAACAGTCGAGGTGAACGGACCTCGCCGGAACGCGAAAAGGAAATCATGGATACGCAAATCATGCTCGACTCACTTTGGGTCATCGTCGCAGCGGCGCTGGTGTTCTTCATGCACGCTGGTTTTGCTCTCGTTGAGAGCGGCTTCGCCCGTCGCAAGAACGTCGTCATGGTGCTGATGAAGAACGTCGGCGTCGTGGCCATTGCATCAATTGTCTACTGGGCCGTCGGGTACGGCTTCATGTTTGGTGAGGGCAACCCCTTCATCGGCCTCTCGCTCTTCTTCCCGGACGGCGCGCCCGTGGGCGACGCCCCGGACATGGTCGGCACCTTGCCCCGCCTCGTCTTCGTCTTCTTCCAGCTGGTGTTCGCCGCCACGGCCTGCACCATCGTCTCCGGCGCCATCGCCGAGCGCGGCAAGCTGACCACGTTCTTCGTGTTCACGGTGCTGGCGACCGCCTTCGTGTACCCCGTCGTGGGTCACTGGGTGTGGGGCGGCGGCTGGCTCGCCGGCATGGGCTTCGCGGACTTCGCCGGTAGCACCGTCGTGCACGCGGTCGGCGCCGGCATGGCGCTCGCGGGCGCCATCGCCATCGGGCCCCGCCTCGGCAAGTACCAAGCGGACGGCAGCGTGAAGCCCATGCCCGCGCACAGCTTCCCCCTCGCGGCGCTCGGCGTCATCATCCTGTGGCTCGGCTGGTTCGGCTTCAACGGCGGCTCCACGGTCGCCATCTCCGACCCCGGCGCCGTCGCCAGCATCATCCTCGTCACCAACCTGGCGGCCTCGGCCGGCTTCATCGGCGCCCTCGTCTGGAACAAGTTCCGCACCGGCGGCCTGGACCTCTCCATGGCGCTGAACGGCGCGCTCGGTGGCCTCGTGGGCATCACGGCTGGTTGCGACTGCATCGCGCCGCACTGGGCTCTGGTGGTCGGCCTGCTCGGCGGCATGCTCTGCGTCGAGGGCGTCTTCTTCCTCGACAAGGTCAAGATCGACGACCCCGTCGGCGCGGTCGCCGTGCACGGCATCTGCGGCATCTACGGCACCCTCGCGGTGGGCATCTTCGGCACCGGCAAGGGCATCCTGGCGGGTGGCGAGATCGGTCAGCTGGGCGTGCAAGCGCTGGGCGCGCTGTCGGGCTTCGGCTTCGCCTTCGTGGTCGGCATGGTGTTCTGGAAGGCCCTCGGCGCCGTCATGGGTGTCCGCGTGTCGGCCGAGGACGAGCTCGAGGGCCTCGACCGCTCCGAGTGTGGTGTGGACGCCTACGGCGTCGAGCTGACGGGCGTCTCGACGGCGTCCGAGGCTCACAGCGGCGCGGCCCTCGCGGCCCAAGAGGCGTGAGCTCCCGCTCCGCCGAACACAGTGAACTCTCTCTGAACCTTTGTGTGTGTGAACTGGAGTAAAACCGTGAAGAAACTCTCAACGCGACTGAGCCTGATCATGATGGCGATGGCCCTGCCGAGCACCGGCTTCGCGCAGGACGGCTTCGAGGAGGGCGACGAGGAGGTCGCCGCCGAGCCCGCCCCCGAAGCCACCTCCTACGCGCCGCCGCCTCCCCCCGAGCCCGTGGCCGAAGAGGTGGCAGAGGAGGAGGAAGAAGAAGGGTCCATCATGGACAACGTCACGTGGCAGGCCTTCGCCACGGCGTACTACCAGTTCGACGTGGAGCGCGTGCCCAACGGTGGCGGTGAGCCCGCCCACCGCGGCTACGCCCGCAACCACGGCTTCGGCGTGCCCTTCGTGGGTGGTGACTTCGCCTACGCTGGCGAGCACGGCGGCGTGACCATCAACCTGCGCTTCGGTGAGGCCGCTCCGCTCCTCATCGCCGGCGCCCAGAACTACCCCCTCATCAGCAACGTGAAGCAGGCGTACGCGTCCTGGTTCGCCAGCGAGTCGCTCAGCGTGGACGTCGGCTTCTTCGACACCATCTACGGCGCCGAGGTGGCGGATGAGTGGGCCAACGTCAACTACAGCCGCGGCGCGCTGTACTTCCTGATGCAGCCGTTCAACCACACCGGTGTGCGCGTCAACTACGCGCTCAGCGACTCGGTCGGCCTCAAGTTCCTGGTGGTCAACGGCAACTTCGACTTCGCGGACATCATGGACGTGAACGAGGTGCCCGCCTTCGGTGCGCAGATCGCCCTGGCCCCCAGCGACAACGTCGGCCTGGCCATCGGCTACGCCACGCAGGCCGAAGGGCGCGACGCGGCCGACAACCCGACCAACAACGACTGGAGCCACTTCTTCGACGTGGTCGCCACCATCGGCCTGTCGGACAGCGTCAACCTCGTGCTCAACACCGACCTGCGCTTCAACCCGATGCTCGGCGGTGACATCAAGGACTCTCTGTACTTCGGCGCGAGCGCGGCCGTCGGGGTCGCCCTCTCCGACCAGCTCTCGCTCGGCGGTCGCGTGGAGTACCTCTACGGCGGCAGCGGCGACGGCGCGTACTCGGGCCTTGGCGCCGAGAGCCTCATCACGGTCACCCCGACCCTGCGCTACATGCCGGCCGACGGCATCATCATGACCTTGGAGCCGCGCCTCGAGTGGGCCAACGAGGAGATCTTCTTTACCCGCACCGGCAACAGCGCCCTGTCGGTCAACATCCTCGCCGGTCTGACGGCGCGCATCGGCAACTGAGCCCGCGCGTCGCGCGACGAACCCATCGAGACGGCCGCCCTTCGGGGTGGCCGTCTTCGTTTGGGGCAGGGGCCTCTCCCCGCGGGCTCGTCAACCTAGGCACGCTTGCTATGGTGCGCCCTCGAAGCAGCAGCCGCCCCATCCCGCGGTGGAGCGAAGAGGAGCGCCTTGTGAGCCGCAGCGAAGACACGGTGGATCAACGTCAGAATGAATCGTGGGGCCGCAAGGGAGCGGTGATGCGGTCCCTCGTCGCGATCCGCAACTGGAGATCACGCGCCCTCTTCGAACGGCTCGCGACCTACTGCGCGGGTGACGTGTGCGACGTCGGCGGTTGGGACTTCTACACCAGCGTCGACAAGCAGCGCGTGTCGTTCTCGTCGTGGACCACGGTCGAGCCGAACCACCCGATGGCCCCGCTCGACGACCGCCACCGCGTGGTGCAGGCGGATGGCTGCGCCCTGCCGTTCGACGCAAACACCTTCGACACCGTCACCAGCATCCAGGTGCTGGAGCACGTCTACGAACCGAACCTGATGTTCACGGAGCTCGTGCGGGTGCTGCGCCCGGGGGGACACCTGATCGTCCTGATCCCGCAGACCTCCATCCTGCACCACGCGCCGGACCACTTCTACAACTTCACCCGCTACTGGGCGCGGGAGTCCGCACGGCGGAGCGGCCTCGCCGTCGTGGAGGAGGTGTCGCTCGGCGGTCGCTGGTCGAGCACGGCCTCGCACCTGTTCCACTTCTTCCTGCAGTCCGCGCGCTTCAAGGGCATGTCGATGGAGGAGGACACACGCAACCTCGCGTTCTACGTCCTCTTTCCGCTCATGGCCCTCTACGCGCTGGCCAGCATCCCGCTGCTCATGCTGTTCTCGCTCGGGGACCTCCGGGAAGAGCCGAACAACCACCTCCTGGTGTTGCGCAAGTGACTACGTCCAGGCTGCAGAGGGCGGCCCGGAGGCGCGCCTGACGGCCCACGCGCACGGCCCGCGCGCCATGCGACGGTGGGCCCCCGTGGGGTGAGGCGTCGCTCAGTCGACGGGGCGGCACCCCACCTGGAGCTCACGCGGATCACCCTCCGACGTCATGGGCCCCGTGCCACCATACTCCGCGCGCTGGGCGGCGGTGATGCGCCGCGCGCCAGCGATCTCACCGAGCAGCACGGCACCCTCGGTCGCGGTGCGCGCGTAGGTCGCCACGTCCACGCGGTAGAGCCCGAACCTCGGCTCGTAGCCCTCCGCCCACTCGAAGTTGTCCATCAAGCTCCAGTGATAGTAGCCGCGCACGTCCACCCCCTCGCGGCGGGCGAGCTCGATCTGCTCGAGCGAGCGCACGATGTGCTCGGCGCGCCGCCGTCCGACGTTGGTCGCCAGCCCGCTCTCCGTGACCGTCAGCGGCAAGTCCGGGTACGTGCGCCCGTACTCGGTGAGGAGGTTGTAGATGCCCGGCTCGTAGTACTCGTAGCCCATCGCCGGTACGCAGTGCGTCTCGTCGAACACGGGGTCCACGCACGCGCCGAAGTCGAAGTCGCCGAAGCAGGGCGTCGCGTTGATCCGAGGGATGAGACCCGGGGAGCCGGTCACGCCTTGCCGCGAGTAATACTGCACGCCCATGAAGTCCAGCTTGCCGGCCCACTCGTCGTACGTCTCGTCCGGCGTTCCGTCGTAGTCGCTGTCGAACGTACCGTTCAGGATCGACTCGGGAAACAGGTGGTTGTAGACGTAGTGGACGCTGTCTCGCGCGCGCACCGCGCTCTCGAAGTCCGAAACCCGGTTGCGGACCGCGGGGGCCCACTCGATGACGTTGAGCGTGAAGCCGACGACCGCGGCTTGCCCATCGCCGTCCGCGTCGACGGTGTCCTGAGCATGCAGGGCGTCGTACGCGGCCACGTGCCCTGCCATGAAGTTGCGCACGACCTCGATGAACCCGTCGAAGCCGTTGAACAGCAGGTTTCGACCCGGCGGGAAGACATTCAGCATGTAGCTGGCGACCAAGTAGTTGACGGGCTCGTTGACGGTGACCCACTCATCCACCCTGTCCCCGTACCTCCGCGCGAGCTCGCCCGCGAACTCTGCCAATTCGGCGACGATCTGCGGCCCTCCCGTGGGATGTCCCCAGCCGCACAGGTTGCTGTCGCTCGGGCCCCCGGCCGGGCACTCGGCGACGCGCGGGTCGTCCACCCAGATGGGGTTCGAGAAGTGATGCACGGTGATCATGGGCTTGATCCCGCGCGCGACGAGCGCATCGATGACCGCGTCGTAGTGCGCGAAGGCGTCCTCGTCGTAGTTGTCCCGCGTGGGCTCCATGCGCGCCCAGTTGACGCTCAGCCGATACGCGTCGAGGTTCATCTCCTCCACCAGCGCCGCGTCGTCCAGGGCGCGGGCGTAGCCCTGGACCGCGTCACCCACGAACTGGCCGACGCCGAGACCGCCTTCGTCCACCGGCTGCGTGTACACCCACCAATCCGAGGTGCTGTTGCCCTCCTCGATCTGCGCCGCCGCCGTCGCGACCCCGAGCGTGAAGGACCCGCGGCCCACCTGCCCACCCGCGGCGCCTGGGCGCGCAAAGCGGATGTCCAACGAATCGCCGCCACCACAGGACACCGCCGCGGCCACACCGCCCAGGAGCCCGCCACACATCACCACCGTTCGACCCACACGCATCAGCTTCGTCATGGGGCCTTTCTTGCCAGAGAGCGCGCGCGTGTGAAACCCCCACGGAGCGAGAAGCTGGTAGATTGCCGCGCATGGATGCCTTCCTCCAGACGCCGCGGGCGCGCGCGACGGCCCTCGCCTGCTCCCTCTCTGCTGCCATGACCCTCGCGGGTTGCGGCTCCGACGCCCGACCCATTCCGGAAGGCTGCAACGTGTACGGCTGGACACCCGACGTCGGGGACATGAGCTCGTTCCCCACGTCCGACTTCCTGGTGGAGGACGAGTCCACGGCCACCGGCTTCCAGGCGCAGTTCCCGGAGGAGGCCGACCTCACCCCCTACGGTCCGCTGGGCCCTCTCTTTCGTGAACAGGTCATCGATCTGGACGGCGTCGGTGTCCAGGGGGAGATGTGGCTGGGCTTCACCGGGACCTTCGACCCGACGCTGCTGCCCGTGGCCGATGGCCAGGTCCACGCGACCGACGGCATCGGGATCTTGGTGCTCCCCGAGGAAGGCGCCGCCTACCTGGTGCCCACCGTCACGCGCACCAGCACGAACTACCTCTATGTGCGGCCGCTGACGCCGCTGCCCGAGTCGACCCGCGTCGCATACTTCGCTACCCGCAACCTGAGCGCCGCGGCCGGGGGCTGCCTCGAGCCGGGAGAGGCCATGCGCCAGCTGGTGCGTCGCCCCACGCCCGACCGGCGCGACGCGATCGAAGCGCTGACGGATCTCGGCGCCGTCACGAACCGCGACGACCTGATCGCGCTGCACGTGGTCACGACCCAGAGCATCACGCGCGAGTCGATCGCCATCGCGGCGCACATCGAGACCCTCGCCCCCACGCTCACCGAGGTGAGCTGCACCGATCAAGGTACCCACCGTCGCTGCAACGCGATGCTGACCGTCGAGGACTACCGCGACCAGGACGGCGCCGTGAACATCGACGTCGACGACGTGGTCCCGGACAAGACATGGGCGCTCCCAGTGGCCATCTGGCTCCCCCCCGCGAACGTCGCGGGCCCGTACCCCACCGTGGTGTACGGACACGGCCTGACCGGGTCGCGGACGCAGGCCGGCGCCTACGCTCCGGGCTTCGCCGAGCAGGGCTGGGCCACCGTCGCGATCGACGCGCTGGTGCACGGAGACCACCCCAGCACGGGCGGCGTCATGCTGACGGACATCGACGCCACCTTCCGCTTCTTCGCGCTCGAGCTGGGCAATCCACCGACGCTCGAGGCGCGACGCCTACGTGACCACTGGAGGCAGTCGACCTACGACAAGCTGCAGCTCACCCGGGCGCTCACGACCGCCGGGGACCTGGACGGCGATGGTACGAACGACGTGGACACCAGCCGGCTGGGCTACTTCGGCGTCTCGCTGGGGGGCATCATGTCCACCGAGCTCGTGGCCATGACCGACGCGTTCAGCGTGGTGGTCAACATGGAGGGGGGCGGGGCGCTCTCGCGCATCGTCTACGACCAAGACTCGTCGTTCACGCCGCTCGTGAACCTGGTGCTGCGCCGACAGTCCCTCGACTCCATCGCGCAGGCGTTCTCGGCGCTGCAGATGGTGCTGGATCGAGGCGACGGTGCCGCGTACGCGCGCCACGTGCTGCGCGCGAGGCTCGACGCGAACTCGGTGGTGCCCGACTACGTCTTCGGCGTGACCCTCGACGACTCGACGGTGACCAACGCCTCGAACTACGCCCTGGCACGCGCGCTGGACATCCCACACGTCGCGGACGAGGTGCGCCCGGTGCTCGGGCTGACACGCGCGACGGAGGTGCCCCCGCTGACCGGCAACGGACCGGGCGGCGCGACGGTCGGGCTGCTCCAGTTCGACGTCATCGACAACGACGACCCTGCGACGGAGGCGACGCACGACAACATGCCGACGAGCGACGTGGGGCGTGAGCTGATCGAGTCGTTCCTCGCGTCGCACTTCGAGGACGGCGCGGCTACCCTCTCGGACCCATACGTGCAATTGGGGCTGTCTCACGCGCCCCCGACGCCCTGATGGACGCTCCCCGGGCGGGTTGACGAAACTGAAACACGTTCTACTTTTGAGACCATGGCCGCCGACTTCCAAGAGCTCCTCGTGTCCGGCATCGTGCAAGAGACACACGACACCCGCTCCTTCGTGTTCGAGATCCCCGCGTCCCTGCGCGAGCTGTTCCGGTACAAGGCGGGCCAATTCCTCACGTTCGAGGTGCCGTTCGAGGGCATGCAGCTGCGGCGCTGCTACTCGCTCGCCAGCTCCCCCGACGCCGACGCATGGCACAAGGTCACCGTCAAGCGCGTGGACGACGGGCGCATCTCCAACTGGTTCAACGACCAGCTGGTGGTCGGCAGCAAGATCAAGGTGCAGCCCCCGGAGGGGCGCTTCGTGCTCAAGCCCGAAGGCGATGGCCGCCCGCTCACGCTCTTCGGCGGTGGCAGCGGCATCACGCCCGTCATCTCGCTGATGAAGTCGGCGCTGCTCACCACGTCACGCAACGTGCTCTTGGTGTACGCCAACCGCGACGCCCGCTCGGTCATCTTCAAGGAGGAGCTGGACCTGCTCGAGCGCCGCTTCCCCGGGCGCGCCAAGGTAGTGCACCACCTCGACTCGGACGGCGGCTTCATGACGGCGCAGAAGGTCAGTGGCCTGATCGCCGAGCGCAAGAGCTCCGACTTCTACGTGTGCGGCCCTGGTCCGTTCATGGACACCGTGGAGGCCGGCTTCGAGGCCTCCGGCATCGCGCGCGACCAGACGCACTTCGAGCGCTTCGTGTCGCCTACCGATCCCGACCGGCGCGCCCCCAGCGAAGAGCCCGCTCCCGTCGCGGCGTCGGACGTGCCGGCCACGTTCAGCATGAAGCTCGACGGGGCGCGCGTGGATGTGCCCTACGTCCCCGGGCTGACCCTGCTCAAGTCCGCCGAAGCCGCAGGGCATCGCCCGCCGTCGTCGTGCGAGGACGGCTACTGTGGGTGCTGCATGGCGCGCCTGGTCAGCGGCAAGGTCAGCATGAAGAGCCGCGAGGCCCTCACCGACGACGACCTCTCACGCGGCTGGGTGCTGGCGTGTCAGGCCGTCCCGTCCAGCAACGAGCCGCTCGAAGTCGACTTCGACGCGCAGTATTGACCTGGGCACCGCCGAGAGCCCAGCGTCTGCGCGGCCTGGGAGGTCCTGTACGCCGACCGCTGGGCCGGAGCACGGATCTGGGTCGCGCCGACGCCCGCGTCAGTCGTCGGGGCAGCCCCACCCGTTCAGCGTGTCGGCGCTGGGCACCAGACAGAAGTTCCAGTTGATGAGCATCTGGGGGCAGGTGGCCGTGGTCGGCGGGTTCGGGGGGATCTCGCAGCTGGTCGCGGCCGCCTGGCAGTAGGCCGAGTTGGGTGTGTTGTTGCGCCGGAAGTCCGCCGTGATGTGGTGGTGCTGCCGCCACTGGTAGTTGCTCTCCGGGGGCCGATCGCAGATGTGATAGCCCACCGCCGCCTCGAACGCCTTGGGGCTGAGGTTGTTGCCGCGGTGGCCCGAGCACGTGGGCTCCTCCATCCAGCCGTACTCCGCCGCGCCAGGGTCGAGGTTCGCCGAGATGTTCTCCGCCAGGCTGAAGCCGAGGTTCGCGTCGGCGGCGCGCTCGCTGGGCCCCTTCATGTCGATGACGTGCGCGAAGATCCCGCGGTTGCACATGTTGATGCTGTGCGCGACGGCCACCTCCCAGATGTCCTCGTTCCACGCGAGCGGGCCTGCCCCACCTGCCTCGGCCGAGAAGTGCGCGCGGTCGTTGTTGATGTGGGCGAACACTACGCAGGCCTCGGTCCGATAGGGGTCGCTCGCGGCGTTCGCACCGTTCATGCACGCATAGTCGAGCGCCAACTCGCACTGGCCGTCGCCGTTCGGGTCGTAGCCGTCGTCGGCCGGGCGGCTCCGCTCGCGCAGCGAGCAGTCGTCGCACCCGTCCGAGTCGGAGTCGCCGCACACGCGCGGATCGTTGGGAGCGGGGTCCAGGTCGTCCACGACGTCGTCCGCGTCCATGTCCGTTGCGGTGGGGGCCCGACAATCGGTGGTGTCTAGCGCGCAGGCTGTACACGTGAGCTGTCCGACGGGCGTTCCCGTCGTGACGTTCGCGCACGACGCGCCGGCCAAGTCGGCGCCGTCGCACGCTTCGGTCCCCTCGCGCACACCGTTGCCGCACTGCGGCCCACCCTGATCATCCGCCGCGCCGAGGTCCCTGGGGACGGCCGCGTCCGAACCAGGACCCGCGCCGTCGCTGGTGCTCTGATCGCGCGGTGCGCCGTCACCGCTTCCGTCGCCGCAAGCGACACACACCGCCCCAGCCCCGCTGACGGTCAGCCACAACGAGAGACGCGCGAGGGACACAGACCGATAGCGAGAGCGGTGAGTGGACATGACGTGCAGCATGCCGGCTCTCGCGCCGCGCCCACAAGCGCGCACCGCTCGTTTGCCCCTGTTTTTGTGGGGGCGGAAAGAAGCACTACGCCGCAGACCGCCAGCGCGAGGGAGGGCGACGCTGCTAGCCTCCGTACTCCTCGAGGCAGGCGTCGGGACCGCCCAGGACGCGCATGTGCCGCATGACCGACGCCGCGTCCACCAGCTGCCCCGCCACCGCGATGCCCGTAGGGAGCCGACGTTGGAGCAGCTCGCGCACGAACGCGGCGAGAGCGAGGGCGGTTCCGCCAGTTCCATCCGGCACGCGCACCATGTGCGTGCGGCGACCGCTCGGCCCGTCGACCAGGACGCTCAGGTCAACCCGCGAGCGGACGCGGCGGAGCGCGAAGCCGCGCACGCCGAGCAGCATCACGTAGGAGACCGCCAGCAGCCCGCCGCGCAGAGTACCCAAGCGGTCGGCGAGCCAGGCAAGCGCGCGGAAGCTGTGCAAGAGCGCGCCGGGTTGCAGCGCGAAGCGAGTTCGCACGTGGGGAGCGCGCGTGGCACGCGCGATCAAGTCGACGTCCGGGAGCGCCATCTCCGCCGCCATCTGGCGCTCGCCGCCGAAGAACAGGGTGTCGACGCGCTCACCCACCGTGCGCCCACGCGTCCGCAGCCCGCCCTCGTAGCGCACCGAGGGCAGCGCCAGCGTGTGGGTCATGAGCGCGCAGTTGCCCCGACCCGCCCCCGACAGCGGCGAGATGCGGATCCCCAGCTCGACGCGCTCGGCGTCGTTGCCGGCGAGCGCCACGGCCATGGCCGTACTGAGACCCGGAAAGATGCCCGCCCCCAATACGACGGTGCCTCGCGCCGGCGCCACGTCCAGCGTGAGGGCCCGCTGGGCGAGCTCTGGATCCGCGCCCATCTCGATCCACAGCAGACCCTCCGCCAGGGCGTAGCGTAGGGCGGCGTCGGGCTTGGCGCGCACGCTGTCGGACGCGTTGACCACGGCCGTGTAGTCGCGCAGCGCACCAAAGGTGGCAGGGTCGCCGAGGTCGACGCGCACGTCGGCCCCGCTGCGCGCGGCGCTCACGACCTCACCCACGTCGGCCTGCCGCAGCGCGGTCACCACCTGCTGTCCGTAGAACCCGGTGCCTCCGAGGACGAGGACGCGCGCGGCTGCCATGCGCACGGGCCTAGGGGCAGGGCGCGTGCGCGCCAACCCTCGTCGGCACGACACGGCGCGGCGACGCGGGGCCCTCCGCACGTCGTGGCGCTCGAGGACGGGGTGCGAATCCAGTCGCTGTCAGAACGTGATCGTCACGGCGCGGCGTTCGCCGCCCGCCTCGAAGAGCAGCACGACGTCCTCTTGACCGTCCGCGAGGGCGCCCACACCGACCGTCAAGCTCACCCGCCGCCCCGGCAGGAGCTCGAAGGGTTCGGCCGGCGTGACGTCCACCAAGCCGAGTCGCGTGGTGGGCGCTTCGAACGACAGGGTCTCGGGGCAGTCGCTCTGGAGGCGCACGATGGCCTCACTCGCGCCCTCGAGCGCGAGGTCGGCCACGACCGAGAGGCAGTCTCGGAGGGGGCTCGGCAGCGGCTCTACGGCACCCAACGCGATGTCGCTCGGCAACACGTCGAGGGGGCCCAGGCGCTCGCCATCGGCGCGGATCACCTGCAAGCGCAGCCACCCCTCGAACCCAGCGGGAAGCGCGATCGAGAAGGTCGCGGGCGACGTGCCGATCGGCGTCACCGCGGCGGGCAGGTCGGTCTCCACGGCGGTCACCCGCAGCGTCCCCCCGGCCGCCAACGCCTCGTCCGCCATCCCGCTCAGCAAGAACGGGTCACCCATGTTCGGGATGGTGAAGAGCGTGATGCGCCCCGCGTCGAGGCCCGTCTCGGGCTGGGCCGGAGGGTTGCCTGTCTCCGTGCTGGTGCAGCCGGTGGACGCAACCGTGAGCGCGGCGGACAGGAAGAGGGCGCGCACGACGCGCGGCGTCGGGGTCACTCGGTCGCTCCTTCGGCGGTCTCGCTGAGCGGGAAGAGCTGGATGTTGAGCTGCACCACGCGGGCGGGTCGGCGCGACTGCTCGGCCACCGCCACGCACTGTCTTCGAAAGTCGGCGATCATCGCGCGTAGCACCGGCAGCGTGGCTTCGTCGACGCAGCACGTCAGCGCGGAGAGATCGCGTTCGCTCGCCGGGAACTCGTCGATGGCTTGCGAGGCGCACTCCAGCATGACGCGATGGTAGCGCGTGATGTGTGCGCCGCGCGTCTGCGCGCCAGTCGTGAGCACGGCGTCCACCTTGGTGAGCGCTCCGTCGACGCGCTGCAGCAACCCCAGCTCCTCGAGGGTCACGAGGGCGTCGCGAGCCTCCTTCACGCGGATCCGTGGACGTAGCTGCCGCGCCACCCAGCGGGGGTCGTCGCGGAAGTCGTGGCGCCCGGCCAGCTCGCGGATCGCGGGGATGTACCAGGACTCGTGGTACGCGGCGTGTCGTTCGTCCAGCTGGTGCGCCTCTTGGTACTGCCGGAACGAGCGCAGCACGCGATAGGCCTCCTCACGCTGCCGGCTGTCCGCTGCGTCCGTGAAGGACACGAGCGCCTCGAAGTAGCGGCGCTCGCTCGGTCCCAGCCCCAGCACCTTGGCGTAGCGCTCGACGAGCTCGCCCTTGAGGCTGCGCTCGCCGTCCATGATGCGCTTCAAATGGTTGGGCGACGCGACCCCGGCGCGCATGGAGAACGCCCGAAACGAGAACGTCGGCGCGGCGGCCTTCTCCGCGTCGTAGAAGGCGCGGAGGTAGGTGCGGTAGTCGAGGAACTGGAAGATGTCGACGTTGGAGCGGGGCACGGTGGTGCGTTCGAGGCTGACCTACACGCAGCTGGCGCTGACCTGTGAGCAGACACCAATTTCCGTCCACTGACACTCCCCGAATTCCGGGATCGGACACGGCTCGCATCCGGTACACGGCTCCCCGACGTGAGGGCACGCCAGCTGACGCCAGCCACACTCCCCAGTCTCCTCCCTGTCGCAGGCTTGCGAGGGAGACTCGTCCGCGCACGGGAGGGTCGGGGGCTGCGGCCCACAGTCGTCAGGCGTACACGGCGCGGGCTCGTCGTCGACACAGTGCACGTAGAGCGCGCACGCACCGTCGTCTCCGCCGCACGGCTCCGCGAGGGGCTCGCAGCGCGTCCCGCTGGGGCAGACCTGCTGCGCGCACAGCCGCTCGACGTCCAGCACGCAGACTTGGGCCTCACACACGGCTTGCCCCGGGGCGCATGGCGTGGGCACCCACGCGCAGCGCTCATGCAGGGCGCACGTGACCCCGCCACAGTCCTCGGAGACGACGTCGTCCACGCACACGGCGACCGGCTCGCACGCGGGGCTATCGGGCGCGCAGGGAGGCACCCGCAGTTCGCAGTGTCGACCGCCGTCGCACACCTTGTCGTCGCAGGGGCTCGCGACGCTTCCGTCGCCCGCGAGGCCGTTCGAGTGGCTGCCTGGGGCGTTGGCGCACCCCGAGGCGAAGGCAGCGAGGAGGAGGGGGAGCGTGAGCCAGAGTCGTAGCGTGGTCATGAGGTTCTCCGAGGACGTGAGGGGGTCACGCAGACACCATGACGACTCGCCAGACCACGCTGCAACTCGTTGAAACCAATCGCGTATCCGCTCGGATACGCACGCCTGCCCGGCTCAGTTGATGTGGGGGCCGTCGAACACCGGGTCGTCCTCGCTCGCCACCATCGCGTCGACGAGGGCGTCGCTCACGCGGGGCCGCACCTGCCAGTCGTAGACGGGCCGCGGCCGTAGCCCGGCGAGGGTCACGATGTGCGGCACGAGGTGGGCGTGCGCGGAGAGCATGCGCACACCCGGGTGGAGGTGCCGGACCAGCTCGGGAAAGCCCGCGCCCGAGCGCGGGTGCTCGGCAGGGGACCACGCGACCGCGACGTAGCGTGTCGCGCGGAGCTCCACGAGCGCTTCGTCCAGGCTCGTCACGTGCTTCACGTCGCCCAGCCCAGCGAAGGCGTCGACGATGAGCGAGCCAAGGGTTGAATCCGCGAGAACGAGCAAGAGGCGAAGGTTGGCCATGATGTTGTGCTCCAAAGCAATGTACGGGCCAAGTCCCAATCTAGATCAGAAATTACCGGCATGACGGGAATTTCCTTCCCCATGGTGATGGGGGCTCAAAAATCTGTGGGTTTCTACCTACGGAAAAAGTTTCGGAGGGGGTTGCAAGCGTAGGCTGGAGCCTACGCCGCCGCGGCGCCCGCCATCAGTCGGCGGTGTCCGCCGCTGCGGCCGAGGCGGCGCGACCCGCCAAACGCCGAATGCCGGGCACTGGGCGTGTCCGCGAGCCTCGCACCACGCCCTCGAGCACCTCGACGGGCACGGGGGGTGTCAGCTCGTAGCGGTACCCACGCGACTCGATACGAAAGTTGATGAACGAGCCTAAATAGTTGAAACGCTTTGCGAAGCGCACCGCCAGCGACCCGTGGCGCCGGTGCGCACGGTGCTCGAGGACGAAGCCGGCCAAGCGGACGGCGAGGTGGTTGTAGAGACGGTGACACCCATGGCTGGTCCCGCGCACGATGGAGCGGTAGCTCACCGACCCGTGTACGCGGATGCCTTCGTCCTGGTAGCGACCCGGGTCGTCCTCGGCCCGGTTGGGCATGACCCGGTGGTGCATGAGCATCACCAGCCCATACGCGCTCCGGTAGCTGGGCCCGAACAGGGAGCGGTTGGCGCGATAGCCGACGCCGGGCACACGCCGCACCATGTCCTCGTTGGGGGTGCTCGGGGGGGGCAGCCACGCTGGGCTGGCGATGACGTCTCGCCAGATGCGCTCCCCCACGGGAGACTCCTTGTAGCTCATCGCGAGGCCGCCGCCGGGAGCCCGCTCCGTCTTCCAGCCGCCGATGGTGGTGGGCCAACGCAGCAGCGCCACCTCGCGCCCCTCGTGTGCCGCGAAGAGCGTGATGACCGGGCGGCGACTCGTCGGCTGGTACACGTGCGCGCCCGAGCTCGTGTAAGGGTAGTCGTAGTACACGTCACCTCGGTCGATCTCGGCGCGCAACGTCATGTGAGGCCCGTGATACGCGGGCAGCGGCGGGAGGGAGAGCGCGACCCGGGCGTACCCGGCCTCGAGCAGCTCACCCACCGCGACGGTCGCGGCCTCGGGGTCCGTCCAACCGAGCGCGCGGGCTGCCGCCTCCGTGGCCGGGGAGATGAGGTCCGGGGCGGCGTCGGGCGCGGGGGGGTGGCCGGCCTCGATGTGGAACTCCGGGGTGTCGAGCTTGCGCCCCAATACGGTGCCCCATGCGTGCCCCGCCGACCCGTCCTCGATGAGGCCGGTGGCGCTGACCACCCGCTCGCGCAGCACGCGCAGCAACGTGCCGAAGTCCGCCTCGCGGCTGTCCTGCAGGAACGCGTCGCGCGTCGCTGCATCGACGATGCCCGCGTTGGTCACCATGTGGCGCCGCTGGAACTCGGTCAGCGAGTCCACCAGGTAGCCATCGAAGACTCCGTCCGTGACGCGCTCGGGGAGCAGCCCGTCACAGCGGAGGTGGGCGACCAGCTCGCGGACGCCGTCCACCGGGATGCGGTCAGTCGTGTAGCGCTCGTAGTCGGCCCCATAGCGCTCGTCCGTCGCGAGCGCGTGGATGTCGGGAACACCGCGCGCCTCGCGCGCCAGCTCGAGCCGGTGCCGCTCCCACGCCACGCGGCGCACGCGCGCGATGCGTGCATCCCGATCGCCCCACGGCCGGAGCTCCTCGGTCAGGAGGGCCAGGTTGGTGTCGTCGACGGACTCGTGGCACGCGTGTCGCTCCGCCTGACCGAGACGCTGGTGCACCACACGCAGCGTGGGGAAGATGCCGAAGAGTTCGAGGAAGCGCTCCGGCGCGACGTCCTCCGGCAGATCCTCGAAGCGCTCGTCAGCGAGGGCCAGCAGCACCGCGCGATAGGGCTGGACCCCGGCCTCGCCGAGCGCGGGGTCCTCGTCGAACACGGGCGCGGCCCAGGAGGGGCTGGTGTCCAGCACGGTCAGCCCACGCGCCGCGAGCTCGTCGGGGCACACGTCACCCGTGTGCCGCCCGGCCTCGTAGAGCGGGATCGCCTCGTCACCACAGCGCTCCCGCGCGCTGGGCCCAGGCTGCGGGGGTCGGGGCGTCTCGGGCTCGCCCTCGTGCCGTCCCGGCGCGACCTGGCCGGCGTTGGGCGCCCGGGACTCGTCCGCCGGACTCGGGTCGGCGGGACCGCAGGCCACGCAGATCAAGGCCATCACCCCCCCCGCGATGCGCCACCCTCCAGCCCCGCCACGATGGATGGGCGGCACGAGCGAGCAGCGTCCGGTCGGCGTGGGGGAACGCACATCTCATGGTGGCACGCGGGGCGGACCGATGCCCAGCACGGGCCGAGCCTGCTCCCCGCGGGGTGTCGAGCGCGGACGTGCGCGAGGTCAGGGCACGACGTACGCGGACGCGCCCTCACTCGGAGGCGGTCGCCATGGGGAGCTGGTCGGCGGGCGTGGGGCGACCGAGGAGATAGCCCTGCAGGAGGTCGCACCCGGCCACGACCAGCCCGTCGTGTTGCGCCTGCGTCTCGACTCCTTCCGCCACCACCGTGAGCCCGAGCCGGTGCGCCAGATCGATGATGGACGCGACGATGGCCTGACTGCGCGGGTTGTCGGCCAGCACGAAGGACCGATCGATCTTGAGCGAGTCGACCTCGAAGGTGGCGAGGTTGGCGAGGCTCGAGTGTCCCGTGCCGAAGTCGTCGAGGGCGACACGCACCCCGCGTCGGCGCAGCTCGCCGAGGACGAAGTGGGCCTGGGACGTGGAGCGCAGCAGGGTCGTCTCGGTGATCTCCACCTCCAGCAGCGACTCGGCCAGCGCGTGACGCTCGAGAGCCAGCCGAATCGTATCGAGCACGCCGTCGTCTTCGAGCTGGATGGGCGAGAGGTTGACCGCCAGGTGCAGGTCGCGCGCGCCGGCGCGGTGCCAGCGCGCGAGCTGCGCGATGGCGGTGTCGATGACCCAGGCGCCCACTGGGACGATCAGCCCGAGCGACTCCAAGACGGGGACGAACTCGTTGGGCGGGATGACCTCGCCGTTGATGTTGCGCCAGCGGATGAGCGCCTCGACCCCCACGGTGCGGCCCAGCGCCGGCGACCACTTGGGCTGGTACTCGAGCGTGAACTGGTTGCGCTCGAGGGCGTAGCGCAGCTGCCCCTCCTGCCGGAGACGCGAGAGCGCCGCCGTGGTGCTCACCTGGCCAGCGATCGTGAATCGATCTCCGCCGTGCCGCTTGCCGCCGTACATGGCGGAGTCGGCGGCGTCGATCAGCGCCTCGACCGTGTCGCCCGTGTCCGGGCACAGCGCCGCGCCGATGCTGGCGCGCGGCACGACGTCGGTCTCGCCGAGGCGCAGCGGCTCGCGCATCACCTCGCGTACTCGGCGCCCGATCTCCGCCACGCCGTCGCGGGAGACCGGCCCTTCGAGGATGACCGCGAACTCGTCCCGCTCGAGCCGCGCGAGCGTGTCGCCTTCGCGGAGGCACTGCTGGATGCGGTGCGCCACCTCGCGCAAGAAGCGGTCGCCGGCCGCCTGGCCCAGCGCCTCGTTGACGGAGCGGAAGTCGTCGATGTCCACGAGCAGCACGGCGAAGGCTTGGTCTTCACGGCGGAACCGGGCGAGCGCGTGCGCGAGACGGTCGCGGAAGCTGGCGCGATTGGGGAGACCGGTCAGGTAGTCGTAGCGAGCGATGTAGGCGGACCTGCGCTCGAAGCGCTTGCGTTCGACGGCGAACAACAACGCACGCCGGAGCTGTGCGTGCTCACCGAGCTGGTGCTCGAGGCAATCCTGCGCGCCGAGCTGCACCGCGTGACGCGCGCTGGTCTCGTCCCAGCGCGCGGAGAGGACCACGATGGCGCTGTCGGGCGAGGCCAGCCGCAGCCGCAGCAGCGCCTCCATCCCGACGCCTTCGGTCACGCTCATGTCCATCAACAAGAGGTCGAAGTGTCCCTCGTCGAGCGCGTCCAGACCCGCCGCGAGGGACGCTACCGCGTGGCAATCGACCGCGCATGCCCCCGCGGCGCGCAGCGTCGAGAGCGTCGCCTGCGCGCGCGCGCCATCCACGTCGAGCATGAGCAGGCTCACCTCGACCGAGGCCAGTGGCTCCGTCGAAGGTCGCAGCGCGAGCTCCTCGGCGCGCTCGAGCGCCTCGAGCAGGGTCGTCTTGAGCACCTGCGGATCCCAGGGCTTGACCACCACCAGCGCGTCGAGATGCACGTCCGGACGCGACGGCAGCTCCAACGACGGGGCGCCGCTCACCAGCACGAACGCGCTCGAGGGGCTGACCTCGCGCAGACGCTCCACCATGGCGAGACCGTCCAGCCCGGGCATGCTGAGGTCGACCGCGATGACGTCGAAGTGCGAGCGCTCGACCGCTCGCAAGGCCTGCGTCGCGCTGTTGGCTAGCTCGACCACGACGCCCAGCGCATAGGTCGCCTGCTCGAACGCGCGCTGCACATGCCGTTCGTCGTCCACGAACAGGACACGCGGTCGGGCCTCGTCCGCGGGGGGACGGCGTGTATCACGGCGCGTCATGGTGCGGTCTATTAGCGTACTCGATACGCGAGCGCCCGCGGCCCCGGAAATGATCCGGTCCACGCAGCACACTCGCCGCGCGTGGTCGCCCCGAGGTGATACACTCCCGCCTTTCGAGAGGACTCGATGGAGCGACTCACCGGACTGGACGCCTCGTTTTTGTACATGGAGACCCCGCAAGTGCAGATGCACGTGGGGTTTGCGTGCGTGTTCTCCCCCGAGGACATGCCCGGGGGCTACTCGTTCCACACCATCTCGGAGCGCATCGCGCGGGCGGCGCAGGAGCACTACGCGCTGCGCCGCCGATTGGTCCACGTGCCCCTCGATCTCCACCACCCCCTGTGGGTGGACGACCCAGACTTCGACGTCATCCATCACGTACGGCACGTCGCGCTGCCGGCGCCTGGCGGGGAGGAAGAGCTGGGCGCGATGGTCGGCCGCATCTACAGCACGCCGCTCGATCGCTCGCGTCCTCTGTGGGAGGCGTGGGTGATCGAGGGCCTCGAGGGTGGTCGCTTTTGCCTGTTCATGAAGTTCCACCATGCCGCCGTGGACGGTGTGGCTGGCTCGGAGCTCGTGATGCACCTCCTGCAGTCCAGCCCCACGCGTGAACCAGACAAGCCTGTCCCCCCACGCGAGCCAGACCGGATCCCGAGCGACCTCGAGATGGTGAGCTTCGCGCTGCGTTCGAAGCTCAAGGCGCCTGCCCAGTTCGCGAACGTGCTGAGCCAGTCGGTGCGCTTCGTGGACACAGTGGTGAAGCGCCGCCGCGACCCCGAGCAGGACCCTGGCGGCACGCCGCTGGTGGCGCCGCGCACACCCTGGAACGGGGCGGTCAGCGCGCGGCGCAAGCTCGCCAACGCGCGCGTGCCGCTCGAGACCATCAAGGACATCAAGAACGCGTTCGGCACCACCGTGAACGACGTGGTGCTCGCCATCGCGGGGAGCGTGCTGCGGCGCTACCTGATGGAGCGGGGCGCGCTACCCAGTGCCCCCCTGACGGCGGTGTGTCCGATGTCCGTGCGGCAGAAAGAGGAGCTCGGTCAGGCCAACAACAAGGTGAGCGCCATGTTCGTGTGCCTGTACACGAACATCGAAGACCCCGTCGAGCGCCTGAAGGAGATCCACAAGACCACCAAGGGCGCCAAGGCGGAGCACAACGCGCTGGGGGCCGACACGCTGCAGAACTGGGCCGAGCTGGCGGGCCCGAGCGTGTTCGCGTCCGCCGTGCGCTTCTACTCCACGCGCAACCTCGCCAACCGTCACCGTCCCATCCACAATCTGGTCATCAGCAACGTGCCGGGGCCGCGCTATCCGCTGTTCCTCGAGGGTGCGCGTCTCGAGGCCATCTATCCGCTGGGCCCCGTCATGGAGGGCGCGGGGCTGAATCTGACGCTGATGAGCTACCTGGACGCCATCGACTTCAGCTTCTTGGTGGACGCCGAGCTCGTGCCCGACGTCTGGGACATGGCGCGCATGACCGCCGACTCGCTCGACGAGCTGCTGCAGGCCGCGCGCGCTCACCGCGCGTCCCAGTTCCCGCCAGCCGCGGCGTCGAGCGAGCCAGCGCCCGTCCCCCGAGCTGCGGCACGTCCCGAAACGCACGCTGTTCCGGCCGCTGCTGTGCCTGTGGAGCCAGACCCCGCCAATAAGCCTGTTGAGCCGGCGCCCGCCAACATGCCCGCCGAGCCGGCGCCCGCCAACATGCCCGCCGAGCCGGCGCCCGACCCGGCCCTCGCCTCGACGCAGCCGCCGGCCACGCCACCCGCCCCGCCGCCCCTCGTCACCGAGACCAAGGCGGAGGCGGCACGCTCGACACCAACGCCGCCCACGCGCACGCCCACGCAACACAAGTCGGGGGAGAGCGGGGGGCCGGCAAAGGCCAGTCGCAAGGCCGCGCCGCGAGCCCGCCGCGGAGGGGATCCGCCCGCCGCGTCGAGCGAAGCGAACGCGACCGCGCGCGTCGGCGATGATCCTGCGCGGCCTGGGAAAGTAGGAGGCGCTCGCCCAGCCTCCAGAGCGACCAAGGCGGCAAAGGGGGCCACGACGACCCGAACGACCGCGGCGACCCGGACCGTCGACGCCAAGCCCGACAAGCCGAAGCGCAAGCGCCGCAAGCCAAGTGCCAAGCGCCAGACCCACGAATAGGGTCGCTCCCACGCGAGGACGCGAACTTCCCGGTTCACGCCGCGCGCGCAGGCGACTGCGTGGCTTGCTGGCTTCGGAAGGCGGCGGACACCGAGAGACCGCGCAGCGTGAGACGCACACGCTCCGCGTCCACCAAGTCCCGCTCTTCGAGGTGCGCGAGAGCCGCCCGGACGGCCAACGTGGGCACACCCAGACGCCCGGCGATGCGCGCGACGCGCACCGACTCGGTGTGGCCGAGCTCGTTGGCGAGGTCGAAGAGAGAGAACAGGGTACCCAGGATCAGTTGTTCACGGTTCATGCGTTCAGTGTCATCCGACCACTGATCACGCGTCCAGTTTTGTGCACGATATTTTTGGCTGGCGCCTCCCACGAGGCCGAACTTCCGTCGAAAACCGGTCATGGTAGTCAGGAGCGGGCGCTTCTGGCAGCATCACCCTCCGGGGCCTCGTCGGCCCCCACCCCTGAGACTCGATGAGCGGCATCATTCTAGGAATCGACCTCGGCACGACGAATTCCGTCGTCGCGGTGGCGGACGGTGAGCAGGTCACCGTGCTGGCCGACGAAGCCGGCAACCGGCTGATCCCGTCCGTCGTGTCCTTCCACCCCGAGCGTCGCATCCTCGTCGGCGAAGAGGCTCGCGACCGGCGGCTGATCGACGCACGCAACACGGTCTACTCGATCAAGCGCCTCATCGGCCGTCCCTTCAAGAGCCCCGAGGTCGCCACGGCGAAGTCACGCTTCGCGTTCGAGCTGACCGAGAGCGGGAGTGGAGGCGTGGTCGTCAGCGTACGCGACGAGACCTACACGCTGACCGAGATCAGCGCGTTCGTGCTGCGCGAGGTGCGTCGCATCGCCGAGGCGCGCATCGGCCAGCCAGTCAACCGCGCGGTCATCACCGTCCCCGCGAACTTCAACGAGCTGCAGCGCAGCGCCACCAAGGCGGCGGGGCGCGTCGCAGGCCTCGAGGTCGCGCGCATCATCAACGAGCCCACGGCCGCGGCGCTGGCATACGGCTACGGCAAGGACCGCGCGGAGCGCGTCGCCGTGTTCGACCTGGGCGGCGGCACGTTCGACCTCACCATCCTCGACCTCGACAAGGACGTGTTCGAGGTCGTCGCGACCGCGGGCGACAGCTTCCTCGGGGGCGACGACATCGACCTGATCATCGCCGAAGCGATGGCGGAGCACTTCCTACGGGAGCACCGCTACGACGTACGCGGGGACGCCCAGGCGTTCGAGCGGCTCCGCGCCGCCGCGGAGTGGACCAAGTGCCAGCTCTCGATCGAGTCGCAGGTGTCGGTCACAGTGGAGGAGCTGGCATACGGCGAGAGCGGCCACGCCCTCGACCTCACCTTCAACATGAGCCGCACCGAGCTCGAGCTGCGCATGCGGCCGACCCTCGAGAAGAGCATCGAGGTGTGCAAGCTCGCGATGAAGCGCGCCGGCCTGACGCCCAACGACATCGATAGCGTCATCATGGTCGGGGGCTCCACACGGGTACCCCTCGTGCGAGAGCTGGTGGCCGACTACTTCGGTCACACCCCGCGTCAGGAGATCGACCCGGACCTGGTGGTGGCTCAGGGCGCGGCGCTGCACGCCATGACGCTGTCGGGGTCGGACGCGACCCGCGGTCGGATGGCGCTCGGGCGCGTCGCCCTCAAGAAGGTGTCGCTGACCGACCTCAAGGCCGCACAGAACGCCAGCAGCGCCCGCAAGGACGCGCTGCCGAAGCAGCCCGCGTTCGCCCCCACGGCGCAGGTGGAGCGCGCGCAGCCCGTCGTCGCCGTGGAGATCGTCGCGCCCTCCGCGGCCAAGGCGCGGGGTGGCACGTCGGCGGTCCCCGCCATCGCGGTGGGGGTCCCCAAGCGCGCCACGCCGGGAGCTCCCCTCCTCAACCTGGACGACCCCACCCTGGGTGAGCCAGGCCGTGAGCGCGCCCCCACGCCCCCCAAGAAGCCCACCTTGATGCCGGGCGCGCAGAGCCCGTTCGTCACACCACGGGTAGGCGCGAGCACGGACGGAAGCTCGCTGCTCAGCCTGGACGACCCCTCCGCGCCAGATGTCCGCCCAATGATCCTGGGCGTGTCACAGAAAGCGCAGAGCGCCGGGAGGCAGCGCGAGAACACCGCGCAGTTCGGCACGGGCTCCGGGCCCATCGCCCCGCCACGCGTCACGCCCAGCGCGCTCGACACGCTGGACGCGCCAGACATGCCCCGACGCTCCAGCGTGCAGACCCTGAGCGGTGTCTCGGCGCCAAACATCACGCAAGAGTTCGACGACCTCGAGGGGCTCGAGCTGCTGGAGAGCGACCTGCCGCCTGCGCCCTCCCCGCCTCGCATCGAGGTCCCGGTGCTGACGCCCGCGCAGTCGCTGGGCGGTCCACCGCCGCCCGTCACGAGGCCGCGCGTGACCACCGAGGCGCTCGACGACGAGGACTTCGAGGTGATGATCGGGACGGGCGTGGCCGACCTCCCGGACATGGAGGACCTCGACCTGGTCGAGGCGCTGCCGGCGGGTCCCGCGCCCATGGTCTCGGCGCTCCCGACGCACGCGAACGCCGAGGTCGTGAGGCCCGTGCTGCAGGTGAGCGGCCCAGCCCCGCTCCTGATGGACGTGACACCGCTGTCGCTCGGGCTCGAGACGGTCGGCGGCTACTGTCAGCACCTCATCCGTCGCAACACGCCCATCCCCACCGAGCAGAGCCGCATCTTCTCGACGGGCCAGGACGGGCAATCCGAGGTCCAGGTGCGCATCTGCCAGGGGGACGCGCGCGTGTACGAAGAGAACCAAGCGCTGGGCTCCGTACAGCTGACGGGGCTGCGCGACGCTGCGCGAGGCGACGTGCGCATCGAGGTCACCTTCATCCTCGACGCCAGCGGCACGCTCGACGTGAAGGCGCTCGACGTGGAGACGGGCAAGCAGCAGGCCACGCGCATCAACCTCCTGGGCGGAGTGGACGAAGACGAGATCCGCAGCATGGCCGCGCGGCAGTCGCAGCTGCTCGGGGGCCGATGAGCCACGGCCTCGACGACCTCGACTACTACGCGCTGCTCGGCGTCGACGAGGAGGCGAGCATCGCGAAGATCAAGGAGGCCTTCCGCGTCTTCGCGCGGCGCTATCACCCGGACCGCTTCGCCGGGACCACTCCAGAGAAGATCGAACGGGCGAACGCCATCTACCGGCGCGGCACGGAGGCCTACCAGGTGCTGACGGACCCGGTGTCCCGTACGCGCTACGACGAAGCGCTGGAGCGCGGTGAGCTACGACTGACGTCCGAGGCGCGCGAGGCGGCCAAACCGAAGCCGAAGGTCGCACCGGCAGCGCCTCGCATCCGGAGCGCCCAGGCGCGCACCCTCTACGACGACGCCGTGCTGGCCACCAAGCAGCAAGACTGGAAGGGCGCGCAGCGCGCGCTTCGTGGAGCGTGCCAGCTGGAACCCGAGAGCGAGTTCCTGCGCGAGCGCCTGGCACAGCTGGAGCAACACCTGCGCACGCTGCGCTGACCTGACGTCGGCGCTCAGCGCTTCGCGGAGCGTCGTCGATCGCGCTTGCGACGATCACGGCTGGCGTTGGGCGACGCGCGCAGCATGACGATGGAGCGCAAACGCGAGCGACCGAAGCGCGCCATGCGCTCGAAGTCCGCGTGGGCGACGGGCATGTGCATGTAGTCGGTCGCCGAGCGGTGTTCTTCTTCGTCCACCCCGGGGTCGTGCAGGTACACGAAGCGTTCGTCGTGCCCGGTGAGCACCACCCAGTGCGGCGCCTTGCGGCGGGTCAGCCGGTACTCGCTGATGAGCACGATGGGCACCTCGCCCGCGTCCATGCGCGCGCGCAGCTCGTCCACGCTGGGCACGCTGAGGCTCACCTCGGCGTGCGACGCGTCCAGCTTGGCCAGGAAGTCCTCGTGCACCAGCGTCATGACCTCCTTCTTGGCCTCGTCGCGCACCCCCTCCAAGAACGGCACCGCGTCCGTGTTGGTGTAGACCGTCACTCCGAAGCCCCGGCCCGCCGCGGCTACCGCGAGGCCGTGCGGGCTGCACCCCCCGTGACCGCTGGTCATGAAGATGGTGGTCGCCTCACGCCAGATCTGGAGCTCCTCTTGGCGTGACGGCGCGTAGTCGTCGTCGAGGGCGGCCATCGCCATCATGAGCGACGCCGAGCCGCAGGTGAACTCGGTCTTCTGCTCGTAGTAGGGCGTGGCCCAGACCTGGCTCTCGAGCCCCGGATAGCGCACGCGTTTCTCGAAGCGCAGCGCGTCCCCGTGTTCGCCGTAGTACCCCTCGACACGCTCCAATTGCACGTAGCCGCGCGTCTCGTAGAGCTGAATGGCGGTGGCGTTGTCCGCGCGCACCTCCAGCCGCAAGTACACCGCGCCGCGCGCCACGGCCTCGGCTTCAGCCGCCTCCAGCAGCCGCACGCCGAGGCGCTGTCCACGCGCGTCGTTCGCGACCGCGATGGAGTAGAGGCGTGAGAGCGAGGTGCCGCGATGAAACAGCACCAACGCGTATCCGTAGAGCTTGACCTCACGCGTCGGGTCGCCGTCACCGAGCGGCTCCGACGCGACGATCAAGGCGGCGTTCGCGCGGCGGTGCATCCACTGGAAGTTGCGCCGCGAGAGGCGGTCGTAGTCGAAGCACGCCTCTTCGAGCGCGACGAGCGCACGCAAATCTTCCGTGCGTGCGGGACGGAGCTCGATGGTCGGTGGAGGGGGGGTCGTCATGCTTCCGAATTCGCTCGCGAGGGCTTGCGTACCACCGCACGGACACCAATTCTAGCGGTCGCCGTCTATGCGCAAACTCATCATCGTGGTCACCGAGCTCGAAGACTGGGCCAACCTCTATCCGAGCGACGACGTGATGACCGTCCACGACTACCTCGCGGGGACGCAGGTAGGGGGACACGACCCGAACCACGTGCGGGTCATCAACCTGTGCCGCAGCCAGAAGTACCTCAGCTACGGCTACTACTGCTCGCTGCTCGCGGAGGCCCGTGGGCACCGCGTGCTGCCCTCCGTGCGCACCCTCAACGACCTGCGGAAGCGTTCCATCTACTCCCTCGACACGGAGAGCCTGGACGAAGCCGTCGAGGCCGCGCTCGAGGCGTACACCAGCGCCGAGGTGCGCTCGCTCGACCTCATCATCCACTTCGGGTCGACCTCGGTCGAGCCCCTGCAGGACATCGCTAGCCAGATCTTCGAGATGTTCCCGTGCCCCATCCTCAAGGTGCGGTTCAAGAAGCGCAAGTCGTGGGCCATCGCCTCCGTCACGGCGGGTAGCTTGCCCAAGCTGGGCGACACGGCCGAGGAAGAATTTGCGCTGGCCCTCGAGCGCTTCAGCACCCGCATGTGGCTCGAGCCGCGCGCGCGCACCAAGTACCGCTACGACGTCGCGATGCTGGTGGACCCGAACGAGAAGCTGGCCCCCAGCGACCCGGCGGCGCTCGCGCGGTTCGAGCGGGTCGCCAAGGACATGGGGCTCTTGCTGGAGCGGGTCCGCAAGCGCGACTTCGGGCGCCTGGCGGAGTACGACGCGCTCTTCATCCGCGAGACCACGGCCGTCACGCATCACACGTTCCGCTTCGCCAAGCGCGCGGAGAACGAGGGGATGGTGGTCATCGACGACCCCAGCTCCATCCTGCGCTGCACCAACAAGCTGTTTCTGTGGGACCTGCTCAAGACCAAGGGCGTCCCCACGCCGCGCGCCGCGATGCTCTACCGCACGCGCCCCGAGTCCCTCTCGCAGGTGGCCGACGCGCTGAGCTTCCCGGTGGTGGTCAAGATCCCCGACGGTGCGTTCTCCAAGGGCATCGAGCTGGCGGAGGACATGCCCTCGCTGCTGAAGGTCACGAAGAAGCTCTTCGAGCGGTCTGCCCTGCTGCTCGCGCAGGAGTTCATGCTGACCGAGTACGACTGGCGCATCGGCGTGCTGAACCGTCAGCCGCTGTATGCGTGCAAGTACTTCATGGCTCCCTCGCATTGGCAGATCTACAACCACGGCGCGGCAGAGGCCGACGACACGGGAGGCGGCTTCGAGACGCTGCCCATCTCCGCGGTGCCAGCGAACGTGCTCGAGGCGGCGATGAACGCGGCCAACTTGATCGGCGACGGCCTCTACGGTGTGGACGTCAAGCAGGTGGGCGAGCGCGCGGTGGTGATCGAGGTCAACGACAACCCCAGCATCGACGAGGGTGTCGAGGACGCGCTGCTCGGGGACGAGCTGTACAGGCGTGTGCTGGGTGAGTTCGTGCGCCGCCTGGACGCGCAGCGCGACGGCCAGCCCACGTAGCGGTGGAGGGCGCGTGGAGCGCTCCCCGCAGGGCAACGTGGTGCGACCACTGGGAGCGTGCGCGGGGGACTATCCGGTCCAGGGGGGAGGCTCGGTGCTCGCAGGCGGATCCGGCACGGCCCAGTCGATGCCGTCCTGCATGCTGCTGGCGGGCGCGGGGACACGCGTCGGCGTGGAGGGTTCGGCGGGCGGTGGCGGCGGGAGCGCGTCGGGCCCAGACGGAGACGTCGGTGGCCCCAGCGGGCGGAAGGTGCCTGCGGGGACGACGGGCGCGGCCGGGGCGGGCGGCGGCGCGCTCATCGCGCTGGTGCCCACGCTGGGGCGCGAGGGCCTGTCCGGCCGGTCGACGGTGACTTCCTGGCGCAGCATGACGCGCTGCGCGCCCACGCCGAACTCGAGGGCCACCTCGTGCGAGCCTGCCGCAGCGAACGCGTAGTCGGCCACCCACGTACCGCGTGTGTCGCCGGGGGTGGCGGGCAAGCGATCGAGTCGGCGCCCTGCACGGAACACCGAGAACTCGGGCACGACGTCCGCCGGGAGGCGCATCTCGGTGCCGAACACCCCCACAAGCCGCACCCGCTCGCGCTGCGCGGGCGGGTCGGGCTCGAAGTGGATCCCTGCAGCCACGGGCGGCGGTGTGGCGACGTCTTGCACGGCACCAAGGAGGCGCAGCCCCTCGGTGGCAGCGCTGTCCTCGGGAAAGAAGCGCAAGACCGTCTGGTACGCATCGCGGGCCCCAGCCGGATCACCCTGCGCGCGCGCGTTGGCGGCTCGTTCGCGCAACAAGAGCGCTGCCTCGCGTCGGATGGCGCGGGCACCCGCGTGCGCAGGATCCTGCTCCAGCAGGCGGCCCGTGAGCTCCAGGACGTTGTCACCTGGCGGCGAGTCGATGGCCCCGTGGCTGAGCGCCTCGCGGGCTCGCACCTCGAGGCTGCGCTGCTGCTCGAGCGCCTCCTGCTCACCTCGCTGCATCAAGTAGAGCGCCACCCCGCCGACTCCGAGGACGCCCACGAGGAAGCCGATCAGCACCGGCACATACGGTCGTTGGCGTGGGCGCGAAAGGCCCGGAATCGCGACGAAGGACTCGTCGTAGGACAGGCCGGCGTGTGGCTCGAGGCTGGCACGGGGCGCCGCCTCGGCCGGCTGCAACACGGGCAGCTCGACGGCGGGCATGAGCTGCCGCGCGTGGCCGGCGCGCGGCGACAGCCCGACCCCCGCCGGAGGCGCGACGGCCTGCTGCGCGAGCCGCTGAAGCTCCGCGGCGCTGAGGGCGGGCATCACGCTGCCGTCGCGTCGCGTGGCCATGTCGGGTCTCGCCATGAGCGACGGTTGTGGCGCGGGCGCCCCCTCCACCAGCACCCCCGTTTGGAGCAGCGTGGCCGATGACGGCTTGAGCGCCGCGCGAGCCTGTTCCGGCGTGATGGCGACGCCCGCGACCGCAGCGGCGCTCTCGAGCGCGCGCGCAAACGCCGCGGCGTTGTCGTGCCGTGCGTCCGGGTGCTTGCCCAGCGCACGCATGACGACCTCGGCGATGGCCGACGGAACGTGCGCTCCACCAGGCCGCGAGTCGATCGGCGGCGGCTTCTGGCGCAGGTGCTTCATGAGCAGCGCCACCGGCGACGTGTCGTCGAAGGGCACGCTGCCCGTCAGCAGCTGATAGGTGAGCACGGCCAGCGAGTACACGTCGGAGCGTGCGTCGGTCGCCTCCCCGGAGGCGCCCTCGGGCGAGATGTAGCGCGCCGTCCCGAAGATCACCCCCGACTGCGTGACGTGGCTCTGCTCGTCCCACAGCAGCCGCGCGATGCCGAAGTCGAGCACCTTGACGAAGTCCGGGTCGCCATCGCGCGCCACCAGCATGATGTTCTCGGGCTTGACGTCGCGGTGGACGATGCCTTGCCGGTGAGCGGCGCCGACGCCCAGCGCGACCGCGTGCGCCACGCGCAGCGCCCGCGCGAGCGGGAACGGGCCGTCCTCGAACAGGGCTTGCGCGAGCGTGCGCCCCTCCAGGTACTCCATCACCAAGTAGAGGCTGCCATCCGGGAGCTCGCCGAACAGGTAGACGTCCACCAGGTTGGGGTGATCGAGCGAGGAGGCGACGCGCGCCTCACGCTGGAAGCGGCGCACGGCGTCCTGGTTCTTGGCCAGGTCGCGGTGGAGGATCTTGATGGCCACGTCCCGGCGCTGCGACGCCTGGTGCGCGCGGTACACGGTGCCCATCCCGCCGGAGCCCACCGCCTCGAGCACGTCGAACTGCTCGAGCAGGCGCGTCCCCACCAGCGGGTCGAGCGACATCTCCTGCTCGACGAGCGCGGTTCCGTCGAGCTGACAGAACGTCGCCGCCGCGTGGTACGGCGTGCTGCAGGCGGGACAGATCTTGCGGAGCGCGGACATGGGGTGGACTCGATCAGGGTAGCGTAGGGACGACGGTCGAGACAGGGGTACGCCGCCGCGAGGTTCGAGACCCCCTCTCCCGCATGCGCCTTGGGTGGTCGCTGCGCTCTGGGCCACCTCGTGGGTGTGGGGCGGCCGGCCGATGCTCGTTCGCGAAGGGCGTGGCGCGACGCGACGGCACCCTGCGTCGGTCACGCCCGGCCGCCCGAGCTTGCAGGGGAGAGCGCGAGGTGCGCGTCCCCGTGGTAGGCTCCCGACATCCATGAACTCCGCCCTCGCCGAACTCATCGCGCAGGACGCCGCCGCGTTCACGCCCTTGCAGCTCCGCCTGCTCGTCAACTTGGTCGTGGTGGTCGCGCACGCCGACCTCGAGATCGACCGCGACGAGATCGACGGCATCCAAGTGGCGCTGTCGTCGTCGCTGGGCCACGCGCTGTCCGACGACGAGCTGACCGAGCACATCAAGGGCGCTCGTCAACGTATCTCCGCCAGCGGCAGCGTACGCTTCGCGGAGCAGGTGGGGGTCAACCTGGCCGAAGCCCGTCTCGCCAAGGTAGGTGCCCGGCTCGCCTACGCGCTGGCAGCCACCAGCGGCGGTATCTCCGAGGACGAACGCCTGCGCCTGCGCGCGCTCACGCACGGGGCCAAGCTCCCAGCCGACGAAGTGGCGCGTATCGAGGCCAGCGTCACGCTGTAGTGTCGCGTTCGCGCACGGCGCTCGCCATGTCAGCGCTGCGCTCCATCCGCAGACGTTGCGTGGGCTGACGGATCCCTGCGGCCGCGAGGCGCTCTTGCGCCAGCGCCTGCACCGTCGCGCGGGCCTCCAGGAAGATCTCGCGACGCGTCCAGAAGCGGAACTTCACCCACACGGCGGCGTCCGTGAAGTCTTGGACGAAGAAGTGGGTCTTGGGCTCCAGCAGGCACTGCGGGAGTTCGTGGACGATCTCGTCGAGGAGCTTCGCGAGCGTGGCCAGGTCGGTGTCGTACTCGACGCGGAAGTCGATCTCCACGCGCCGGATCGGGAAGCGGCTCAGGTTGACGATGTCTGTCTTGATGAGCGTCTCGTTGGGAACGCGCACGAAGAGGTTCTCGGGCGTCCTGAGCTTGACCGAGAGCAGATCGATGCTCAGCACCTCGCCCACGGTGGCTCCGACGGAGATGATGTCCCCCGGCTCGAAGGAGCGCTCCCCGATGAGGAACACCCCGCTGATGAGGTTCGACATGCTCGTCTGGGACGCGAAGCCGAAGGCCACGGTCAGGATGCCGGCCGCGCCGAAGAACACGCTCATGTCCACGCCGCCGCGGTGCAGCGCGGCGAGCGTCACCAAGCCGACGAGCGCATAGAAAGAGATGCGCCGGACGGACTGCACGCGCTGAGCGTCCAGGTGACGCCCAGCGAAGCGGGTGAGCGCGCCCACCGCCAGGCGCGACACCACCAGCCCGACCACCCAGAACGCGAAGGCCAGCGCGGGCGCGCGCACGTCTGGATCGCGCAGCAGCTCGCGCAGACTCAGCAAGACCTGGCTCATCGTCCGGCCCCCCAAAAGTGGTTGAGCATCTGCAAGACGGACACGCCCTGCTGCAGCTCGCGGGGGGGCGCCACGCGCACGGCCCCAGGTACCGGCGCGCCGGGCCGCACGGAGACGTCCTCCCCGTCACGTCCTCGTGTGACCGCGATGTCGTCGGTGCGCAGGTCTCCCGTCGCCTCGTCGGCCCACAACGCCATGCGGGTCACGGGCACGTAGAGGCGCTCCACCCAATAGGGCTCCTCGTGCCGGTTCAAGAGCCAGATCGCCGTGGTGGCCCGGCTTTGACGCTGCTCGAGCTCGGCGCGATCCAGCCGCGCGTGCGTGCGGCCTGCGTAGCAGACGCTCCCGTCCATCGTCGTGCGCCCATGCCACGTCTCGGAGGGCTGCGTGACGGGGACCTCCACCATCGGCGCCGTCGCCTCCCCATCCGCCACACGCACGACCAGAGGCGTCGTGACATAGACGACAACTTCTTGGTGAGGGAGCAGGTGGAGCTTCGCGTACGGCCGCACGACGAACGCCCGGTCCATCAGCGCCGGCGAGAGCGTGACCCGGCTCGCCGTCTCACGTTGCGCGAAGCGGTCCCACTCCGTGTCGTCGACGCTCCCGCCGCCCTCGCCGCGCGGGTGGACGTGCAGCTCGGCCCCGCCCCGCAGCGAGTCGCCCTCGCGCGTGGCCCCAATGCGCCACTCCCGCTCGAAGCGGCTGACCCACAGCGTCAGGGGCCCCAGCGTCAGCTCGAGCCGTCCACCCGGGCCTACCTCGTGGGTGCCCCACCACTGTCCGTCGCTCATGGACGAGGTGTGGGCGGGCGCACGCGGCCCCGCAAGGCGTCGCCCCCATACGTGTCAGGAGACCCGCGGTACGAGACAATACACGAGGGGGTCGCGTCCCGGACTTGACCGCCAGCCATAAACCGTGCCCAATAGCCGCATCATGACCAAGACTATCAGGGGCACGCTCCGCGCTGCCGTCATCGCCGCTTTGTGCGGCGGACTCGTCGCCTGGGCTCCGAGCACCGCAAACGCCGACTCGGGGCGCCTGAATCTCCACGTCGATCTCGGCGCCGGTATCCCCATCATGGGATATCTCGCGCCTCCTGGGAACAACGACCTGACCGCCCGTCTCGGGCTGGGCGGCTGGCTCTCGTTGGACTACGTGGTGTCGGGGCCCCTGGCACTGGAGGTCATCGGCGGCGCGGGCTACCTGCTCGAGATGGCGGACGGCCCCCTGCGCGACCTGGCCGACCCGTCGCGCGGCCGGTTCGGCGGCTCGACCATGTGGATGGCTGGCGTCGGTGTGCGTGTGCGCCTGATCGACCCGCAGGACGGGTACAACAACGAATCGAACGGCGACATCGCCGGCGGCTTCTGGGTCAGCGGACATGTTGGCATCCACAACTTCGACGGCATCCAGGTGGGCCTCGACGGCGCGTTGGGCTACGACCTGTCCATCGCACGTCCGTTCTCGATGGGCTTCTTCGTGCGCGCGTACCTGCTCTTCGCGGGTGACGGCAAGCCGGACTCCGTCATCGAGCGGACCTCCGACAACCACACGGACGCGGCCATCTTCGCCGGCCTCAGCTTCAGCTTCGAGCTCCTGGCGCGAGATCGCGTGGAGCCCGAGCCCGAGCCCGAGCCCGAGCCCGAGCTGGAGCCGACCGAGACGGACCGCGACGGCGACGGCATCGAGGACGTGGACGACCAGTGCCCGGACGATCCCGAGGATCGCGACAACTTCCAGGACGAGGACGGCTGTCCCGACCCCGACAACGACAACGATCGCGTGCTCGACGTGAACGACCGCTGTCCGATGGACGCCGAGGACCTCGACGGCTTCGAGGACACGGACGGCTGCCCCGAGGCGGACAACGACGGTGACGGTGTGGTGGACCTCGAGGACCGCTGCCCGAACGAGGCTGGCGTCATCGAGAACCGCGGCTGCCCCGACTCGGACCGCGACGGTGACACCGTCGTCGACCGCCGCGACAACTGCCCGGACGAGCCCGGCAGCGTCGAGAACCATGGCTGCCAGGAGCAGCAGCTGGTCGTGCTGCAGGAAGACCGCATCGAGATCCTCGACAACGTGTACTTCCGCACGAACAGCCATCGCATCGAGCGTCGGTCCTACCCCCTGCTCGACAACATCGCGTCGGTCATGCGCAACCACCCCGAGATCCAGATGCTCTCGATCGAGGGTCACACGGACAGCCGCGGTCGTGACTCGAGCAACCTGCGCCTGTCGCAGCGTCGCGCACGCGCGGTGATGGACTACCTCCGCCGCCAGGGTCGCGTGGAAGCGCGCCGCCTGCAGTCGGAGGGCTACGGCGAGACCCGCCCGCTGGTGCCCGACGCGGTGTCCGAGGAGGATCTGGCGCGCAACCGCCGCGTGGAGTTCAACATCATCCACCAGGACGAGTGAGCCCCTTCGGTACCTACCCCTGAGAGAGCCCGGCCTGCGCGCCGGGCTTTCTCGTTGTGGGGGGTCTCGGGGGTTGCGTCCGACCCCCGATCCGCGCGACACTGCGGCCCGAGAGATCTTCGAATGGCGAACCCCGATACGATCAGCTGCGCCGTCTGCGGCGCCTCGAACCCCATCAGCAGCGAGCGATGCGCGTCATGCGGCGCACGCCTGGAGGAGCTGACGCGCAGCCTCAGCGAGGACGAGGAGCTCGCGCGCCAGTATCAACAAGACACGTTCGAGTGGAAGTGGGTGCTGATCGCTTTCGTCTTGGACATGATCCTGGGCGCGATCGTGTTCGCTGGGCTCCCGATGGTGATCGCCACATACGACCCGCAGGGCTCGGTGGGGTTGCTCATCGCGGGCGGGGTGTGGTTCGTGGGTGCCGTCATCGTCGGGTTCCTCTCCCCCGGTAAGACGTTCCTCGAGCCCCCTGTGGGCGCGCTGTTGGCCGTGCTCCCCACGCTGGCATACCTGGACAGCATCGCCGACGTGTACGAGTTGCCGAAGCTCGCCTACGTGGTGGGTGGCCTCCTCGGGGTCCTGGCCACGCTGATGGGCGCCTTCGTCGGCGAGAGGCTGCAGCCGGCCTCGACCCGAAAGCGCGCCAAGAGCGCCTGAGCGTCCCGACCGCCCCCACGGGCTGCACGAGACGGTTGATCCGACAACGCACCACGGGCACGATGCGGCCATGTCCGTGCCCAAGCCGCCTGTTCCTCCGAATCGCGCGGCGCCGCCCAGCGCTCCTTCCGCTGCGGCTCGGCCCTCTCAGGCGGGACCCCCTCCTCCGCCCCCGAGCGTGCGTACCGGCACTGCAGCCCCTCCCGTTCCCAAAGCCACGCTCGCTCGCATCGAGCTCGCCGAGAACGTGCTGCGCCTCCGCGACGAGCAGCTGAACGCGCGCGTCGTGTACTTCGAGCCGCAGATCCAGACCAACGCGGAGCTCGACGCGATCACCGCGCAGGTGGTCGCCGAGCTGCAGTCGCTGCAGAAGGAGCAGCTCGCCAGCGCCGCTCCCACCGACCCCGCCGAGATCGAGATTGCCCTCATGAAGGGGCTGCGTGAGCTCCTGGAGAAGATGGTCTCGGCGCGCCGCGAGGCGTTCCTGCGCCACAAGATCGAGACGATCCAGCGCAAGATCACGAACCTGTTCTTCACATCCGAGATCTACGCCAACCCGTCCGTGGCCCAGAGCGCCAAGACGGTGTTCGCGTACGCGGACGAGGCGCTGTTCCACGTCCTGCACCACAACGAGGCGCTGCTGGTCGACGAACTGCGCACCCTCAACTACCGCGACGAGAAGGTGAAGGCCGACGCCGTGGAGCGTCTGCACCGCTTCTCCAAGATGCTGGTGTCCGAGACCCTCGCACGCAGCCGCCCAGAGCTCGAGCGGCTGCTGATGGTCTACCGGGACGTGCTCCTCGTGTTCCTCATGCGCGACTTCCGGGAGAGCCTCGGCGAGTTCTCGTGGGAAGTCGTGCGCGAGAGCCGCGTCGCGCACGGCGCTGCGCTCACCTACAAGATCCAGGAGGCCTCGTTCCCCGAGTTCCGCAAGGTGTTCGAGCGCAAGTTCCTCGACAACATGCTGAGCCACATGCAGGCGCCGCTGGCCGCCCACCTCAACGAGGAGGGCGCTGACGCGTTCCGTCCCGAGACACTGCAGTTCGCGGCCGACCCGCGCATCTACGCCGAGATCTGCGCGGTGTGGTGCAACGCCATCTACGCGTACCTGCACGGCGAGGGCTGGCTGGACCTGCCGGTGCAGTGGCAGCAGCACCTGGCGAACGAGTAGCGCGCCACCTGCACGCTGCGGCGCTCGTGATCGCTCTGGACTCCACGGGCGCGCCGGACGGTCTGCCGGTGGCGCGCGCCTGTCCGCGGAGCCAGTGGTTCAGCCCACGTCGCTGAGCGCTTCGCTCGTCTCTTCCTCGAGCTCTTCACGCAGCAGGGGCGGGGTGAACTCGCCTGGGAACTTGCCCTCCATACCCGCATAGAACGCACGGATCTGGTCCATGTCCGCCTTGATGTCGCCGCTCGGCCGCATGACCTTGCCGATGCCGGTGCGCTTGGTCTTCCAGTCCAGATAGCTGAGGGCGATGGGCACGTCGGCCGAGCGGGCGATGTGATAGAAGCCCGACTTCCACATGGGCTTCTTACTGCGCGTACCCTCCGCGGGGACGGCCAGCACGAACGCCTCGTCGCGCTCGGCCAGGTCCGCGAAGCGCTCGGTCAGCTGCTGGACGACGCCACCCGGCTTGGTGCGGTCGATGGGCAGACCGCCGAGCGGCGTGAGCAGCCAGCCGAGCGGCGCCTTGAAGAGGCTGTCCTTGCCCATCCAGTGCATGGGCAGGTCGTAGATGTACGAGCACGCCAGCATGAAGGGCAGGTCCCAGTTGGACGTGTGCGGCGCCGCGATGAGCACGTAGCGCTTCTCGGTCGGGGCCTCGCCCTCGAGCGTCCAGCCCGCCACGCGCAGCCACGTCTTTCCAATCCACTTCTTCATGCGCACAGAGCTCCTTCGAGGCGACTCCACACCTTTATCACGCGCCCCCGCCGACACCGTGCATCCCTTGTAATTTTTGTGTCACGGCGTCGGGAACCACACGCGAAAGCGGGCCCCACCCCCCTCTTCCTCGGTGGCGTCATCTGCCGCGATGCGACCGCCCGCGCGCTCCACCAGACCATGCACCACGGCGAGACCCAGCCCCGTCCCCTCCCCAGCGGCCTTGGTGGTGACGAAGGGTTCGAAGAGGTGCTCGCGCACGACGGGGGCGATCCCCGGCCCGCTGTCGCTCACCTGCAGCAGCAGCTCCTCCCCGTCAGGTGCGAGCGTCACCCGCACGAGCCCATCGCCAGCGAGCGCGTCCACCGCGTTCAGCAACAGGTTGAGCGCGACCTGCCGCACCACCTCGGGGTCCACGGCGGCGTGCGGGAGGCCCTCCTCGAAGGCTCGCTCGAGGCGAACGCGCCCCATGTCCTTCTGGGGTGCGAGCAGGCGCAGCGTCTCGTCCACGATGGCGGCGACGTCCGCGTCCCCCGATGGCGCGGCTGGGTCGACCGCCGCCGTGCCTTGACGCGCGAAGTCGAGCAGGTCGCGGATGATGCGGTGCATGCGCTCGGTCTCGCGTTGCGCGCGGGCGAGGAACTCGGCGCTCTCCTCGGCGTCGAGGTCGCCCTCGCGCACCAGCTCGAGCAGGCCCACCACGGCGCTCAGCGGGTTCCCCAGCTCGTGCGCCACGCCCGCCGCGAGACGCCCGACGGAGGCGAGGCGCTCGCCCCGTACCACCTGCGCCTGCGCCGCTTCGAGCTCGCGGGTGGTGGTCAGGAGCTCCTGCAGGCGGCGCTCGAGCGCGTCGCGATCGGCGCGCAGCTGGGCCGCCATGCGGTTGAAGCCGACGGCGAGCTCCGCCACTTCGGCGGCGCCGCTGACCGGCACGTCGTGCCGCAGCTTGCCCTCGGCGAGGCGCGTCACGGCCTGCGTGATGCGCTCCACCGGCCGGACGATGAGCGCGGTGAGCGCAACGTACGCGAGCAGCAACACGAACGCGCCCGTCACGGACACGTAGCCCAGCACCAGTGACAGGTGCGGCGAAGTGTCCACCGCAGGCGCGCGCACCCACAAGCGCAGCCGACGACCGTCGTCGAGCGTCGCGTCGACCGGAGCGCCGAGCCCCGTCACGCCGCGCACCCACGGTTCGCTCTCCAGTTGCTCGAGCTCTACGCCGCGCACCCCGGCTTCGCCCAGCAACGCCGCGCTGAGCGCCACGAACCGCTCCCGCGGCTGCTCGCTCGGCGCCGAGAGGGCGCGAGCGAAGAGCGTCGCGGCCGCGCGCACGTCACTGACACGGTCGTCCGCCCGTCCTCGCTGCGTGATGCGCACGAGCGCGACCGCGAAGAGGCCGAAGGCCAACACGAACGTCACCGAAAGCGCGAGCACGATCTGGGAGCGGAGCCCGAGGTGCGTGAGCGACTTGCGGCGCGGCTCCATCGGCGGGAGCGTACCAAAGTTCTGCACGCCCACGCTGGCGCGAAGCTCTGGTAGAGTGCTCGGCATGATGCAAGCCACCAGCGCGATGTCGACGTGGATTGGGACCCTCGCCCGCAGCGGGGTGGTCAGCGGCGAGGAGGCCGCGGGGCTGGCCGTGGCCGCCTACGTGGTCGGCGAAGAGCGACTCGACGCGCTGCGCGCGTGGTTCGCCGAGCAGAGCGCCGACGTCGCCGTGCGTGAGAAGCGCGCCGCCATCGAGATCTGCATCTGGATGGCCAACGCAGACCGCAACCTGGACCCGGAAGAAGCCCACTTCGTGAAGCAGGTGGTCATGGCGTCGCAGCTGGACGACGACACGGTGGACGCGCTCGTGTCGGCCGTGCACGACCCTCCGTCGCTGGACGACCTCGAGCAACGGCTGACCCACCCCGTGCTGCGCGAGCTGATGCTCGCCCTCAGCTGGGAGCTCGCGGGCACGGACGGCCACGTCGACCGCGCCGAGGCCGCGTTCCACGAAGGGCTCGCGAAGCGCCTGGGGATCTCGGACGCCCGCGCGGAGGAGCTGCGCAGCGCGATGACCGAACGCCTCAGCGCGGTCCCCGCACCCTGACCCCCCGGAGGGTCTCGCTCAGACGCGCGCGCTCAGAGGCGTTCGCTCAGATACTCGAACCCGTGGCGCGCGAGGCTCTTGTGAGACAGGAAGTCCACGCCTCGCACGAAGCCGGCATAGTCCCGGCGCAGCTGACGCGCTGGCGGTGGGGGTACGAGGTGCCGCAGCCGCTCGCTCAGCATGACGCGGTCGAAGGCCGACTGATGAGTGAAGCGCAGACCGATGGAGCGCCCCTTGTCGGTGCCTCGATGCCCCCGAACGACGCGCGCCACCTCCGCCTCCGCGTCCATCCAGTCGTCGCTGTAGGGCGCGCGGAAGCTCACGAGCACGGGCTCACCGACGCGCACTTGGGCGCTGCTGACGACCTGCATACCTTCTGGGGACAGATCCGTGACGCGCTCGCCCAGCAAGCGGAAGCCCTCCTCGGCGACCGCCTGGCAGGGGAGGTCGACCTGGCGGCGGATCGAGCGGCGTTCGGCGGTGTGGCGCAGCGTCATGGTGAGTTCTCCTGTAGACCTTCATCCTACATGTCCGACCTTGGCGCACAAGTTTTCGGCGAGGCCGATGCAGGGGGCCCGGCGTGCTCCCCCCTCACGCCCCTGCTACACCCGCGGCGGTGACCCGAGCCAAGTCCAACGAATTGGAGAGCGCCCTGCAGGCGTATCTCTCCGCCATCGACGTCGATGCCACGCAGCTGCCGCTCGAGGACCCGGTGGACGTGTTGGTCGAAGCCCTCACACTGGGCGCTCAGCACGCGCATGGCTTCGTGCTGCTCGACCTCAGCGAGGCGCCCTACCCCGGCCTGGCCGCAGGCGACCCGTCGGCGCCGTGGCGCATGCAGTGGGCCATCCAGGTCGCCGAGCTGGAGGCGTTCACGTGCCCGGCGATGGAAGACACCCTGTTCCTCGTGGACACCGTCGCGGATCCGTCCGGCAAGCACCGCGTCTACACGGCAGAAGACGGCTTGCGAGGAGACCTGGAGTTCGAAGACATCAGCCAGGCGCTACAGTGGATGGCGGCACGCGTGACCGTCTCCGCGGGTGGCAAGAAGGCGACGCTGCAAGCCGCGACCAAGAAGTATGCGCGGCTATTGGACGATGCGTGGGAGGACGACGCGCGTTCGGGCTGGAACGTCTTCGAGAGCTTCATGGACTCCGGCTTCACCGAGGCCTGGGATGCGCTCAGCCGCGGCGGTTGGCCCGTGCTCGACGGCCCGCTCGCTCCACCTCCGACCGAAACCCACCCCGCGCTCGGCCGCGCCACGCTGGCGTGGGCCACAGAGCGCTTCGTGCGGGAGCGCCGCGTCGAGCTCCCGGACGACTTCGACATCGACGAGCTGAGCGGCGTCCACCACGGACTCCTCGAGCAGCTCCGAGAGCTGGAGGGCGCGCTGCACACGGGACGACTGCCGAGCGCCATCGCCGCCGGGTGCGCGAGCGACGACGACCTGTTGCAGGAGCTGGCCGGAGCTTGGAAGGCCCGCTTCGAGGGCGCGCAGCGCAGCCTGCGGGCCAGCGCGCGCAAGACCGCCCCCACGCGCAAGGCCGCGACGCCGGCGAAGAGCTCGTCCACCGCGAAGGGCACGAAGGGCAAGGTCGACGTGACGCCCATCCGCCGCGCCGGGAAAGCCCAACGGGAGGCCGCCGCCGCGGCGGCCCGCCCCGCCGATACCGATCTGGGTGGCCTCGACGAGCTCGCGGCGCTCGGCCTGGACGACCTGGGGGCGCTCGCGGGGCTGGACGATCTGGACCTCGGCGACCTCGACTCCGACGAGGAGTTCGCCGCGCTCGAGCGCGAGCTGGGCGCCAGCAACGCCGCACTCGAACCGCCCCCGGCGCCGCGGAGCAAGGGCAAGACCGCAGGGGTGCCCCCCAAGGCCAAGGCTGGCAAGCCCGAGAGAGCCCCCGCCGCGAGCAAGGCCAAGTCGTCCAAGGGGAAGGCCAGTCCGCCAGACGCGGATCCGTTGGGCGGGCTCGCCGGGGACTTGGGTGGGCTGGGCGGCGCGCTGCGCGCGCTGCTCGGCGGTGGCCCGGGCGCGGAGGAAGTCGACGACGAGCCCGAAGACGTCGAGATGACGCCCTTCAACCAGAAGCTCATGGCAGCCCTCGACGCGCTCCTCGATCGCATGGAGGCCGACGAGGTCATCGAGATCCTCCCCGAGCGCAAGCAGATGCTCGTGCGCGAGATGGTGCGCGCCGCGTCGGACGCGCGGAGCCCCAAGCACATGCTCTCCTCGCTCACGCGGGCGCTGGTGGACTCGGAGCAGATCGAGGAGATCTACGCCACGGACGACCAGATCCAACGCCTGCTGCGAGGCGCTCTCGGCGGATGAGGCGCGGAGGTCCTCCGACGCTGGGCGGCGCGCAGCTGTGGAACGACGTGCGCGCCTGGCGAGGGTACCGCGTGCAGTCCTTTGCGCCCTCACCGTCCCAGCACCGGCTGCTGTCGCCCCGCGACGCCGCCCTCTTGGTGGGTAGCCGCGCCGCCTGCGTGCGAGCCTTCGACCAGATCTTCGAGACCCTGCCCCATGAGCCCGAGCGCGAGCTGGTGGTGCTGCTGCATGGGCTCGGCCGTACATCGCGCTCGCTGCGCACGTTGCGCCATCGACTCTCGGACGCGGGCTACGCGACGCTGGCGCTCGACTACGCCAGCACCCGCGGCGACGTCCCGCAACATGCCGCGCACCTGGCGGACGCGCTCGCCGCGCTGCCGCCGCGCACCGCGACCAGCTTCGTCACCCACAGCCTGGGCGGCATCGTCGCGCGGACGCTGCTGACCGAGCACGCCGAACGCGTGGCGCCCCTGAACCCACGACGCCTGTTCATGATCGCCCCGCCCAGCCAGGGCGCGCGGGTGGCAGCGCGCCTCGACAGCGCGCCGTTCCGCGCCGTGTTCGGCCCGTCGGGCTCGCGCATGGCACGCGTACACGCGGGTCACGCTCCGAGCGCCATCGCGGCGCCCACCATCCCGTTCGCGGTCATCGCCGGGACCCTGCGAGCGGGGCGCGGCGTCAATCCGCTGATCGACGGCGACGACGACGGTGTGGTCGCCGTCGATGAAGCGCGCCTGCCGGGTGCTGCCCTGTTCGCGTTGGTACGCGCGCCCCACACGTTCATCATGGACCACCCCGAGACCATCGCGCACTGCCTCGCGTTCCTCGGGCGCGACGACTGAGCGCCGCGAATTCAGTCGGGCGATCCACGTGACACCCGCCTCACCCGCAACGCCTCACCCGCAGCGCGCGGAGGCCATCAGACACCGTGCAACAGGTCCCGGCCCGCCAGGCCCTCCACCCGGAGCCCGAAGCGTCCGAGCGCCGTCGGCGTGACGTCGAGCAGGGTCGCGCCTTCGATGCGCCGTCCAGTCGGGATCCCTGGGCCCGCCATCACGAGCACGCCGTCCCAGTCGTGGTTGCAGCCGTCAGGCCCCCCGTCGTTGCTGGTGCGGAACAGCGCATCGTGGCCCACCGTGGCGAGCGCGCGGTGGTCCAGGTCATCGAGGTAGAGCATCAGGTCGGGGGGCTCGCCGCGCGCCGCACGGTAGCGCTGCTCGGGCTTCTCGGCGCGTATGGGAAATGGACGACCGTCGGGACGGCGCACGGTAGCGAGGGCCTCGATCAACGCGTCGCGCGTGCGCTCGTAGTCGGCCGCGGGCACGCAGCCCTCTGGCTCACGCCCCTGTACGTTCAGAAAGATGCGAGCGTAGTAACCCCCCTCCGCCCACGCGCGCGTCTCGCGCCAGCGCACCCCGGCCTCCCGCAACGCCACGGGTCCTGATGGGAGCGGGTCGTGCGAGAGCCAGCCGTTCCCGCGCAGCCAGTCGTTCAAGCAGAAGCCCCCTTGCATGGACTTCGCGCCGTGGTCGCTCACCACCATGATGGTGCAGTCATCCGGCACGTCCGCCAGCAGGCGACCCAGCTGCGTGTCCAAGAACGCGTAGTAGCGCTCCGGCGCGTCGGCGTACGGGCTGTCTGCGCGACGCAAGGGGTGCGCGTCGTCGAAGTCCGCGAAGAACGCGTGGTGGAAGCGGTCGGGGCCCATCTCCACCATCATCATGAACGCCGGGTCGAAGCGCGCGAGCACGTCACGCGCCATGTCGATGTGCTGCACGGCCATGGCATGCAGCTCGGCCCAGATGCGCGCGAGGTCTTCCGTGCGGAAGTCGCGCACGTCGGCGTGATAGGGCCCGTGCCGCGCTTCGAGCTCCGCACCGAGCCCGCGCGGGAACGTGAACGGCGCGCCCTCGGGTGTGAGGAAGCACGACGCCATCACGCCACGCACGGGGGTCGGCGGATACGTGAGCGGGACGAAGAGCGGCGCTACGCGGTGTCCGGCGTCCCCCAGGTAGTCCCACACACGCTTCACGCGCACGTCGCGGCTGTCGGCCGTGCGCAGCCCATACTCTCCCGAGACGCGGTTGCGAAAGCCGTAGAGGCCGAGCTCCCCTGCGTCGCGCCCCGACGTCATGCAGACCCAAGCGGGCACGGTGATGGGCGGTTCGCACGAACGCAGTGGCCCGTGCATCCCACGCTCCATCAGGGCCGCGAGGTTCGGCATCACGCCGCGACAACGCTCGAACATCAGCGATGGGGGAACGCAATCGAGCCCGAGAATCAAGAGACGCAGCACCGTCGGACTATGACTCAGAATGCCCCTCGGAAAAATGTGGCACCCATTGCCATATTGGGACCGATCACCGATTCTGTCCCCAATGCTCGCTGCATCTCGCTCCCGCTCGCGGGTGGCCACGCGCTGCCTGGTCCTGTTCGCGCTCCTGTCATCGGCCTCAGCCCCTGGGTGTGGAGGTGGCCAGACGGAGGACCAAGCGGCTGTGTTGGCCGTCCCCGAGACCGCTCGCCTGGTGCTGCCGACACTGCGACGCGAAGTTCACGTCGTCCGCACCGAGGCGAACATCCCGCACATCTACGCGCAGAACGAGCGCGACCTGCGCGTGGTACAAGGCTACCTGGCCGCCTCGGACCGCTACTTCGCCATCGAAGCCGGCCGGCGGCTGGGCTGGGGTGAGCTCTCGTCGCTGGTCGGCGACGTCGCACTCTCCGGTGACCAGCAAGCACGCGGCCAGGGCCTGGCCGTGGTGGCCCAGCGCATCCTCGACCAGCTCACCCCCGCGCAACTGGACACGTTCGAGGCCTACGCCGAAGGCGTGAACGCCTACATCGACGCGGTCGCCGAGACGCGCGCGGAGCCCCCCACCGAGCTCACCCTGCTGCGGCTCGTGCTCCCACGCGGTGAACCGATCATGCGTCACGTCACGGGCCGTGACCTGATCGGCTGGCTCGCAGCGGTGACCTTCCAGCAAGGTTTCGACAGCCTCGACGTCGATCGTGCCAGCGTGGAGGCGCGGTTGGACGACGCTTTCACCGGCTCGGGCCTGCCAAACGAGGCGCTGCGTCAAGCGGGCGTGGTGCAGGACCTGTGGGAGCCCGTGCGCCCTGTGTTCCCCGCCACCACCACCCCCGGCTTCGGCCTCACCACGGGCGCGATGGCGCGTGCGGGCGCGGGCCTCACGGGACCCCGCTCCCTCATGCCGCGTCGCGGTCCCGGCGTACCATCCACCATGCTCGACCGCGTACTCGCGCGCGCGGAGCGCTGGGAGGATCTCATGCATGGTGGCCGCGACGAGGACTTTGGCTCCAACGTGTGGGCGATGACGGCGGGCGCCACGGAGGACGGGGTCGCGCTGCTCTCGGGTGACGGGCACCTGCCGCTCACCGTGCCCAGTCTGCTGTACCACACGGGCCTCGACACATCGGTGTTCGGCGGCGGTCGCGACCCGCTGCGCCAGCTCGGGCTCTACTTCGCGGGCATTCCATTCATGGGCGTTGGCACGAACGGACACGTGGCCTACAGCATCACGTACATGTACGGCGACCTCACGGACTGGTACCGCGAGGAGATCCAGCTGGACCAGAACGGCGCGCCCCAGGCGAGCCGCTTCGAGGGCGAGTGGCACCCGCTCGTGGGCATCGACGAAGAGTACGAGATCGCGAACGTGCCGTCGTTCGGCTCTGTCGGCCGCACCGAGGTGTGGAGGCGCTACACCACCTTCGATGGGCGCCTGATCGCCGAGATGGAGGGGCGCGTGGTGGACGCGGACACCGTCGCCGGTCCGGGCGAGACGGTCATCAACGTGCAGGGCGACTACATCATCCCCGAGGACACGGACATGGACGGCGTCATCACCGCCATCTCGTTCGACTACACGGGCTTCGACATCGCCAACACCGTGCAGGCCGCAGACGGCCTCGGGCGCGCGCACGACGTCGCCGAGATGCGTGAGGCCAGCCGACGCTTCGTCGGTTTCGGGCAGAACGTGGGCGCGGCCGACACGAACGGCGACGTCTGGTACGGCAGCTACAACGCGCTGCCCTGTCGCGACAACCTGCGCAACGCCGACCGCACGTGGGCCGACGGCGGAGACCCGCGCTCGCTGCTCGACGGGACGCGCTATGGCGCCTTCGAGATTCGCTTGAACGACGAGGGCTTGCCCGACGAGACCGACCCGGAGCACTGCCTCGTGCCGTTCGAGGAGTGGCCGATGGCCATCTCGCCTTCGACCGGGTTCATCATGAACGCCAACAACGACATCGCGGGCACCACGCTCGACGACGACCTCACGAACGACGCCTGGTACATCGGCTACGACTTTTCTTCGGGCTACCGCGCGAACACGATCAGCACGCGCCTGAGTGAGCTCGCGAGCAGCCAGACCGGCAGCCTGCAGGCGATGCGCGCGCTGCAGGCGGACCATCACTCCCCCGTGGGCCGCCAGCTGGCGCCGCTCGCGGTGGCGGCCATCACGCGCGCCCGCATGTTGAACGAGGGCGACCCAGTGCTCACCCCCGACCAGCAGCGGCTGGTGGACCTGTACACGGCGAGCCAGTCGACGTTCGACGAGGTGGAGACGCGCCTCACCACCTGGCTCGCGCGCGGCGCGCAGGCCGAGAGCGGCGTCGAGACGTTCTACGAAACGCCCACCGTCGAGCAGCGTGAGGCAGCGGTCGCGACCATGATCTGGAACGAGTGGCTGCGCGGGATGCACGACGCCATCTTCGGCGACGAGGGCATCGACTTCGTGTTCGCCCCGAGCAGCGCGCTGCGGATCAAGGCGCTCGTCTGGCTGCTCGAGGGGCGCGGAGCCAACAACCCCTCGAACCTCTCCTCGTGGGACCCCAGCACGGGGGAGTCCGTGTTCTTCGACGACGTGAACACCGCCGAAGTGGAGCGCAGCGACGAGGTCCTCCTGCGCGCGCTCGGCGCTGCGTTGGGGCGCCTGACCGCCGCACCGGACCCCGAGGAGCCAGGAGTTGGCGGCTTCGACACCAACGACATGAGCGAGTGGCTGTGGGGCCTGCGCCACCAAGTGCGCTTCCAGGCGCTCGTGACGCAGTTTGCGGGGGACATCCCCGAGGTGGCCCTGCTGGGTCGCGACATCAACACCACCCGCCTTCCGCTCATGCCGGATCTGCCCGACACGGACCCTCGCGCGAGCGCTCGGTGGTTCCCGCGCCACAGCGACCTCTATTGCGTGGACGCTGGCCACCCCCCGCTGACTACGGGCTCCCCCTACTCCTTCGGAAACGGGCCAGTGATGCGGATGGTGTTCCGCATGGAGCCGGGCAACGTCACGGGCGTGAACGTCGTGCCGGGGGGCCAGTCTGCCATCGCGGCGTCGTCGCACTTCGACGACCAGGCGCGTCTGTGGCTTGCCAACGACGTGCTGCCCGCGCGTTTCGAGCTTGCCGACGTGCTCGCCGGAGCCAGCGGACGCGAGGTCTACAGCCCCCGCTGAGTGCCCCACGTGCCCCAGCGCGGGACCTGTCGGCGTGCGCCACCCCCCACCCCGTGGTAAGGCAGACATCGGCTGTAGGTTTCTCGCAAGAACGCGCGCGCTCCGCGAACGCGGAGCCACCTCGATAGGCGCGCCTTCCTCACCACGGCCCACTACGACGCAATGACCGAACCGACGCCCGCCATCCCTCCGCGCATCTTTCAACACGGCAAGCGCCAGCAATGGGGCCGCGCCGTGCTCCTCGAGGAGCTCAGCGACCGCCGCATCTTCCTCTTCGAGGACGGCACCGAGCGCGCGATCCACCAAGAGTACTACGAGAAGATGGACGTCCTGCCCTGCGCCCCCGACGAGGCGCACCGCATCGACCGCGCCGCGCGGCGCAATCGTCCGTCCACGTCGACCAAGACCAAGGCCGCGCTGAAGCGCCCCGAGATCGACTTCGCGCAGCAGGTCGCCATCTTCAAGGCGCAGTTCCCCGGCGGCTTCCAGGACCCCGAGTACCTCGTGTCGGAGCGCGGCACGGGGGACGACCGCCTGAAGGACGCCGCCATCTCCCGTGCGGCCGACGTGATGAGCCAAGAGGCGCTCGGTGAGCTCATCGAGGAGGGCAACTTCGCCGCCGTACTCGACAGCGCCGCCGGCTGCCTCGAGGGGACCAGTGGGACCACGCAGCGCGCCGAGATCACGCGCTTCCGCGCCATGCCGGACGGCGCCCACGAGAACTACGCCCGCGCGCTGATGGAGATGCTGTACGGCGAGGGGCCGCTCGCGCGCCGCTTCGACGAGTACGTGCTGGCCATGCGCATCGACGGTGGGGCTTCGTGGCCCGCTGCCACGTGGCTGCTGGCCTGCGCGCTGCCGACCGAGTTCGTCTTTGTGAAGCCCACGTACTTCAAGAAGCAGACGCTGGTGCTGGAGCTCGACCTCACGTACGACAGCAACCCGAATGGGGCGACCTACGAGCAGTTCCAGCGCGCCGCGCAGCGCTGCCAGGAGCGCCTCATCGCAGCTGGCCTGAAGCCTCGCGACCTGATCGACGTGGCCGCGTTCATCAACGCGACGCTCACGCCCTCGGCCATCCGTTCGGTGTCCGAGAAGCCGCGCCGCGCCAAGAAGGAAGCCTGAGGCATCGACCGCCCGCCCCCAAGACAATGAGGGGAGCGGGCGCGTCCACCACTCAGCGAGAGACCGGGTACTTCCCCAGCTTGCGCTGCAGCGAGCGCCGATGGAGCCCGAGGCGCTTCGCGGCCACGCTGATGTTGCCACCTGCGTCGGTGAGGACCCGCTGGATGTGTTCCCACTCGACGCGCGCGAGGCTGGGAGCGTCGTCCTCCCGAATCGGCAGCGTCGCGTCTCCGTCGCCCGCGCCGCGTGCGAACGCCGCCTCGATCTCGTCGGCATCCGCTGGCTTCGTGAGGTAGTGCGCGGCACCGAGCTTCACCGCCTCGACGGCGGTCGCGATGCTCCCATAGCCCGTCAACACCACCACACGCGTCATGGGGTCGAGCGCGTGGAGGCCGCTGACCACCTCGAGCCCGCTGCATCCCGGCATGCGCAGGTCCACCACGGCGAACTCGGGGGTCTCTTGCTGTGCAGCGCGGAGGGCCTCATCGCCGTCACGCGCCTCGCGCACGTCATAGCCCCGAGCAGCGAACGCGCGCCCGAGCCTTGAACGGAAGACGTCGTCGTCGTCCACCACGAGCAGCGTGTGGGCGATCGGCTCTTGGGCGCTCACGTGGGCAGCTCCATGCACACTTCGGTACCCGTTCCGTCCTCGGACCGCAACTGGAACGACCCACCCAGCTGCTCGACGACCGCGCGTGCCAGGTACAGACCGAGGCCCATCCCGCGGCCGACGTCCTTCGTGGTGAAGAACGGCTCACCCGCCCGCGCCAGCAGCTCGGGTGTCATCCCGCTTCCGTCGTCCGTCACGCGTAGACGCACGCCCCCGGCCACCGTCGCAGGCTCGGCCCGTACCCGCACTGCCCCCTCGGGCGCCGCGTCGAGGCCATTGCGCACCAAGTTCTCGAGCACCTGCGTCATGGCGCGGAGAGGCACGTGCAGTGTCACGTCCGCGCCCTCCACCTCCACGCGCGCGGCGTCAGCGGCGTGGAGGCGCTCGCGAACGCCCTCCACGAGCGCCCCCCACGTGACCTCGCGGAGCGCCTCCCCGACGGGCTCTCCGGTGCGTCCCGCCATACGATCGAGGATGCCGCGACAGCGAGCCACCTCGGAACGCACCAGCGCTGCATCTTCGCGGACGCACGCCAGCCGTGGCTCTTCCTCCGCGACACGCTCGATCTCGCGCGCCACCAGCGCGATGGTCCCGAGGGGCGTCCCCAGCTCGTGCGCAGCCCCCGCGGAAAGCGTGGTGAGGGCGTGCAGCCGCTCGCCACGCGCCACCGCAGCGCGGGCCGCTACCAGCTCCTCTTCTCGGTGCTTCAACGCAGCGGCGAGCCGCGAGACGAAGGCGGCCAAGAGCGCGGCGGTCACGGCAAACGCCAGGAACATCCCGTACAGGTGCGCGTCGTATGCGGACGCCCCCTCGACGGCGGGGGCGCCATGAGCGCCGTGCCCCATGGCCGCGTGGGGGTCTGGTCCATCGACCGGGAGCACGAACAACGCGCCATACCCCACGATGGTCAGCGTGGTGAGCGCGGCGGTGGCTCGTCCGCTCGAGGTCATCGCCGCGAGGGTGATGTACACGAGGTAGAGCGCGCTGAACGGGTTGGTGGCCCCCCCCGAGATGGCCAGGATGAAGGTCAGCACGACGACGTCGAAGCCTAGCAACCACGCGCCACTCCGAGCCTGGTGGCGCTTGGGGATCCACGCCGCAGCCGCGTTGGTCGCCAGCGACAAGCTCCAGAGCACGAACAGCGGCGTGCGCTCGAGCGCCACGTGCAGCACCTCGTGGGCGACGACCACCGCGACGGCGAAGGCCAAGGTGGCCGCCCAACGCGTGCGAACCAGCCACAAGAAGGCCACGTCGCGCCCGCTGTCGAGAGCGACGGAGCGGTCCGCTGCGGCCCGGCGGGGGTCGGTGGGCGTGGCCATGCCCTCAGCAGATAGCAAGCACGGGCCGACGTCGCGACCCGCCCGACGAGAAAAGTTGCGGGCCAGAGGCGGCCTCAAGGTTCTCGCAAGGTCGGGGGCGTCTGCAAGTTCAGCAGCGCGCATCGCTGCACACGAGAACCAGCCCCCCACCCAGAATCGACAACGACAGGACGCACCATGACCACCACCTCCTCCATCTTCCGCAAGATCTCCTTCGCCTCCCTGCTGGTCGCGCTGGCCGTCCCGGCCGGACTCTCGGCACAGACCCCCAACCCAGACGCTGGCGTCTCGGGCGGCGCAGCCGCGCGTGGCCACGGCCCTCGCGGTGAGGGTCGACGTGGCGGGCGGGGTCACGGCCACGGCCACGGCCACGGCCACCGCGCCGACGTCATGCGTCAGCTGGACTTGAGCGAGGCTCAGCAGGCGCAGCTGCGGACCATCCGCCAGGAGACCCGCGCCCAGGCCGAGGGCCTGCGGGAGCGGGGCGACCACGACGGCCTCCGGGCTCTGCACGAGGCCGCTCGGCAGCGCATGGAGGCGGTGCTCACCCCGGCGCAGCGTCAACGGGCCGAGAGCCTGCGAACCCAGGCGCGCACCGAGCACATGACGCGTCGCGTCGCTCATCTGCGCGAGAGTCTGGGCCTCAGCGACGCGCAGGCGACTCGCGTGCAGCGCGTGTTCGAGCAAGCGGCAGCGCGACGCCAGGCCACCCCGCGTGGTGGTACGCCCGAGGCACGCCGGGCCGCGCACCAGGCAGAGCGCGAGGCGGTCGAGCAGGAGCTGCGCCAGATCCTGACGCCCGCCCAGGTGCAGCAACTCGAGTCGGAGCGGGCCAACCATCAGGGACGCCGTGGGCACCGCGGCCCTCGCGGACGCGGTCAGGGCGGCCACGGCGCCGAGGGGCGCGGCCAAGGCGGCGGCGCGCGCTGAGCCGCAGGTCGCGAGACGCGTCGCCTTCCACGCATGAAGCGCAGGAGAAAACCGAGACGCCGCAGCTTTCATCAGCTGCGGCGTCTCGGTTTGTCCACGTTGCCGTGGCGGAGTTAGGTCGGGCCCCAGGCGTGCAAGGAGGGGAGGGACTGCATTTTACCTAGGACCCGTTGGCGCCGTCTCCAGCGCCGAAACTGACTATGCGACAATCCACGTCATAGGTCAATACTCCTAGGGCAATTTCCCGGGTCTCAAAATATCCGCTCTGTAACTTCGACTGGCAGGGGACCGAAAGCCCCATCCATCGGATTGACATACCCCCCCTCACCCACTAAGCGTTAGGCCCTCGTGGCCTACGACCGAACAAAATTTGGCGAAGACCCCTATCCACTCGATGCCATCGATCGTCAGGTGGTGGTGGCGCTGCAAGCCGACGCGAAGATCTCGCTGAAGTCGGTGGGTGAGCAGGTCGGCCTGACCGCGCCGGCCGTCATGGAGCGCGTCCGGAAGCTGGAAAGTGCTGGAATCATCACGGGTTACCACGCCTGCGTGGACGCCCGGGCGATGGGGCTCGACATCGCCGCCTTCATTGGTGTTAGCGTGCACGACCCCGCCCGGCTCTCGGACATCGAGGACTGGGTGGAGGCCATGCCGCAGATCATGGAGTGCCACCACGTCACGGGGGGGCACACCCTGCTGCTCAAGGTCAAGGTCAAGAACACCAACAGCCTCGAGCGGCTGATCAGCCGCGTGCGCTCCCTGGACGGCGTCGAGGGCACCCACACGATGGTCGTGCTCTCCAGCCACACCGAGCGGGTCCAGGTCTCGTTCGACGACGAAGTCGCCCCTCAGGACGACGTCCCTCGCAAACGCCGCCGCCGGGCGGCGTCTTGAACCTCTAGGAAACTGCCATGCCCTACGGTGCCCCCGAGAAGCAGGGTCTCTACGACCCCCAGAACGAACGCGACGCATGCGGTGTCGGCTTTGTCGCCGACATCCAAGGCCGCCGTTCTCACCAGATTGTGCTCGATGCCGACCAGCTCCTGCGCAACATGGACCACCGCGGGGCCTGTGGCTGCGAGACCAACACCGGCGACGGCGCCGGGTTGCTCACCGCGCTCCCCACGGAATTCCTGCGCAAGGTCGCGCTTCGTGACGCTGGGCTCGAGCTCCCCGCCGACGGCGAGTTCGCGGCCGGCAACGTCTTCCTGCCGACCAACGCGGACGAGCGCAGGCACGCGAAGCGCTACGTCGAGCGGCAGGTCGAGCTGCAGGGGCAGCGCTTCCTCGGCTGGCGCGAGGTGCCCGTCGACCCGAAGGGCGCCGACATCGGCCCCACCGCGCTCGCCTCCCTGCCACACATCGAGCAGCTGTTCGTCGGGCGCGCCGAGGGCATCAGCGAAGACGAGTTCAACCGCCAGCTGTTCATCATCCGCAAGTCCGTCGGCAACGCGCTGCGCAAGGACGCCAAGCTTACGCAGGCGGGCCTCTTCTACGTGTGCTCGCTGTCGACGCGCCTGATGATCTACAAGGGCATGCTCACGCCCGCGCAGGTGGTGCCCTTCTACCCGGACCTCGCGGACTGGGAGTACAAGTCGCACCTGGCGATGGCGCACTCGCGCTTCTCCACCAACACCTTCCCGTCGTGGGACCGCGCGCAGCCCATGCGCATGATGAGCCACAACGGCGAGATCAACACGCTGCGCGGCAACGTCAACGCGATGTCCAGCCGTCAGGGCGTGGTGGAGAGCGACGCGTTCGGGGCCGACATCACCAAGGTTTTCCCGGTCGCCGAGCCCGACACCAGCGACTCCGGCAACTTCGACAACGTGCTCGAGTTCCTCTACATGGGCGGCCGCTCGCTGCCCGAGTCCGTCATGATGATGGTGCCGGAGGCGTGGCAGAAGCACACGAGCATGAGCGCCGAGAAGCGCGCCTTCTACGAGTACCACTCCACGATGATGGAGCCGTGGGACGGTCCTGCGTCCATCGCGTTCACGGACGGCAAGTACATCGGCGCCGTGCTGGACCGCAACGGCCTGCGCCCGAGCCGCTTCTACATCACGCACGACGACAAGTGCATCATGGCCTCCGAGGTCGGCGTCATCGACGTGGACCCGGCGAACGTGAAGATGAAGGGGCGCCTGCAGCCGGGGCGCATGTTCCTCATCGACTTCGACGAGAAGCGCATGATCCCCGACGAGGAGATCAAGGAGAAGGTGGCGGCCGCCCGCCCCTACGGTCAGTGGCTGGCGGAGAACGCGCTGTCCATCGACGCCCTGCCCGCGCCAGACCCCGAGGACGTGAAGGAGCACGGCTTCATGCCGGACACGCTGCTGTCCCGCATGCAGGCCTTCGGATACACCACCGAGACGCTGCAGTTCATGCTGAAGCCGATGGTGGAGGAGAAGCGCGACCCCGTCGGCTCGATGGGCAACGACAGCGCGCTGGCGTGCCTGAGCGATCAGCCGCGCATGCTGTACGACTACTTCAAGCAGCTCTTCGCGCAGGTGACCAACCCGCCGATCGACTCGATCCGCGAGGAGGTCGTGATGGCGCTCGAGTGCTTCATCGGGCCCGAGCGCAACCTGCTCGAGACCACGGCGAAGCACGCGCAGCGGCTGCGCGTCGAGCACCCCGTGCTCAACAACGACCAGCTGCTGCGCCTGAAGTCGCTGGACGGCAAGGGTGAGAGCGGCTGGGAGACCAAGACGCTCGACATCACCTGGCCGCGCAGCCGTGGCGCCGCCGGGCTCAGCGAGACCATCCGGCGCCTACAGGCCGAGGCCGAGGCCGCGGTGGACGAGGGCTACGAGCTGATCATCCTGAGCGACCGGCGCACGTCCAAGAAGCGCGTCCCCGTCAGCGCGCTGCTGGCGTGTGGCGCCGTGCACCACCACCTGCTGCGCAAGGCGAAGCGCACGCGCGTGGGGCTCATCCTCGAGACGGGCGAGGCGCGCGAGGTGCATCACTTCTGCACGCTGGTGGGCTACGGCGCCGACGCCATCAACCCCTACCTCGCGTTCGAGGCGCTGGCGCAGCTGCGTCGCGACGGGGTCATCAAGGGCGACTACGACGACAAGACGCTGGTCTACGCGTACCGCAAGGCGGTCGCGAAGGGCATGCTCAAGGTCTTCGCCAAGATGGGCATCTCGACCCTGCAGTCCTACAAGGGCGCGCAGATCTTCGAGGCCGTGGGCATCAACCACGCCGTCATCGACCTGTGCTTCGCGGGCACCGCGAGCCGCATCGAGGGCGTGGGCTTCGACGTGCTGGCCGAGGAGCAGGTGCGCCGCCACGAGGTGGGCTACCCCACCCTGCCGGAGGCCGCCAAGCTGCCCGTGCTGCCCAACGACGGTCAGTTCCACTGGCGCGCCAAGGGCGAGCGCCACATGTGGGACCCCGAGGCCATCGCGACGCTGCAGAAGGCCGCGCGCAGCAACAGCCGCGAGGAGTATTACCGCTTCGCGAAGCACGCGAACGACGACTCGGCCACGCGCTGCACGCTGCGCGGTCTGTTCAAGTTCAAGGAGACCACCGGCATCCCGCTCGAGGAGGTGCAGCCCGCGAGCGAGATCGTGAAGCGCTTCGTGACGGGCGCCATGAGCTTCGGCTCCATCTCGATGGAGGCGCACAGCTCGCTGGCGGTCGCCATGAACCAGCTGGGCGGCAAGTCCAACACCGGCGAAGGCGGCGAGGACCCGGCGCGCTACCGCGCGCTGGCGGACGGCTCGGTCAACCCCAAGCGCTCGGCCATCAAGCAGATCGCGTCGGGGCGCTTCGGCGTCACCATCAACTACCTCACCAACGCGGACGAGCTGCAGATCAAGATGGCTCAGGGTGCGAAGCCCGGTGAGGGTGGCGAGCTCCCGGGCCGCAAGGTCAACGAGGAGATCGCGTCGGTGCGTCACAGCACACCCGGCGTCGGCCTCATCAGCCCGCCGCCGCACCACGACATCTACTCCATCGAGGACCTGTCGCAGCTCATCCACGACCTGAAGAACGCCAACCCGAGCGCGCGCATCAGCGTCAAGCTGGTGAGCAAGGTGGGCGTGGGCACCATCGCGGCCGGCGTGAGCAAGGCGCACGCGGACCACATCCTCATCAGCGGGCACGACGGCGGTACGGGCGCGAGCCCCATCACGTCGGTCAAGCACGCGGGCCTGCCGTGGGAGCTGGGCCTGGCCGAGACGCACCAGACGCTGGTGCTGAACGACCTGCGCAGCCGCGTCATCGTGCAGACGGACGGGCAGCTCAAGACGGGCCGTGACGTGGTCATCGCCGCGCTGCTGGGCGCCGAGGAGATGGGCTTCAGCACCGCGCCGTTGGTCACGCTGGGCTGCATCATGATGCGCAAGTGCCACCTCAACACCTGTCCGGTCGGTGTGGCCACGCAGGACCCCGAGCTGCGCAAGAAGTTCAGCGGGCAGCCGGAGCACGTCGTGAACTACCTGTTCATGGTGGCCGAGGAGGCGCGCGAGCTGATGGCGAAGCTGGGCTTCCGCACCATGGACGAGATGGTGGGGCGCTCCGACGTGCTGGACACCAGCGAGGCGCTGTCGCACTGGAAGGCGCAGGGGCTCGACCTCACGGCCATCCTCACGCCGGCGCGCAAGCTGCGCCCGAACGTCGGGGTGTACTGCATGCAGAAGCAGGACCACGGCCTCGAGAAGGCGCTCGACAACCGCCTGATCGAGATCGCGCGCCCGGCGCTGACGAGCGGCATGCGTGTGCGCGCCGAGATGCCCATTCGCAACATCAACCGCACCGTGGGCACCATGCTCAGCCACGAGATCGCGAAGGCGTACGGTGAGGACCTCCTGCCGGACGACACCATTCAGCTGCGCTTCACGGGCTCGGCCGGGCAGAGCTTCGGCGCCTGGCTCGCACGAGGCGTGTCGTTGGAGCTCGAGGGCGACGCGAACGACTACGTGGGCAAGGGCCTCAGCGGCGGCAAGATCGTCGTCTTCCCGCCCGAGCAGAGCACGTTCGTGGCCGAGGACAACATCCTGGTCGGCAACGTGTGCCTGTACGGCGCCATCTCGGGCAAGGCGTTCTTCCGCGGCCGCGCGGCCGAGCGCTTCTGCGTGCGCAACTCCGGCGCCACCGCGGTGGTCGAGGGCGTGGGCGACCACGGGCTCGAGTACATGACGGGCGGCGTGGCCGTGGTGCTCGGCGTGACCGGGCGCAACTTCGGCGCGGGCATGAGCGGCGGCGTCGCCTACGTGCTGGACCACGACGGGAAGTTCGCGTCGCGGTGCAACATGGAGAGCATCGAGCTGGCCACGCTGGCCGAGCTCGCGGACGCCGAGACGAGCGAGTCCGTGCAGGCGCTCATCGCCGAGCACTTCGAGCTGACCGGCTCCGAGGTGGCACGGCGACTCCTGGACGACTGGCAGGCGGCCGAGAAGCAGCTCGTGCGCGTGATGCCCCTCGAATACAAGCGCGTGCTCCAGGCGCGCGCAGAACAGGCGGCCACGCTGGCCGCCGCAGCCCAGACGAAAGAGGTGGCCTGATGGGTAAGCCCACTGGTTTCATGGAGTACCCCCGCGAGGCGGTGGGGTACGCCGAGGCGCTCGAGCGCATCACACACTGGCGCGAGTTCCAGGTCGACGTCCCGGTCGAGCACCTCACCAAGCAGGGCGCGCGCTGCATGGACTGCGGCGTGCCCTTCTGTCAGTCGGCCACGGGCTGTCCCGTGGACAACCTCATTCCCGAGTGGAACGACCTGGTCTACCAGGGCCGCTGGGACGAGGCGCTGGACCGTCTTCACAAGACCAACAACTTCCCCGAGTTCACGGGGCGCGTGTGCCCGGCGCCGTGCGAAGGCGCGTGCTGCCTCGGCGTGCACGAGCCGCCCGTGACCATCAAGAACCTGGAGTGCGCCATCGTGGACCGCGGGTTCGCGGAGGGCTGGATCAAGCCGCAGCCCGCCGCGACGCCGACGGGCAAGCGCGTGGCCATCGTGGGTTCGGGCCCCGCGGGTCTGGCCGCGGCGCAACAGCTGGCGCGCGTGGGTCACGCCGTCACGGTGTACGAGCGTGACGACCGCGCGGGCGGCCTGCTCATGTACGGTATCCCGAACATGAAGCTGGAGAAGGAGCTGGTGGAGCGACGCCTCGACCAGCTGCGGGCCGAGGGCGTGACCTTCGTGTGCAACGCGCACGTGGGCGTGGACCCCGCCTTCGCGGTCGAGAAGCTGCGCGAGGACAACGACGCGCTGATCTTCGCGACGGGCGCCACCAAGGCGCGCGACCTGCCCATCCCGGGCCGCGAGCTGAACGGCATCCACCTGGCCATGGACTTCCTGCGCCCCAACACCAAGAGCCTGCTCGACAGCCAGCTGGCGGACGGGAAGTACATCTCGGCCAAGGGCAAGAAGGTCATCGTGGTGGGTGGCGGCGACACCGGCACGGACTGCATCGGCACGTCCATCCGGCACGGCTGCACGCAGATGGTGAACTTCGAGCTGCTGCCGAAGCCTCCCGAGGAGCGGGCCAGCGACAACCCCTGGCCCGAGTGGCCGCGCATCTTCCGCGTGGACTACGGGCACGCCGAGGCCAACGCCAAGTTCGGCGCGGACCCGCGCGAGTTCCAGGTGCTCAGCAAGCGCTTCGTGGACGACGGCAAGGGCAACGTCGCGGGCATCCAGACGGTGCGCGTCGAGTGGACCAAGGACGACAAGGGCGGCTGGCGCATGGCCGAGGTGCCAGGCAGCGAGCAGACCTTCGAGGCCGACCTGGTGTTCCTCGCCATGGGCTTCGTGGGCCCCGAGCACGCGGCGGTGAAGCCGCTCGACCTCGAGCTCGACCCGCGCAGCAACTACAAGGCCGAGTACGGCAAGTTCGCCACCAACGTGGAGGGCGTCTTCGCGGCCGGAGACTGCCGCCGCGGTCAGAGCCTCATCGTGTGGGGCATCGCCGAGGGCCGCGGCGTGGCCAACGCCGTGGACGCGTATCTGATGGGCGAGAGCGCCCTGCCCATGCCGGACTGAGGGCGTGGGCGGACGCCTGTGAGCAACGATACCCAATCGAGCGCGAGCCCGCCCGCCCCGGTGCGGGCGGAGCCTCCTGGCCCCACACGCAAGACCCTGCTGACGAACACGCTGTACGCGTTCGGCGGCACGGCGGGAACCGCCATCTCACAAGCGCTCGCCAGCATGCTGCTGCTGGTGCTGCTGTCGAAGTTCCACTACGGCGTGCTGACCAGCGCCGTCGCGTGGATCGACCCCGTACGACGCCTCTCCGTCTTCGGCCTGGACGCCATCGGACTGCAGCGCGCGGCACGTGATCCCGAGCGCGCGCCCAAGGTGGTCAGCACGCTGGTGCTCCTGCGCGCGGGGATCAGCGCGGCCTGCTTCATGGCCGTGGTCGTGCTCGCCCCCACCCTGCGCGCCGACGCCCCCGGGGGCCCGTTCGCGCTCATCGCGGCCGCGCTCGTCCTGTTGCCGGCGTCCGTGTCCGCGCCGCTACAGGTCGCGTTCCAAGCGCGGCACCAGAACAAGCGCTTGCTCGGGCTGCCCATCTTCTCCGGCATCGCGCAGGTGCTGGTGCTCGGGGCGCTCTATCTCGCCGATGCCACCGTCGTCTACTACATCGCGGCCATCTCCACCACGGAGCTCGTGAACGCCGTGCTCATCGGCGTCATGCTGCGCGGCGAGCAGGGCGGTGTCTTCCACGGCTTCGACGGGCGACTGGCGCGCTCCATGCTCGTCGAGGCCGCCCCGCTCGCCTACTCGTACGTCGTCGTCATGCTCTACAAGCGCCTGGGGTTCTACTTCGTCGAAGCGCAGCACGGTGTGGAGTCCGTCGGGGCGCTAGGCGCCGCCGTGCAGCTCTCTGCGCCGGCGGTCGGGCTCGGTGGCGCGCTGTCCGTGTCGATCGGGCCGTACGCCGCACAGCTGGCCGCCAAGGGCGAGCTGGCCACGCTCCGCAAGGAGGCGGTGCGCGCGACGAGCAAGGTGTTGGCGTACCTCACCCCCATCACGCTGCTGATGGCGTTCTTGGCCATCCCCGCGACCGCTCGTTGGGCGCCGGAGTATGCCGACGCCGCGCGCGCGTTCGGCTGGATGTCCACGGCAGGTCTGTTCATGTTCGTCGCGCGCACCACCACGGCGATCCTCGTCGCGCTGCGCCGCGCGCGGGTCATGAGCTACGTGGTCACCGTCGACCTGGTGGTCTTCACCCTGTTCGCGTGGGCGCTGGTGCCGAGCTACAGCGCCGAGGGCGCCGCGATGGCCACATTCCTGATGGAAGGCCTGAACGTCGTCGTGCAGTGCGGGCTCGTGTACACCTACACGCGGACGCCTCAGCCTACGCCCTGACGGGCACGCTGCGGCGCGCGCCAGCGCCTCGTCAGCCCTCTCCGAGGAGCTTGCGGTAGAGCGCCTCGTACTGTTGCACGCTACGTTCGTTCGTGAACGAGTCGAGCACCCGCTGGCGGTTGAACGCTCCCATCCGAGCGCGTTCGGAGGGCGTCGTCCCAGCCAGGTCGCGCACGGCGTCCGCGAACGCGCGGACATCGTCGACCGGGCAGAGGCGCCCGCCGTGGCCGTGCTCCACCAACTCCGGCATGGACGAGCTGTTGGAGCACACCACCGGCTTCCCGCACGCCATGGCCTCCGCGACGGGATATCCGAAGCCCTCCATGCGCGAAGGGAAGAGCAGCGCGTCGCACTCGTTGTACGCGGCGACCATCTCGTCGTCGGTGAGCCGCGGCAGAGCGACCATGTTGGACGCCACCCGCTCGTGCTCTCCCCGCAGCCCGGCCGTGTAGTAGAGGACGAAGTCGTCGCCCAGCTCGCGCATGATGGGCTCGAGCAGGTCAGACCCCTTTCGCTTCATGCGGTTCCCGACATAGAACAGCTTGAAGCGATCCTTGTCCCATCGCTCTCTGAACGTGCGCTCTCCCTCGTCCAACACCCGGAAGCGTGTCTCGTCCACGCCGTTGTAGATGGTGACGACATCGCGAACGTCGAAGTCCTGTTGGATGCGCTGACGTGAGTGCTCGCTGACCGTGACCACGGCGCTGGCGCGCGCGAGAGAGCGTTGGATGGACGGCCGCTTGAGCAGGCGGTGGTAGGCCTTGGTGACAGCCGTCTTGTGGGGCACCAGCAGTGGGTCGAAGACCGAGTGAGCGAGCGTCATCACCAGCGGACGCCCACGCGTCGCAAGCGCGAACCCATGCTCGGCCTTCGTGTGAACGACTCGAGCGGCCTCCGGCACCTTGTAGTGCATGGCGAGCCAGCGCGCGGACGCCTCGTACCGACGCGGATAGAAGTCGAGGGACACATCGTGTCCGTGGCCACGCAGCCCGGCCGCAAGCCGCTCGAAGTAGACGTCGGCGCCGGTGCCGTTGCGAATGACGGGCATCGAGATGTTCATGGTCACCGCTGCCCGTGGGAGCAGAGGGAGGCTTCTTACACGCTCCACGCCCCATCGTCGACCTCCGGGCGCAGAGCCACCGGGCCGCGATGCCGCGCGAGCCTTGGGGGGTCGCGCACGCGCGGACGCGCTGTCTACGCTGGCTGGTTCATCGCCCGGAGAACTCCGAGCGGGTCCACGAGCGCGAGCGAGATGTTCGCCACGGAGCACGAAGTCCCACACGAAGGGCATTCACAGATACAATCATTGCCCACACACATTCTTGCGCCTCACCTCGCAACCCCACTCGCCCACTCGTGCTCTTCTCTCGCGGCGTTGGCGCGCTCGCGTGCCTCCCCCGAGCGGACCCCACCCAGCCCATGACACTCGATGCCCATCGCTTCGTACCCCAGCGGACGGCGTGGACCCCGCGCCCCGCGTTCACTGGTCACCAACGACAGAACGCCCGCCCGCTCGGCGTGGCGGCGAGCGCGCTGCTGTCCGCGTGGCTGATGGGATGCGACGGTGGGGATGGCCCTCCCTACGTGCCGCCCGACCCGCAGACGTGCGCCGTGGACCGCTACGAGCCCGGGACGCTGCACGCCTTCCCCACGCGCGACCAGCTGGTCGAGGATCCGCTCAGCGCCACGGGCGTTCGCTTCGCGCTGTCACTCGAGGCCTACCCTGAGGCGGCGAACTTCCGGGCGTTCCGATCGGTGGCCAGCAGCGATCTCGAGGACGTGGACGGCGCGAGCGTGAACGCCAGCATGCACACCGAGTGGTCGCTGCCGTTCGCGGGCGTGCAGACCTACGGTGGGGCACCCAACCCGAGCGCCCCTGTCGGTATCGTGGTCTTGCCCGTGGACGACGGCGAGCCCGTGCTCTGGCCGGTGGACGTGGAACAACCCGCCGACGGCCTGCTGCGTGCGCTCCCGCTGACGCCCCTCCCAGAACGACGCTGGGTGGCGCACTTCGTCCGCATGGACGCGGCGCCCTGCATGGGCCGCAGCGCCTCGATGCACGCGCGGCTGCGTCGCCCGGACACCCATGACGCGGCCGCGATCGCCGCGCTGATGCAGCTTGGTGTGGTCGACAGCGCCTCGGAGCTGGCCGCGCTGCACACGCTCCCCACACAGACCGTCCGCGACGACGCGGAGGCCATCGCCGCGGACATCCGCGGGCTCTCGGTGAGCGAGCTGACGCCAGACACGCCGACGTGCACGACCGAGGGCGCGCTGCGGCACTGCGTCGCCAGCGCGTCGTTGTGGGACTACCGCGACGCCGACGGCGTGGTGCGTCCCCCGCACGTGGGCACGGCGCGCTGGGACGTGCCCGTGCACACCTGGCTACCGGCCGACCACACGCCTGGCGAGCGCCTGCCGACCGTGATGTTCGGCCACGGCATCGGCGGCGGCGCGGTGGCCCACGGTGAGCGCCTGGCCGCGTTCGCGCCCGAGCATCGGTTCGTGCTGGTGGCCACGAGCGCGCTGGGCCACGAGGATCACCCCACGTCGACCGGAGGCGACGAGATCGCCGCGGTGCTGAGCTTCCTGGGCTTCGAAGACGGGGCCGTGAGCGCGCGCCGCGTGCGTGACAACTTTCGTCAGAGCAATTTCGACCGGCTGCAGGTGATGCGCTGGCTGGCGAGCGGCCCCGACGTGGACGGTGACGGCGAGCCCGACGTGGACGCGACGCAGCTGACGTACATCGGGGTGTCCCTGGGCGGCATCATGGGGCCTCAGCTGCTCGCTCAGTCGGACGCGTTCCAGACCGCGCTGTTGGTGGTGCCCGGTGGTCGTCTCTCGGACGTGGTGACGAACGGCGAGAGCATCATCCAGAGCGCGCTCGGCATCTTCCTGCCGGGGCAGGGCCGCGACCCGCGCCTGGGGCTGCTGGTGGCCGAGCTGTTCCAGACGGCGATGGACCGCGGCGACGGCGCGAGCTGGGCGCCCTACGTGCTGGGGGAGCGCCTGCGCGGCGACGTGCCGAACCTGCTGCTGGGGATGGTGGTGCGCGACAACGTCGTGCCCAACTCGTCGCAGTTCGCGCTGATCCGAGCGCTGGACATCCCGGTGGTCGGTGACCTCCTGCGAGCCGACCCGGCGATCTCCTCCGTCAGCGACATGAGCGGGGCCCTCGTGGCGGGCGCCGTGCAGGTCGAGTGGATGCAGGGCGGCAGCGGCGCGGTGCCGGCGACCCACGCCGACATCGCCGACAACCCCACCGGCGCAGACACCTGGTTCGGCTTCCTCGACGACGCGTGGGACGGCCCGCCCGTGACCATCGTCGAGCCCGAGCGGCTCACCCCCCCTTGAACGCGATCACCTGCGATGACCTGCACGACACCCATCCGCCGCGTCCCTTGCGCCTCCCTCTCCGCCCTGCTTGTTCTCGCTGCGGCAGCGACGGGCTGCGACGACACGCTCCACACGCTCCCTGACGCCGGGGGGACGACCGATACCAGCGTGTCGATCCCCGTCACGGAGGGCTGCGAAGACCTGGAGCCGCTGCACTGCATGCTGCCCTGGCCGTCCAGTCAGTTCCTCACGGCGGACGCCGCGACCGTGACCGGCCTCCGCGTGGACCTCCCCGACGAGCACATGCCGCGCGACCGGCGCGGCAACCAGGTGACGCGGGTCTCTCAGTGGGAGCGCTTCGACGGCTTCAGCCCGGCAACGTCGCTGATGACGGGCTTCAGCGGGAAGCTGGACGACGCGAACCTCTCGGACGCGCTCCATCTGGCGGACACTCTGCTGCCCGGCTCGCAGACCATCTTGCTCGACGCCGAGACGGGCGAGCTGGTGGCGCACTTCGCCGAGATCGACAAGTGGAACGCCCAGAACCCCGACACGACGACGTTCTACATGCGCCCCGCCACACGCCTGCGCGAGGACCGTCGCTACATCGCGGCCATCCGCACCGGCCTGCGCCGAACGGACGGCAGCACGGTGGCTCCCAGCGAATTCTTCCGCGCGCTGCGCGACCAGCAGGTCACGGATGTGCCCGCCGTCGAGACGCGGCGCGCCGCCATGGAAGACATCTTCACGCGGCTGGCCACCGCGGGCGTGCCGCGCGCCGAGCTGCTCTTGGCCTGGGACTTCCACACGGCGAGCGGTGACTCGGTACGCGGCGACCTGCTGCAGATGTGGGACGACGCCAAGGCGCGCTGGCAGGCGGGCACCGACGCGCTGGGGACCTGCACGGTGAGCAGCGTGGAGGAGGACGTAAACGACACGCTCTTCCGGCGCGTGCGCGGCACCTTCACCGTGCCGCTCTACATGGAGACCGCGGAGCCCGGGGCGCGCGCCACCCGCGACGCGAGCGGCGCGGTGCGCTTCAACGGCACGGCGCAGGCCCCCTTCGAGGTGGCCATCCCGCCGAGCGTGCGCGACAGGGTGGTGGACGGCACGGGCCCGGCGCGCGGCATCATGCACGGGCACGGGCTGCTGGGCGCTGCGAACCAAACCAGCAGCGGCGGCGTGCGCGTGCTCCTCGAGCGCAGCGCCATGGTGGGCTTTGGCACCGACTACTGGGGCCTGAGCGAGAGCGACCTCTCGTTCCTGCTGCGCTCCGTGCTGGCCGACTTCGGCAACTTCGACACGATGGGCGAGCGGCTGATGCAGGGGACCATCAACTCGCTCGTGCTCATGAAGGCGTTCGCGCCGGGCGGTCCGTGCGCCGACCTGCCCGAGCTGCACGTCGACGTCGACGGGGACCTGCGCCCCGTGCTCGACGCCGATCCACGCTACTACTACGGCATCAGCCAGGGCGGGATCATGGGAGGCACGCTGGCCGCGCTGTCCGACACGATCGACGCCTACGTGCTGCAGGTGGGCGCCGTGAACTACGCCACGCTCGTGCGCCGCAGCCTCGACTTCGTGCAGTACGACGTGCTGATGGGCATCACCTACCGCGACAAGCTGGACCGCGACTGGTTCGTGGTGTCGTCGCAGCCCATCTGGTCGCTGGCCGAACCCGAGGCGTACGTGGGGCACATCCTGCGCGACCCGCTGCCGGGCGTGAACGTCGCCAACCGCCGCGTGCTCTTTCAGGTGTCGCGCTACGACACGGAGGTCTCGAACGTCGCGTCCGACATGGCCGCGCGCGACATGGGCCTCGGCGCGCTAGACTCGAGCGCCTACCTGCCGTGGAACGTCCCTGTCATCACCGAAGACAGCACGCCCAGCGCGTTCGTGAGCTTCTGGCTGGACGACGTCGAGCCGCTCCCGCTCGGCAGCGTGCAGCTCGCGAGCGACAACAGCGCCCACAGTGACCTGCGCTTCCAGACACCCGTGCTGGAGCAGATCGAGCAGTTCGCGCGCCCCGGCGGCGTCGTGGTGGACACCTGCCCAGCGAACAGCTGCTTGCTGGACAACGAGCGTCGCTGAACGGGTTGGTGGCCAGCTTCGGCGGCACGACCGAGACCAGGCGGGCGGCCGGGCTCCCGGAGGCAGGCGTCGTCAACGCGATGATCCCCGGCGGCATGAGAGCGTCTGGGTGTAAGACCACGACGGCGCGACGGATGGACGTAACGCTCGGCGCGCGCCTGCGAACGGATGGCACATGTCCGCCGACCTCCTCGCCCAGCCCCTCCGTCTCCCCTGCGGCCACGAGCTGCCCAACCGCATCGGCAAGTCCGCCATGAGCGAAGCGCTCGGCACCGTGGACAACCGAGCCACCCGCAAGCTGGAGACGCTCTACGGGCGCTGGTCCGACGGGGGCCTCGGCCTGTGCATCACGGGCAACGTCATGGTGGACCGGCGCGCGCTGGGTGAGCCGCACAACGTGGCGCTCGAAGACGAGCGCGACCTCGACGCGTTCCGCGCCTGGGCCAAGGCGGGCACGCGCGCGGGCACGTCGCTCTTCATGCAGCTCAACCACCCGGGCAAGCAGGCGCCCAAGGGGCTCAACCGCGAGACGGTGTCACCCTCGGCGGTGCCGTTCGACCCTTCGATGAGCGCGTACTTCGGGACCCCACGCGAGCTGACCCACGCCGAGATCGAAGACATCGTCTCGCGCTTCGGCCGCGCCGCGGGCCTGGCCAAGCAGGCGGGCTTCAGCGGCGTGCAGATCCACGGCGCGCACGGCTACCTGGTGAGCCAGTTCCTGTCGCCGCACCACAACCGTCGTGACGACGCGTGGGGAGGCACGCCCGAGAAGCGTCGGCGCTTCGTGCTCGAGGTCTACCGCGCCATCCGTGCCGCCGTGGGCCCGGCGTTTCCGGTGTCCATCAAGCTCAACTCCGCCGACTTCCAGCGCGGCGGCTTCACCGAGGAGGAGTCGCTGGCCACCATCGTCGCGCTTGCGGACGCGGGCATCGACTTGGTGGAGATCTCGGGCGGCACGTACGAGGCGCCGGCCATGACGGGCAAGACCGAGAAGAAGGCCAGCACCGTCGCGCGCGAGGCGTACTTCCTGGACTTCGCCGAGAAGGTGCGCGCCGCGGTCTCGGTGCCGCTCATGGTCACGGGCGGCTTCCGCAGCGGTGGAGCCATGCGGAGAGCGCTGGAGAGCGGCGCGATGGACGTGGTGGGTCTGGCGCGCCTGGTCGCCATCGAGCCCGACGTGGCCGCGCGCCTCTTGCGCGGGGAGGAGCCGCGCCAGCGCGTGGCGCCCATCACGACGGGCATTGGCCCGGTGGACCGCATGGCGCTGATGGAGGTGGCTTGGTACTCACGGCAGCTGCGCCGGCTCGGGTCTGGCCGCGACCCGAAGCCCAACGAGTCGGGGCTGGTGGCGTTCCTGGGCAACGTCGTGGACGGCGGCTGGAAGACGATGACCACGCGCCTGCGCGCGTCCGCGTGAGCCGGCGCGAGACGCGCCGTCCAGCCTACGCGCCGAGCGGGAACTTCACCATCGCGCCAGCCTCACCGCCGGCGCGGCCGTGATAGTCGAGGCCCAGGTACAGCATCATGCCGTACCCACCGAGGAAGGCGCGCGTGCGGAAGCCCACCGGGTCGCCCCGCGTGTGGAAGGTGGCGCTGGCGTCGATGCCGGCGACCATCCCCTCACTGAAGAAGCGCATCACCTCGAGGCCGACGGACCCGCGAAAGTGGCTCGGCCGGCTGACCCACACGGCGCCGAACACCAGGCCGAAGCCCGTGCTGCCGTCGGCGGGGCCGCCGAACATCGAGCGCTCGGGGGAGAACCAGACGACCGAGAGCTCCCCGCCGAGCACCGCGGCGTTCGTGCGTCCGTCTCCGCGCCAGCCGACGTCGAACCCGACGGGGAAGACGTGCTTGCGCGCGGGCGGTGTTGGTGGACGCACGGCAACGCCGCCGCCTTCGTCGGGGTCGCGCCACCGGCCGTCGTCAGGCGGGGCAGGCGTGGACTCCACCCCTGCGTCTGGATCTTGGTCGTCCCACGCGCCGTCGTGGGGCGGGGCAGGCGTGGTCTCCTCCCCTACGTCTCCCCCCGGCGAGTCACCCGCGTCCGGTGTCTGCGCCCACGCCGAGCCCGCATGCAGAACCGCGAGCCACCCGCCCACGGCGAGCGCGGTGATCCGCCGCGACGCACCCTGACGTGCGCGCTGCGCCCTTGCCGTGCCACCGAGGCCCATCCGCCGAGGATACCGAGTTTCGAGGGCCGGAAGTCCTCGAACGCGCGCGGCGCTCAGTTCGGGTCGCAGGGTCCGTCACAGGCGTGCACGAAGATGCCTTCCGTGAGGAAGCGCCCCACCTGCACCTGATAGGACGGCAGGTCGCGCACGGTGCCGTGCGTGCCGTTGTCCTCGGCGGGCGGGATGTTGGTGATGGGCGAGGGCGTGACGTGCTCGTCGTAGACGTGCATCGCGGCCAGGACGTCGGCGGGCGCTCCGTCGGGCTCGGGGGCCATGAGGGTGCGGAGGCCCCACACGTCGCGGGGGCTCGGGACGATCATCGGGATGTCCGCCGTGCGCATGGCCCACTCGGTCACGAGGTTGTTCACCTGGCTGTCGTTGACCGCCATGTGCATGGACGCGCGCAGCGGGCGCATCCCCGGAAAGCGGTCACCCACCAGGTGCGGCATGTAGTTCATCGCGTCGACCGGATCGAGCACCTGCTGGATCATCGAGAACGCCAGCTGCTGGTCGATGGGGTCGCGGATGACCAAGCGCAGCAGCGGGCCGAAGCTGTTCCACTGCGTTGCGCGCTGGAGGAAGTGGATCAGGCCGCCGCCCCCAACCACCATCACCGCGCGCTCGAGCTGGGGGCTGGTGGCGGCCATCACGTACCCGAAGGTGCCGCCGTTCGAGATGCCCATGTAGTGCACGTTCTGGTCGTCCAGCAAGCCATGGGGATCGCCCCCGTCCATCGGATCGCGGGTGAGCTCGTCGGCCAAGCGCTCGCGGATGAGGCGCGCGAGGAAGGTGGAGTTCACGAACGTCTGCTCCACCTCGGCCACCACCTCGTTCATCCTCACCCAGTTGCCACCGAACGCGCTCGACACGATGGGCACCACGCCCTCGTGAAAGCCGAACTCGACGGCGGCAGCGCTCAGGCGGTAGTCCTGGCACAGCTGGTTGAACGAGCCGCGCGTCGCCTGGTCGGCGGTGCCGAGGAAGCCGTGCCCGTAGATGAGCACGGGCCGCGGCTCGTCGATGGTCTCCGGAATCGTCAAGACGAAGGGCACCTCGCGCACGCCCACCTGGACCGCATCCCCCTGCGCGTCGAGCACGACATCGCTCGTCTCGGGGTCGACGAAGTTGGGCACGTCCATGGTCCCGCGGATCTGCCGGTTGGTGCCGTCGATGACGTCGCTGGTGATGGCGTAGTCCCCGATGGGCGCGGTGTTCGCGGCCAGCTGCATGCTCACCAGCGGGCGGGTCACCGCCTCCTCGGAGCGCGTGTGGAACGACCAGGCCAGCACCACCTCGTCCTGGTCGAGGCCCGTGCCCTCGATGGCCGCGCGCACCAGCTCGAAGTCGTCGCGCTGCCGGTCGATCTCGTCGATGCCCGTGCGCGCCCGGTCGCGTAGCGCGGCGTACACCTCGCTGGGCTCGTGCGGAGTGCCGTCCAAGCGCCGTAGCGAGTCGCGCAGGATGACGACGTAGCCCGTGTCGTACTCGAGCGCGCGCAGCGGGCGGATCAGGATGGCCTGCTGCGACACGTCAGTGGTGGTCTGGTCGAGCTCGGCGAGCACCCCCACGCGCTCCCACGTGTCCTCGCGCACCAACATGACCGACGAGCTGTCGGCCACGGACTGCGCGTGGTCGGTCGGGCTCGGCAGGCTCGCGACGTCCGTGCCTCCCGGGAGGTACGCGACGATGGCCGGGATGATGGTGAAGCCGTCCTGCTGGAAGAGCGCGGCGTCCACGCTGCGCGGCATGACCTCGGGCGGGAGCGCGATGCGCCGGCCGGTCGCGGTGCTGGCGTCGTCCTCCAGGTAGAAGTCGCTGGGGTACGGCAGGGCCGCGACCTCGGGCACCAGCGGGTTGCCGCCCGGGAGGTTCTGGTAGTCCGTGATGCTGCGGGTGCCCGACCCACACGAGGCCACGGTGCTCACCAGCGCCCCGGCCAGGAGCAAGTTCGACACGCAGTGCCATGAGCGACGATGAAGCGCGAAGACCACGTTGGATGAGGAGTGCTGTTGGTGCGTCACCTCACAAGAATCACACTATCAGCCACCTGAGTGCACGCCAAAAGTGCGCCCTGGCGTGGTCTCGTGTGCGCCGACGGCGGCGACGGGGTGGAGCACGTCGATCGGTCGCGGCAGCGGGGCGGGCATCGGGACGGGTGTCGGGGGAGTCTGCTGGCGCGCCTCGGCGGCGTCGGGCTCGGGGCCCTCGTCGGGAATGACCAGCGCGCGCGAGGGGAGCACGGCCGCGGGTCGCACGCTGCCGCCACGCACGGTGGCGTCGTACACGGCCACGCCCAGGCCGCGGAGCGATCCCGAGACGCTGTGCCGAATGGGCAGCGGCAAGGTCAGGGTTCCACCGGCTGGCAGCGGGCGCAGCTCCAGCACCAACGTGCGGCCCGTCTGCGACACGCTGCGTACACGCCCCGCGAGGGCCTCGCGCGTGGGCTGGTCGAGCTCGACGCCCGCGGGCAGGTCGATCTCGGCGACCCCCCGCGCGAGCGTGCGCGGCATGCGGTTGCGCAGCGTGAGCGCCAGGCCCGCCCGGGTGTCGCGGGCGCCGACCTCACCCGTCAGCTCGATGTCCACAGGCATCGGACGCTCGGGTGCGGCGGCCCACGGGCGACCGTAGCGCACGTCGAGGTAGACCAACGCCAGCACGGGCGTGTCGACCCGCACGCTGTGGCGGCCCGGGCGACCCAATCCCTCGAGGGAGGCCACGTGCACTCCGTCCGCCGAGCGGACCTCCACGGCGCGTCCATCGAGGGCGACGCCGAGGCGGTCGGGCACGCCGCGCGCGAGCATGGCGAGGGCAGCCACCGAAGGAGCCTGCGCGCGACTGCCGCGCACGGCCTCGGCCACGTCGGCTTGTGCGCGCAGAAAGCGCAGCGCGGCGGCGGCGCGGTCCTGGCCGATCATCGCCAAGGCCGCGTAGGCCGTGGGGAGGGTGCGGGCCAGCGCGCCGTCGCGGGTGGGATCCTCCACCAGGGTGCCCTCGCCCATGGCCACCATGAAGGCTCCGGCGCGGCGCAGCAGCTCGGCCGCGCGCTCGTCCGGGACGCTGCCGCGCGTGAGCGCGAGCGACGCAGCCGCGCAGGTCAGCGCCGTCGCTCCGTGCCGGTCGTCCAGGCGCGCAGCCCCGTCGCCCACCTCGGCGCGCAGGTCGCCGACCAGGGCGCGCAGGTCTTCCTGCAATGCGGAGCGCCCCGAGCCCTGCGCGGCCGGCGCGAGGCCCAGCAGCGCGGCGCAGCGCGCTTCGACGCGCCGCGGATCCGCGCTCTCGCCCTCGATGACACGCGTGATGGCGCGCAGCCCGCGGCCCAGCACCATGTCGCTCGTCCCCGCGTCTTGCCACAGGATGGACACGGCCCGCGCCAGGCGCGCCGGGTCGCCCCCGATGTGGCGTGCTTCGTCGGGGCGGCTGGCCTGCAGCACGTCGCGCGCGTGCTGGCGCTCGTCGGACGGCACCTCGAGCGCGGCCATGCGGCGCGCCCAGCCGCGCTCGGTCAGGTCGGGGATATCGTATGCGCCGAACATCGCGACGCCAGAAGCCACCCGCAGCTCTCCAGGTCCGCGCTCGCTCGCGTCGGCCGGAACCTCCACGTGCAGCGCCTCCCCAGGCACCACCAGCACCTGCTGGGAGAAGTGCACCAGACGCGCATCCGCGCGCACCGCGAGGGGACGGCGCACCGCGTCGAGGGGCGCGCGCGTGTCGGCGCGCACAGCGCGCACCACCAGGTGCCCCTCGCCGACGACCGGGAGGCGCATCTCCAACGTCGTCTCGGCCGCGTCACGCGGCGGAACCCGCAGCGCGACCGCCTGCGGCGGCACCACCTCGACGCCCTCGGAGGTGACGTCCACCAGAACGTCGAGGGGCTCGGCGGTGCGGTTGGCGACGCGCACGGGGAAGCGCACCACGTCGCCCACCACGGCAGCGTTGGGCACGGGAGTGTCCACGGTGGCGCTCTGATCGACCCGCAGCGTCGTGCGGGCGACGTCGACGAAGCCCGACCCGGTCCACGCGATGGCCTCCACGCGGTAGGTGGTGAGCGCGTCGGCCAGCGGGATGGTCACGGGGGTGCGCGCACCGTCGAGGGCGACGCGGCCGACGAAGAAGAGGGTCGCGGGGAAGTCCTCGCGGATGCGCTCGGACAAGGTCGCCAAGGTAGAGCCCCCGACCATGGGCGGCGGGGGAGGCGCGGGCGCGCGCGTCGCCTCCCGCGACCTGGCCCTCTGCTCTTCGAGCTCGAACAGCGCATCGATCGCCTCGCCGCTCGCCGCCTCGGCGCGCCTGCGCACGTTGAGCACCTCTCCATTGGGCCGCACCAGATCACCCGTCACGAGGTCGCTGTCATCGAAGTCCAGCTGTCCACGGTCTTGTGGACCCGCCACGGCGGTGTCGGGGCTGGCCTCGGTCGTCGTCGCGACCGTCGCCGAGGGTGCGCGCTCGTCACGGGCTGCCTGCGACATCGTCGTGTACGCGACGTGCATGCGCGCGAGCGTGTCGGGGCCGGGCGCCAGCAGGGCCAGCGCGCGCATCAGCGTGTCCTCGCCAGAGGCCACGGCGTACACGGTGCCGCGCGGTACGACGCGCGCGAACGGATCCAGCACGTCGTCGCCGTTGCCCGCGCGCCCGTCTGGCCCCGCCGAAATGAGCTCCCAACCGGGGGCCCGGTCGCTGAGCATCACGGGCGGGCGCCGAGACCCCGCATGCCGGAACACGAAAGGCCGGCCCCAGGGGTCGAGCAACGCGGCTGGTGGAACCGCCCCCATCTGCACCAGCCGTGACAGCCACTGCTCGGGTGGAAGTCCTGACGAGGCGCGCGCTGCCGTCTCGTCGTCGGGGTTGGTGAAGGCCGCGATGGCCGCCATCAGGCGCACCAGCTTGGCCCGCGCCACGCGTCGGGCGACCGCGTCGAACGTGAAGCTGCGATCCACCTCCGAGAGCATGCGCACGGTCATCGTCTCGCCGCCGAGCGTGCGGTAGTCTGCCCCGTTGCGCTGCTGGTGAAGGTGCGCCAGCACGTCCGCCCGGAAGTCCTGCCGCGCGCCGCTACCGCTCACCACGTCGTCACGCGCGGAGCCATCGGCAGGGAGCGCGTCCACACGGTGCTCGAGCATCACCATGACGCGCCCCAGCTCTCGGCGGCGCAGCTCCTCGCGCGCCGCGAGGGGGTCGCGTAGCACCCCGCGCTCGGTGTTGCCGCGGAAGGTGCGGCCGCGTCGGTCCCAGGGCGCGGGCGCGAGAGGAGGCGGCTCGTTGGGCGCCGAGTCGCGCTCCAACGCGGCTGCCAGCGTGGCACGCACCAACAGCTCGTTCCCGGCGCTGCGGTCGACGACGGACGACCGCAGCGCGTCTTCGAGCACGGGCAGCGCGTAGTTCGGCTCGCCCCCGTGCGCGGCGAGGTCGCGCGCGACGAGCGTGGCCCACGCCCGGCCAGGCGCCGCGGGGTTGGCCTCGAGCGCCAGCTCCGCGCGCGTGCCCACGTCGTACACCTCGCGGTCGCGCGCGAGGCTCAGCGCGAAGGCGTCCGCGTGCCGGACGAGCAGCGCGTCGTGCGCACCCACACCGACGCCCACGGCGCCGTCGGCGTCGAGCGCCGCGCGCGCGTTGGCGGGGGCCACGGGCCGCGCGCGCACCCGCAGCACCCCGAGGGCGTGCGGCGGCAGGCGCAGCGTCACGCGCGCGTCGCCGCGCTGTGCCCAGGCTGACGCGAGCACGGCCGCGCCGTCATCGCTCAGCAGCTCGACCAAGATGGTCGCGTCACGGGCGGTGGCGCGTCGCGCGAGCTCCACCTCGACCTCCCCGCCTTGGTCCACCACGGCGCTCGCCACGCGCGGCACCACGGTCGCATCACGCGCCACCGACAGACAGGCGCGCGTCTGCACGGGAGCCGCGCGCTGCGCCCGTGCGGGCGACCCCTGCGCCTCGCCCTCCGCCGATGCCTCGATCGACACGTCGAGCAGCGTGGCCGGCCCGCTCGGGCATCGAAGGCCGCTGGTGCGCACAGGCGCGACGTCCGCCAGGTCGAGCGCGACGGGCACCTGCACCAAGCCATGCGCGTCGGTGAGCGCGCGATGGCGTCCACCTGGCACCGCTGGGCCGCTCACCTCCACCGTCGAGCCTTCGGGAGCCGGCTCGCCCAGCGCGTCGCTCACCCTCAGGTACGCAAAGGTCGGCACCCCTGGCACCACGCCACCCGAGGCCGCGTGCACCTCCACCTGAAAGCGCGTGCGCGCGAGGACGTAGCTGCCGCCCAGATGCAGCGCCCCATGACCGGGGTGGGAGATGCGCACGGTCACTTCGGTGGTCCCCATGTCGCCCAGCAGGTAGCTCGGCGCCGACAACGCGAACTCCGCCACGCCCGCGTCGTCGGTCACGGCCTGCGTCCCCTGGCCTAGGGCCTGCTCGATGGCCACCGAGGCTCCCACCACGGGTGCGCCGCTCGGCGTGTGCACCGCCACGCGCCCCGTGACGCGCTGCCGCGGGCGCACGACCCGCTGGTCCAGCGTCAGCTCCGCCAAGAGCCGCTCCACGGTGCGCCGCCCCACGACGAACCCGCGCGACCCGCTGAACGCGTCTCCCTGTGGGAGCGTCACCCGAGCGACCACCTGATACTCGCCGTGTCCCGCCGAGCTCGGGAGCGGGAGGTCCACCGACACCGAGCCGCTCACGTCGGCCACGACCTGCCGCTCGAGCAGCGCGCGCCCGCGTGGGTCCGTGATGGTGAGCGCGAACGCCGCCTGGGGCAGCGGCGCGCCCGTCGTCACGTTCCGCGCCAGCGCCCACACATGGACGCTCTCTCCGGGCTCGTACAAGTGACGGTCCGCCAGCAGATCGACGCGCTGCGCGGGCCGCAGGCGCACGCCGTGCTCGAACCAGCGACCCACCTGCCCTCCGACACGGACACGCAGCTGGAGTTGGCTGGCGGAGTGCGTCGGCGTTCCGACGCTCAGCGCGAAGCGCCCCTCGCGGTCCGACGTGACCGAGCCACGCCCGAGCACGGACCACGTTTGTGACTCGCGGTCGTAGTGGCGCAGCTCCGCCTCGACCTCCCCCGCGTGAGGCTGGAGGTCGTCCAACCCGCTGACGGAATAGGCCACCCCCGAGACCTGCAGCGGCTCGCCGTAGGGCACGTCGAGGCGCCCGGACAGCATGAGCTCCCAGCCCCCCTGCTGATCCGCGCGCGCCACGGACGGACGCAGGGCCCCACCGGCGAGCACCAGGGCGCAGGCCCACGCCGAGGCGAACGTCGCGCGAGATACGGCGCGACTGGCCGAGGCGTGTGAGAACCGGGTGCGCGGGGTCGTGATGAGGTGGGGCATCCGTGGCTTTCCTGACTGCGAACCGAGCGGCGCGCTGCATGCGACCCACGGGCGACCGCGCAGACACCGGCTCGACGTGGACACGGCCCGGCCACCCGTTCTTTGGTCCTATCGCACCAGGCCGAAGCGCGGCAACGACCATTTTCGCAGCGCCTTCGCCATCCGTCGGCCCGGGGTGCCGCCTTCATGGCGAAGCCGTCAGGGCGCAGGAGCGACGACCCGCCGAACGCGATCGTCCAGGATCCACTCGTCCCAGTAGTGCGGCCAGCCTGGGTACGTGATGAACGCGAAGTCGCCCTGCTGGTCCGTGACGACGGCGGGCCACTCGCGGCCGCCCCACTCCACCATCAGTTGCGTGCCCACCGGGTAGCGCGTGGTCGTGATGGGGCTCAGGTCCGCGACGGGCACGAGCGCATCGTGCGAGAGCGCGTAGTCGTAGCGGCGCACCGTGGCGCTGGGCCCGTCCACGCGGTTAACGCGCACCACGTGCCCATGCCGGTCGCGCATGAACTGTCCAGCCTGCGCGCCCGCGCGCGCGCCGCCTTGGCGCACCGCCACGCGGACGCGGGTCGGCTCGACGCGCGTGAGGTTGGCCCCGCTCAGCTGACGCTCGCGGTAGCGCATGGCGGCGCGCACGCCCTGCTCGAGCTCGGCGAGGTCGACCTCACCGTCGGCGTCGCCATCGAGCGCCGCGTCGCCGCGCAGCCCCTCGAGCAGCAGCTGGCTGTAGGTCCAGTTGCCAGTGGACAGGTTGCTGGCATCCGCCGAGGTGAGGCTCAGCGCCGTGATCCCCAGCGTACCCAGACGCGCGGCCAGGTCCCCGAGCCCACCCGAGTGGCAGCAGTCGCCCAGGAGCACCACGCGCTTGCCGACCACGCGTGGGGCGAGCACCGCGAAGAGGTCCTCCACCGAGATGCCGGGGCGCGAGGCGTCGCTGCCGAGGGTGTCGTAGGCCACGTAGGCGATGTCGCCCTGCCGCGTCCGGATGCCGTGGCCCGCGTAGTAGAACAGCAGCGTTCCTCCGCGTGGGGTCGCGTCGGCCGCGCGACCCACGGCCTCGAGCACCGCGGCGCGGGTCGCGCGCTCGTCCAGCAAGGTGGTCACCTGAGCCGCGGGCACGCCGGATGCGACGAGGACACGGCCGAGCTCCACGTCGCGCCGGTCCTCCACGCGAAAGCCCGCGAGGCTGGGGTCGCTGAAGCGCAAGAGCCCCGCGATGACGACGTGCGTCGAGGCGTCGACCAGCGGCGTCCTGGGCGAGGGGCCGACGGCCGCCGCAACGGGAGAAGCCCCTGCGGCTGCAGGTGACGCGGCGGGGGGAAGTGCCGCTGGTGAGGCCGGAAGCGCCCCGGGTGGAGGCAGCGCGGCCGGCGCGATCGGTTGCACCACGGGCGGTGGGGGCGGCGGTGGCGACGGGGCACCCGTGTGGCACCCATAGAGGGACGCGGCAGCCAGCAGGCCGGGCAGGCCCACCAAACCGAGAACGGACCGGAGTCGGGTGCACGCCGACGTCATCGGCGTACGTTACCACGAGCGAGCAGCGTGAACGCGGCCGTGACGGTGCGCTCGCGTGGACGCGCGCTCAGGGGTCCCAGTCGAAGCCGACCTTGGTCCCGAGCCAGATGATGTGCGACGCGGGGTCGTTGCGTCCCCCCGGGACGATCTCGTAGCCGACCCAGGCGAGGACGTAGGGCATGAGGCTCGAAGTGCGGGGCGCGGAGAGACCGTACGAGAGCGCAAAGCGGATGCCTGGGGTCTGCAGGTCTCCGTCGCGCAGGCGGCTGGTGAGGTCCACCTCCATGTCGAACACGCGGCTGATGAAGCTGAGCCGGAGGACGATGGGGACCTGGAACGCGATCACGGCCTCGAACGAGCGGCCGCCGGTCTCCGTCTCGGGCAGCTCGCCGTCGGCGCCCACGCCGAAGCCCACGCCCAGGGTCAGTCGTCGGGAGACGCCCCCCGCCAGCACGATGCGCCCCACGCCGCCGCCGCCGAACGCGGTCTGTCCGTCGGTCACCGTCAGCGCGGCGCCGCCCATGCTCTCGAGCAGCAGCACCATGCGGCCCTCGTCGCCCTGCAGGCCACGGAAGTCCTCTTCCTCTTCCAGCCAGAAGGGGCAGTCCTCTTCGGCGAGCTCGTGGGCACGGAGCAGCAGCGCGCGGGTGCGCTCCAGGGTCAGCACGCGCTTGACGGCGGAGGTGCGCCGACGCCCCTCGCGCTCGTAGAGGTCGCGGGCCGGACCACCCTCCGACGCGATCTGCACGTCCAACCAGTCGATCAGGTTGCGGCGAGTCTCGGCCGAGGTGCGGCAGACACTGCCCATGACGTTGGGGAGCACGTGATCGACCTCGAGGCGGTCGGCGACCCAGTCTACTTGCTCCTCGAAGTCGATCGCCTTGCGCACGTCGACGTAGAGGCCGCGCTCACGAGGGGCGTCCGGGAGGCTTGCGCAGCCTTGCCCGAGGGCACACAGCGCCGCGAGCGTGGGGAGCACGGAGACACCGAGGGGGTGGCGTCGGGGAAGCGCGTGGAGCTGGGGTCGCGGCATGGGCGCGCACGATAGCACCCAGAATGGGAGCCTGCGCTATGCTGCCGCATGAGCTCGCGCCGGTCCTTCTTGCGTCAGTCCGCCGCGGCGGCCGGCGCCGCCCTCACGCCCGCGTTGGCGACGCTGCCCTCGAGCGCGTTGTTGGGCTGCGACGACGGTCCGTCGCTGCCGCGCGACCTGCCGACCTACGAAGACAGCGCGGCGAGCGCCGGGACCGGGCCCGCGGGCCTCTTCGCACATGGCGTGGCCAGCGGGGACCCTGGCGCGGACAGCGTGCGTCTGTGGACGCGCGTGTCTCCCGAAGCATCGCCAGGGACATCGCCGAGCGAGGTGCCGGTCTACTACGAGGTGGCGCTGGACCCCGCGCTCGAGCAGCGTGTGGCGGCGGGGACCGTGATGGCGGCCGAGAGCCGGGACTACTGCGTGCATGTGGAGCTGGGCGAGCTGCGCTGGGGCCGCACCTACTACTACCGCTTCCGCAGCCAGGGGCGCGCGTCCGTGGTGGGTCGCACGCGCCTCGCACCCGAAGGGGACGTCCCCGCCCTGCGCTTTGGCGTGGTGGCCTGTAGCAACCTGGCGCAAGGGTGGTTCCACGCCTACGCGCACTTGGCCCAGCGGGACGACCTCGACGCCGTACTGCACATGGGGGACTTCTTGTACGAGAGCCCCAGCGGAACCCTCCCGCGCGCCCACGAGCCACCGGGCGAGCTGGTCACGCTCTCGGACTACCGGACGCGCCACGCGCAGTATCGCCGCGAGGTCGAGTTGCAGGAGCTGCTGCGCCAGAACCCCATCGTGGCGGTGTGGGACGACCACGAGACCTCGAACAACGCGTACGCCACGGGCTCCCCCGGGCACAACGAGGCGACGGAGGGCTCCTGGGCCACACGCAAGGCGGCCGCCCAGCAGGCGTACTACGAGTGGCTGCCCGTGCGGCGCAGCGAGGACGGTCCGCTCCACAGGACGCTGCGCTATGGTCCCCTGCTGGATCTGGTGATGCTGGACACGCGCCTCGAGGGGCGCGACCCCCAGCTGGCGGACCTCTCGCTCGACACACCCGAGCGCAGCTTGTTGGGCGTCGCGCAGGAGGCCTGGCTGGACCAGCAGCTGCGCGAGAGCAGCGCGCGCTGGGTGGTGCTGGGGCAGCAGGTCATGGTGGGCCAGCTGGACCTTCCCGTGGAGAACAACGACCAGTGGGACGGGTACGCCAGCGCGCGCGAGCGGCTGCTGGACAGCATCGAGCAGCACGCGCCAGGGCGGACGGTGGTGCTGACGGGCGACATCCACTCGTCGTGGGCCAACATGCTCGCGCGCGCGCCCTTCGCGCCCGACTTCGACCCCACACGTGACGCGCTGGCCGTGGAGTTCGTCGCGCCCGGCGTGACCTCCCCGTTCCCGCTGCCGCCCACCATCGGCGCCGCGCTCGCGCGCAGCCTACCGGACAGCCACCCGCACGTCGCGTGGGCCAACCTGTCGCAGCGTGGGTTCTTCACGCTGGAGATCACCCGCGCTTCGGTCGCCGCTGACTGGTACGTGCTGGACGGCGTGGCCGAGGACCAGGGGGAGCTCAGCTTCGCGATGGGCGCGGACGTCGCGCACGGGCAGTCGGTGATCGCCCTGCGCGAGGTTCCGCTGGCCGTGCGACGCGGGGTCCCTCCCGCCCCCTGAGCCCTGAGCCAGCGCGTCAGCTGCCCGTCGCGAACGCCAAGAGCGCTGTCGTGAGGGCTGTGCGCTGGGCGTCGTCGTCCACGACCTCGAGCGGGAAGCCGACCAAGACCGCACGCCCTGCGACGCCGACGGCGGCCGCTCCGCCCGTTCCGTAGCGCAGCAACACGTCCGCACCCATCCCGGCGGAGAGCACGTCGGGGAAGTCTTCTTCGTAGGCCGCGTTCGGCCCGCCGAAGCCCAGGTCGACGAACGCGCCGCCCAGCGCGCCCGCGTCGCCCACGACCAGGGAGCCCGCGTCGTCGCTCACGTATCCCGCCCCCAGGCGACCCAGGAACGCGCCGCCCTGCAGCGAGAACGCCACCTCGCTGCCGCTCACCAGCAGCGCCCCCCCGGCGTCGAGGTAGTCGCCGAGCAGGAGCTGCTCGTCTGCGCTGATGGGCTCGTCGTCGCGCGACTGATCGCCCGCGAGCCACACCACCGCGCGGTAGCCGGTGAGCTCGAACCCGTCTTCGGTGAGGGCGCGGTGCGAGACGGTGCTCGCGCCGAGGGGCACGCCCACGCGTGTGGCGATGTCGTGAGCGCGCGCGCCATGGGACCCTCCGAGCACGCGCTCGAACGCGTCGACCACGAGCACGTCGGCGTCCGGGGTGAGCGCGTAGGTGTCGCTGGCTTCCGCGATGGTGCCTGGATCGTCGAGCCGGGAGCGCACACGTACACGCAGCGCGGCGTCCCCGGTCACCGACCAACTCGCGGTCTCGGCGCCCGGCGCGACCTCTGCCACCGCCCGGAAGGGCTCGGTGCCCGCAGCCGCCTCCACCACGAAGCCCACGCGCTGCTCGTCGCGTGGCGCGAGGAACGTGACCGTGGCGGTGCCGGCCGTGGCCGTCGCGCTGCGCAGCTCGATGCGACCGCCTGCCACACCGCGCCGACTCCCGAAGCGCAGCCGGTCGCCATACGCGTTGCGATAGCGCGTAGCGCCGTTGTGCGAGGAGGGCGTGTAGTCGACGACGCTCGCCGCGTTGCGCAGCGCAGGCAACGTGGCGTCTTCGCTCAGGGACACGTCGGGGTGGTCCGCAGCCAGGCTCGCCGCGAAGCTCTGGTTGTTGGTGAGCGTGCCGCCCGATGACGTGTAGTTGCTGCGCAGGCCGCCGCCCGAGGTGGCGAACGTGCGAAAGGCCGCGATGCTCCCGTAGAGCGCGTCGTACAGGTGCACCTGCGTCACGCGCAGGTCCGCGGCGTTCGCGTTGGCGGCCACGGCCAGGTACCCGCCCGAGTGCGCGGTCAAGGTGAGCTGCCCACGGACGGGGAAGTCGACGTAGCCGTCGCGGTAGAGCAGCACCAGCACCTGATCGAGGAGCGCCGCGGTACCGGCAGGGCTCATCAGCTTGCCGAAGTTGCCGCTGGCCGCGTTCACCGGGCCCTGCGGGACGACCAAGAGCGCGTTGACGCCGCTGGCGCAGACGTGCTGCTCGTAGGAGTGCCCGGCCAGCGTGCTGGCGAGGGTGGTGTTGTGCCCGTGGAAGTGCAGCACCAGGTCGTGGTCCGCGTGCTGGCGATAGCCGCTGGGCACGAAGACGCGCACGCTCGCGTCCGTGTAGTTGGCGCTTGCGTGCGGAAACGGCGCCGTTGGCAGGGCGACCGTCGCGCCCACGCCACACGGTGTGCCCCCCGCCGCGAGGACCGGTTCGTAGGCCGCCGTGGGCAGACCCGTCGCGCCTGCGACGGCCACCACTTGGACGGTGCGCTCGCCACCCGCCCAGCCGACGGTGAGCGTCCCCAGCGCGACGTGCTGGGTGGGCGAGCCGGCGAAGCGCAGGGTGAGGGTGCCGAGCTGTCCCGCGCCGAGGGAGGCGGGTACCGTGGGGTCCAGCGCGAGCAGCGGGTCGCCCGAGAGGCTGAAGGTCAGCGCGGTGGGCGCGTCGCCCGCGTTGTGCAGCTCGAGCGCCAGCGAGACCTCGCCCCCGCCCGCCTCGACGTAGGGCAAGCGCGCGAGGGGCGCGACCACGAGGGAGGGTCCGCTCGGGGTCGCCGCGTCCGGGCCCAGATCGGTGGTCGCGTCTGGGCCAGCGTCCAAGAGCCCACCGTCGGCGCGTGCATCCCCGCCCCCGCCGTCGCACGCCGCGAACGCCCATGGCAGCGCGAACACCATCCCACACGCGAACACGCCGCGCGCACGTGCCTTCATGCGTGCGCGACTCGGGGCCATGGGCAGACACGGGAGCTCGGGACGCACCCCCGCAAGATAGCAGAGCCCCCGAGGGCCGTACGCCGTCCGCGTGCCGCCCGGCCAGCCCCTGCTACGAAGCGCGCATGAGCGAGACGCCGAACGACACGGAGCTGCGCGGCATCGCCGACGAGACGCTGGCGGCGGCCCTGCGCCGGTTCGCGCCCGAGCGCTCGTGGAACAACGTCCGCGCACTGTGCCGCAGCGGGAAGGTGTTTCTGGACGGCGAGCGCGAGCTCGACCCGGCGCGGCGCCTGCGCGGCGGTGAGCGCATCGAGCTGCGTGAGTCGGCCCCCCGCGTGCGCCGCAACGAGTACGCGGAGCTGCGTGTGCTGCACCAAGACCCGCACCTGGTGATCGTCCACAAGCCCCCGCACGTGTCCACGGCGCCCCACGACAAGAGCTCGCACGCCCCCGCGGCCGAGCCGACGGTGCTGGACGCGCTACGCCAGACGGTGGCGAAGCCCAGCGCCGCGCGACGCAAGGCGGGCGCTCAGGCCTCGCTGTTCGTGGTGCACCGGCTCGACAAGGAGACCTCGGGGGTGATGTGCTTCGCCCGCACGAAGACCAGCGAGCGCGCGCTGCACGAGGTGTTCAAGCGCCACCAGGCGCAGCGCGAGTACGTGGCGGTGGTGCAGGGGGTGATCGGCACGCAGACCATCGAGTCGGAGCTGGTGCGCGACCGGGGCGACGGCCTGCGCGGGAGTGCGCGCGACGACACCCGCGGCGGACACCGGCAGCGGGCCGTGACGCACATCGTGCACGCGGAGCCCCTGCGCGGAAGGCACGGGATGATGACGCGCGTGCGCCTGCGGCTCGAGACGGGGCGCACGCACCAGATCCGCATCCACCTCGCCGAGGCTGGCCACCCCGTGCTGGGCGAGGCCGTGTACATCCGCGACCTGCGCGACGAGGGGCGCACCCCCATCCCGTGCGCTCGGCTGCTACTGCACGCGCGCACGCTGGCTTTCACGCACCCGCTCACGGGCGAGGCGCTGTCGTTCGACGCCGAGCCGCCGCCCTCGTTTACGAGCGCGCTGGCCGCGCTGCTGCCCGAGGACGCGTAGCAGCCCATCGGTAGCTCACGCCGGCGAGCGCGATCGGCCCGCGCTGCTACCATCCGGCCGTGGCCGACAACAACCAACGAGTCTACGGGGTCGCCGCGTGCCGCGCGGTGGCGCGCGCCCGCCCCCTGGACGTGCGCCGCGCGTTCTTGGAAGAGGCGCGGCTGCGCGAGTTCGGCTGGTTCGTGGAGGACATGGCGCGCAGGCGCCTGGGCTACAACATCGTCAGCGCCGAGGACCTCGAGCGCATCACGGGGGGCGTGCACCACGAGGGCGTGTGCTTCTACGTGGACCCCGCGCCCACACCGAGCTTCGACGACGTGCTCGAGCGCGCGGCCGCGGCCCAGCGCGCCCAGTCGGACGAGCCGCTGCGCGTGCTGTACCTGGACGGCGTGCGCAACCCCCACAACCTGGGCGCCATCCTGCGCACCGCCGCGCACTTTGGCGTGGACGCGCTGCTCGTGCCCGCCAGCAGCACGCCGGGCCTGGGACCTGCAGGCACCCGCGTGGCGGAGGGCGCGGCGGAGGCCGTCCCCTTGATCCGGCTCAACCGCCCGCTGGACGCGCTCGCCGCGTTGAAAGAGCGCGGTGTCCCGCTGTTCGTCGCGGACGCTCACCAGGGAGAGAGCGTGTTCGACACGCGGCTCCCGAAGCGGTGCGTGCTGGCGCTGGGCGCCGAGCGCGAGGGGATCTCCGAAGGCCTCCGCAAGCTCGCCCAGCGAGCGCTGTTCATCCCGGGCACGGGGGACGTGGAGAGCCTCAACGTGGCCGCCGCCGCCAGCGTGCTGTTGGCGGAGCACGTGCGCCAGAGCGGGCTCGCCCGGCCCACGTCGGGGCGCGCTTGAAGCGACCGGGCGCACCGAAGGCGCAGCGACCCTCCTCGAAGGCGCGCGTCGCGAACAAGCGCGGGGACGCACCTGGGAGCCGACCCGAGGCCACGAACCCGTCGGGGGACACACGACGAGCCGCCGGGCCGCGTCGCGCTCAGGGCGGCTCGCCAAAGAGCGCGCGCCCTTCCGCGAAGTCGCACACCGAGTCGCCGTCCCGCGGCCGCCGCGAGCAAGGGCGCAAAGCGAACGACGCCAGGGAGGCTCACGACCGCCGCCGTGACGACGCCCCGACCACGCTGCCCGAGGCCCCGCAGCACGTCCCCGCGCAGCTGACGGGCTACCTGGCGCCACCCGGGCTCATCGACGAGGTGCTGCGCGAGGTGGGTCCTGCCTGGCACGTACACGGCCAGCTCGTGCTGTGCGAAGGCCCCCCGGTCGAGAGCGTGTGGGCGCAGGACGTGTGGCTCGCGCCCGAGCACCGGGTGATCACGTCGATCGGGGACGCCGCGAGCGCGCTGCGCGCCGTGCAGCGCAACTGGGTGCCCTGTGGCGACGCGCATCACCGCCGGATGAGCCTCATCGCCGACAAGCTGCCGCCCATCAAGACGCGCAGCTGGCCCTTCCCTACCCCTCTGCCGGACGCTGCGCTGGGCGCCTTCACGCTGCTCGGGCGCGACCGGCTGCTGTTCAGCGCCACGCGCAGGAGCCCGTTCCCACACGGCGAGGTGGTGTTCGCCGAGGACCGTGAGGGCCCGCCCAGCCGCGCCTATCGCAAGCTGTGGGAGGCCTTCACGCTGCTCCAGCAGCACCCCGCGCCTGGGGAGCGCTGTGTCGACATGGGGGCCTCGCCAGGCGGGTGGACGTGGGTGCTCGCGGGACTCGGAGCCGAGGTGACCAGCGTCGACAAGGCCCCCCTCGCGCCGGAGGTCGCGGCCCTCCCGAACGTCCACAGCATCGAGGGGAGCGCCTTCGCGCTGCGCCCCGAGGACCACGTGGAGCGGCCGTTCGACTGGTTCTTCTCAGACGTCATCTGCTACCCGGCGCGGCTGCTGGCCATGGTGCAGCAGTGGCTCGCGCTGGGCGCCGCCAAGCGCTTCGTGTGCACGCTCAAGTTCCAAGGGGAGACGGACCACGAGAGCGTCGCGGGCTTCGCCGCCATCCCGGGCTCGCGCCTGCTGCACCTCTCGCACAACCGGCATGAGCTCACCTGGGTCAAGCTGTAACGACCACGCGCGCGTGGCGTACACTCCCCACCATGCACAGCCCGCCACAGCGAGACGCGCACCACGGGTGCAAGCCCACGCACGCCACCGCGCGGTGGTTCGTGCTCGCAGCGTCGTTGGCGTCGCTCGCCCCCGGATGTAACCGCAGCGGCGCCACGAACGACCGCCCCTCACCTCCAGAGGAGACCTCCCGCATGTCCCGCCACGACACCGACGAGCCCGAGCATCCGCAGCAGTTCACCGACCCCGCCACGGGCGAGACGCTCACGCTGACCGACGCCGAGTGGAGGGAGCGGCTGACCCCGTTCGAGTACATGGTGCTGCGGCAGAAGGGCACGGAGCGCGCGTTCACCGGACGCTTCCACGATCACCACGAGGACGGGACCTACCGCTGCGCCGGCTGCGGCGCGCCCCTCTTCAGCTCGGACGACAAGTTCGACTCGGGCACCGGCTGGCCCAGCTACAGCCGCGCCATCGCCGAGGGACGCGTGGCGGAGCACCGCGACACCAGCCACGGGATGGTCCGCGTCGAGGTCGTATGCGCCCGCTGCGGCGGACACCTGGGCCACGTCTTCCCGGACGGCCCCGCCCCCACCCGCATGCGCTACTGCATCAACTCCGCCTCGCTCGACTTCGACGCCGCCTCGGAGCCCCCCGCGGCAGCCGACGAAGACCCGCAGTAAGCACCGCTCCCCAGGGGGTCATCCGTCGTTCGTGCACGCCCCCATGACCGCGCACGTGCACGAACGCGTCCTCGTGCTCGTGCTCGTGCTCGTGATCGTGGTCGTGCGCGTGCGCGTGCGCGTCCTCGTGATTGTGCACGTGCACGTCCCCGTCCCCGTCCTCGTCCTCGCCCCCGTCCCCCTGCTCCCCCATCCATGTGTCGGGACCCCCAGCGCCCGCCACGCTAGCCACGCGCTCGTCACACGCGTCATGCGGACGACCGCCCGCATGACAACTGACACGTCGCGCACGGAGACGTCGCAGGCGGCCACGGACCCGCACCAGTACATCTCGCGAAACTCGAAATCTACGAGGTTCCAAGATGTCTTTCGTCACGACGTGGGCGGCTCCCACGCACTCGAACCGGTCGCGCCGCGTCCGCACCCTGTCCTCTCTCTTGCTGAGCGTGCTGCTCGTGGCCGGCTGCGGCGACGAAGGCCCCACGGGCGCCACCGGTCCCGCGGGCCCCGCCGGTCCTGCTGGCCCCACGGGTCCCACGGGGGCGCCTGGTACGAACGGCACCAACGGAACCAACGGTACGAACGGCACCAACGGTACGAACGGTACGAACGGCGAGCCGGCCATCCGCGGCATCCTGCTGCGTCACGCCGGCCGCTACGAGAGCGGCGTGTTCGCCGAGGGCGCGGCGGAGATCGTGACGTTCGACGCCTCGTCGGGCCGCCTCTTCGTCGTCAACGCACAGGCCGCCACGGTGGACGTGCTCGACCCCACCGATCCGACGGCGCCCGCCCTGATCAGCACACTGGACGTGACCGCCGCCGACCCCCTGCGCGCCCTCGGCGCGGCCAACAGCGTCTCCGCCTACGACGGCGTGCTCGCCGTGGCGATCGAGGCGGACCCCAAGACCGACCCAGGCATCGTCGCGTTCTACCGCACGGCGACGCTCGAGCTGCTCGCCTCGGTCGAGGTCGGCGCGCTGCCGGACATGCTGCGCTTCACGAACGATGGCGCGCGCGTCCTGGTGGCCAACGAGGGTGAGCCCAACGACGACTACACCGTCGACCCCGAGGGCACCGTGTCGGTCATCACCATCGGCGACGGATTCGTCACCCCGCCCTCCGTCACCACGCTCGACTTCTCGGCCTTCGACGCGGACATCGCCGACCTGCGCGCCGCTGGCGTACGCATCTTCGGACCGGGCGCGTCCGTGTCGCAGGACCTCGAGCCCGAGTACATCGCGGTGTCGGGCGACGACCGCTTCGCGTGGGTGTCCCTGCAGGAGAACAACGCGCTCGCCCTGATCGACCTCGGCACGAGCCCCTCCATCGTGGACATCCTCCCGCTGGGCGTGAAGAACCACTCGCTGCCCGGCAACGAGCTCGACCCCAGCGACCGCGACGGAGGCCCCCACCTCGCGACGTGGCCCGTGTTCGGCATGTACATGCCGGACACCATCGCCGCCTATGACGTGGCCGGTCAGACCTACGTGGTCACGGCGAACGAAGGCGACGCCCGCGACTACGACGGCTTCGGCGAGGAGACGCGGGTCGGCAGCGTCACGCTCGACCCGACCGTGTTCCCCAACGCGGCAGCGCTGCAGAACAACGCGGCCCTCGGTCGCCTGCGCACCAGCACGGCCAACCCCGAGACGGACGGGGACCTCGACGACGACGGCGACGTGGACGTGATCTACGCCTTCGGCGCGCGCAGCTTCTCGATTCGCGACGGCCTCACCGGCGACCTGGTGTTCGACAGCGGCAACGACTTCGAGCGCATCACCGCCAACCGCCTCGGCGCGAACTTCAACGCCACCAACGACGAGAACGGCGGCGACAGCCGCTCGGACGACAAGGGCCCCGAGCCCGAGGCGCTGACCCTGGGCGTCATCCGCGGGGCCACCTTCGCGTTCATCGGCCTCGAGCGCGTGGGCGGCATCATGGTCTACGACATCACGCACCCCGAGAGCCCGCGCTTCGTCCAGTACATCAACCCGCGCGACCTGAGCATCGACTTCGACGGCGACGTCCCGGCCGAGCTGAGCGCCGCCGGCGACCTGGGCCCGGAGGGGATGGTCTTCATTCCGTCTGCGCTGAGCCCCACGGGCCAGGACCTCCTGGTGGTGGCCAACGAGGTCAGCGGCACGACCAGCATCTTCGCCATCGAGGTGATCGAATGAGCCGCGACGTGCGCATGTCGCTCTCGCGCCGCGAGTGGCTCCAGTCGACGGGCGCCATGGGCGTGGTCGTGGCGAGCAGTCAGTTGTTGGGCTGCGACGACGACAAGCTCCCGCCTCTCCCGTCGGACCTGCCGACCGACCCGTACACCGGGCCAGAGGGCCCCGCGACGGTCTTCTCGCATGGTGTCGCCAGCGGCGACCCCGTCGCGGACGGCTTCGTGATCTGGACGCGGGTCTCTCCCGCCGACCTCGGCACCTCCGTGGACGTGTTCTACGAGGTCGCCTTGGACCCAGAGTTCGTGGACCGCGTCGTGGCCGGCACGATGACCACGGGCGCCTCCGTGGACTTCACCGCCAAGATCGACGTGCGCGGCCTCGTGTGGGGACGCGACTACTACTACCGCTTCGCGGCTTTGGGACGATCGTCGCTCGTGGGTCGCGCGCGCTGCGCGCCCGAAGGCAACGAGGCGCGCGCCTTGCGCTTCGCGGTCACGTCCTGCGCCAGCCTCGGTCACGGCTACTTTCACGCCTACCGGCGCATCGCCGAGCGCGAGGACCTCGACGCCGTGATCCACCTCGGCGACTACATCTACGAGTACGGGACGGGCGAGTACGGCAGCGTGCGCGAGTACGAGCCCGCGCACGAGATCGTCACGCTGGCCGACTACCGCACGCGCCACGCGCAGTACCGCCGCGACCCGGACCTGCAGGCGCTGCACCAGCAGCACCCGCTGATCCCCATCTGGGACGACCACGAGAGCGCCAACGACAGCTACGAGGACGGCGCCGAGAACCACCAGCCCGACAGCGAGGGCGCGTGGACCGACCGCAAGGCCGCCGCCAAGCAGGCTTACTTCGAGTGGATGCCCATCCGAGACGCGGCCACCCACCAAGTCTACCGGCGCCTGCAGTACGGCAACCTCTTGGACATCGTGCTGCTGGACACGCGCCTCGAAGGTCGCGAGCAGCAGCTGGAGGACGCCGACGAGCTCGAGGGCGAGCCAGCCTCACGCTCCCTGCTCGGCGCGACGCAAGAGGCCTGGTTGAGCGCCGAGCTCGAGGCCAGCACCGCGCGCTGGGTCTTTCTGGCGCAGCAGGTCATGGTCGCGCAGCTGAGCCTCTCCGGCGGCAGCCCGTTCAACCTGGACCAATGGGACGGCTATCCCGCGGCGCGCGGACGCCTGCTGGAGACGATCCGCACCCACGCCAACAAGCGCACCGTGGTGCTGACGGGCGACATCCACACTAGCTGGGTGAGCCGCTTGGTCGAGGACCCCTACGCCGAGGGCGTGGACCTCGATCGCGACGCGCCCGCCGTCGAGTTCGTGACCACGTCGGTCACCTCCCCGGGCATCGCCGCGGGCAACCTCGCGGACCGCATCGCGCAGGGCATCATCGACCAGAGCCCGCACCTCGAGTACGTGCAGCTGTCCCGCAAGGGCTACGTGGTGATGGAGGTCACGGCTGGCACGGTCTACGCGGACTACTTCTTCGTCGAGGGTGTGCTCCCCGGAGAAGACGCAGAGGAGTTCGCGGTGGGCTTCGACACGCGTCACGGCGTAGCCGACTTGGTTCGCCGGGACACGCCGCGTCCGACACGTCCCGCTCCCGCGCCGGCCCCTGGACCATGACCGAATCGCTCGGCGTCTCCGAGGTGCGTGCACTGCGGGGGCGAGCACATCACCTCGACCCGGACTTGCTGCCCGCGGTGCGCGCCATCAAGCAGGTGGCACGACTTGTCGCCCAGGCCATCGTCGAGGCTCGGCGGCTCGACGTCGTGACCGCGAAGCAACAGGCGTCCCTTGGCGCGCGCAACGGAAACCCACGTGGTTGTTGCGGTTCGACGCATCGTTCCTGTTGCGATTCGCAGAGCGCACCCTGGCGGCATCGTTGTTGTTCCACGAACCGCCACGGAGCACCCGGCGGTGACCCGGAGCCCCATGAAGCTATCGCCCGAGGAGTCGGGTGTCCAACGCAAGTTTCGGGCGAGGCGCGCAAAGCGCGCCTCCCGCACGCCTCGACCCCTGCCTCGTCGGTCTCCGTGACCCGAGACACATCGGGCCCGCGACACGCGGGCCAGGATAGAGTGACTAAGCGGTCTAGGTATCCCCTAGTTTGCCCCGCGCGCGCAACGGAAACCCACGTAGCTGTAGCGGTTCGACGCATCGTACCTGCCGCGATACGCAGAGCGCACCCTGGCGGCATCGTTGTTGCTCCACGAACCGCCACGGAGCACCCGGCCGTCTCCGCTCGTCGGCCCCGACGGATCGCGCACCGCTCCGCTCGGATACGCTCCGTACCAATCGCTCACCCACTCCCACACGTTCCCAGACATGTCCTCCAGCCCAAACGGGCTTCGGCCCGACGCATGTGAACCCACCGCCGCCGTACCTCCACTACAACCGAAGCCGCCGCAGCCTCCTGACCACTGCAGCCGTCTATCGCTGGGTCCTTCGTTCCCCCACGGGTACACCCGACCGTCGCTTCCTCGCGCCCCGTACTCCCACTCCGCCTCCGTCGGCAGCCGCCCTCCCCGCCATCCGCAATACGCCACCGCGTCATCCCATGAAACCCCAGTCACCGGATGTTGCTCCTTCCCAGACGCTCCCCACGTGAAGTAGTTGCCCGTCATCGGCGTCCGGCACCGCCCCGCACGCACGCACTCCCCATACGCCGACACTGTCACCTCCGTCCGGTCCATGTAGTAGCTGCTCAACGTAACCTCGTGCACCGGACGCTCGTCCGCATCCCCCCCAGACGCCGTTCCCATCTGGAAACGCCCACCCGGGATCAGAACCATTCCCGCTAACGCCAAGCGCGCCCTCTCCGCCGCTGATGCCCTCTCCGCCGCTTCTCGAGCTGCCCTCTCCGCCGCTTCTCGAGCTGCCCTCTCCGCCGCTGATGCCCTCTCCGCCGCCACGGCCTCCGACTCGCATCCCGACCCCCGCCGGACGAATCCCGCACCACATCGCGCCTCACCGACGCACTCGTTCCGGCTCGGCACCCACGCCTGCCCGGGCCAGCAGCAGTTCCCCCGCGTGTCCGCGTTGCGCACACGTCCGGCCTCGCATCCACAGTCGCCATTGCTCTGCGCAACCTGTCCGGCAGGACACCGCGGCGCGCCCGTGCACGCGCTCGTCGACGCAACCCAATACTGCCCGGGCCAGCAGCAGTGACCGCTCGTGTCCGCGTTGCTCATCAGCCCGCTCTCGCACTCCGGCTCCCCACCCCAGCCATGGTCCACGGCACGCGGCGCCGGCGCGCTCTGCCCACGGCGCCCCCGTGACGACGACCTCGAACCGCCCGACGACGCACTCGGTTGGCAGCACCCGCGCGCGTCCCGCGGTACCGACGCCGCGCATGACCTGTTGCAGCCCTGCGCCTCCGCACGCCCCGTGATCCCCACCTCGGACGGCGTCCCCACCGAGAGCCCGAAGCCAAAGCTCAACCCCACGCTCGCGAGCCCCATCCACAACACACGTCCTGCTCTCATCGCTTCGTCCTGCTTCCTAGACCGCGCGTCGACCGGCGGGACTGGGACACTAGCACAATCGCTCCGCCACCGCGGACGCCCAGCCCAGGCGCTCCGCCACGTCATTGGCCACTTCTGCAGGTCCCACGCGCATTGACGGAACGGCGCCGCGCACTTCATCCTCACCGCCGTGAGCACGCGTGTGACAGACCTGGTTGGCTGTGAACTGGCCGGCTTTCGCCTGACGGATTTCTTGGGTGAGGGCGGCATGGCCGCCGTGTACCGCGGCGAGAACAAGCTCACCCGGAGCATCGTGCGCGCCATCAAGGTGGTGCGCACCGAGCTCGTGGAGCAGCCCGAGTTCGTGGAGCGCTTCGCGCGCGAGGCCGAGGTGCTCGAGCGCTTGCGCCACCCCAACATCGTCGCGTTCTTCGGGCTGCGCGAGTCCGAGCTGCTCGGGACGCGCGTGCTCTTCATGGAGCTCGAGTTCTTGGACGGCATGTCCTTGGCGGCGGCCACGACCGAGCACGCCCAGCGCGGCGGCGCGTCGGTCGCGTGGGCGGTCAGCTGCGTCGCGCGTGCGGCCGACGGCGTCGCTGCAGCCCACGACCTCGGCATCGTCCACCGCGACCTCAAGCCCGACAACATCTTCCTGTGCAGGAACGGCGACGTGAAGGTGCTGGACTTCGGCATCGCCAAGGTCGTCGGCGAGATGGACGAGGGCAAGCGCCTGACCACGGTCGGCACCATCGCGGGCACGGTCGCGTACTTGGCGCCGGAGGTGTGCAACGGCGCGTCCCCCGACGCGCGCGCAGACGTGTATGCGCTGGGCGTGACGCTGATCGAGCTGCTGCTGGGCCACCACCCGTACGAGGCGCCTGGCGCGACCCGCAAGTCCACGACGCAGCTCATGATGGCGCACGTGTCGCAGGCCATGCCCAGCGTGCGGGCCGTCCGCTCCGACGTGTCGCCCAAGCTCGAGGCCATCCTGGCGCGAGCCACCGCGAAGGACCCGGCGGCTCGCTTCGACAGCGCGCGCGACCTGTCCCGCGCGCTGCGCGAGCTGGTCCCGGACCTGGAGTCGGCCCTGCAGACCGCCCCCAAGAGCAAGCTCGAGACCGAGTTCGCCATCCCCACGCTGCGGAACGCCGTGACGACCGAGACGGGGCGCACGATGGACGTGCCCACCGGCCCCGCGGCCTCGCGTTCGCGGAAGCTGCGCGTGGCGCTCCTCGGAGGCACGCTGGCCCTGGGATCCGTCGCAGCGCTGGCTGCCACGGGGGTGTTCGGCGAGTCCACGTCCGACGCGTCGGAGGCACCCGTGGTCGCCGTGGTCGACGCGGGCCCCGAAGACGCCGCGATCGAGGAGCCCACGTCGCTCGCGAACCCTTGGATCCGGGTCGACGGTGCGCGCTCGCGGACGGTGTTGGGCGTGGGCGACGACCCGCCCAGAGGCGCGGTGGGGTTCCGTGCAGATCGCGGGGTGGTGGCGCCGAGCGGTGCGTTCGAGATCCAGCAGCACGAGGTGACCTGGAGCGAGCTGGAGCCGTTCCTGGCCACGCCCGAGGCCACGCAGCATCGCTTCGACCTGCCTTCGACGGTGCCGGAGTCGCCTGAGGACCGCACGAACCTCCCGGCGGTGGGCGTGCCGTGGAACACCGCGCGGGCGTACTGCATGTCGCTCGGAGGCAGCCTGCCCACGGAGGAGCAGTGGGAGTACGCCGGCCGCGGGCCCGAGCTGCGACCCTACCCGTGGGGGAACTCGCCCGTGGACCGCATGCGGACGAACGTGTATGCGGGCGACGAGGCCGCGCCGCTGGCGGTCATGCGGAGCGACCAAGACGTCACCCCCACGGGCATCTACGACCTGCTGGGCAACGCGCGCGAGTGGACCGTCGACGTGTACCGCGACGACGCCCCGGGGCAGGACGAGTCGTGGGCGGCCGAGGGTGACACCACGTATCGCGCCGTGCGTGGCCTCCGCTACGCCGCGCCTGCCAACACGCGGGTCCCGAGCGTTGGGTTGGCCGCGCGTGACGCGCTCTGCGCCACGGGCGGGTGTGTGGAGGCGGCGCAGGCCGAGCTGAGCCACATTGGCTTTCGGTGCAGCCGAGCCGTCCGATAGGAACCCGACATGGCGCTGACGCTCCCTGCATCGTTTCAACAACTCAAGGACCTCCCGCTGCGCGTCGAGTGCACGCCGGAGCAAAAGAGCGCGCTGACCGCCCTCTTCGCGAGCGGCGCCGAGCTCGAGGCCGCCGACGCCAACGCGTTCTACCGGCGCGCCGACGAGCTGGTGGTCGAGCTGATCGCCTATCTGGACGCTCAAGTGGCCCAGACGACGCAGCTGCGGTTTCAGGCGGGCGACACCAACGCGCTCAAGCAGAAGCTGCTGGCCGACCCCCGGCGCGCCGTCGACCAGACCATCAGCGCCATGAAGCAGCGGGTGTCGAACGACCGGAGCGACTGGAGCCGGCGACTCACCAAGCAGCTGAAGGACATCCAAGACACGCTGCATCACGAGCTGAACGGGATACCCGTCGATGTGCGCCCAGAGAGCGGCATGATGCTAGTCACGGCCGAGGCCAGCTGGCGGAGCCAGTTTGCGCGGTGGGTGGACACCACAACGGCCAAGTGGTCCAGCCACCTGGGCCAGCTGCTGCAATCCAAGACCCTCGACTTGCTGCGCGGCGACCTCGATCAGTTGGGCCAGCAGGTTTCCGCAAACCTCGTGCCCACACTCCCTGCGGCCCACGTCCCGGTCGCGACTGCCCAGTTTCAGGAGCGCGTGTGGGAGGCGCGCTTCGATCCGCCCGGGCTCATGGGCACGGTGTTCGACACGTTCAAGAACGGCCTGAACACGGTGGCCATGCTGGCGGGCATGATCGTCATACCCGTCGTGGGCAGCCTCATGAACGAATCCCCGGTACACGTGCGGGCCATCGTCATGAGCGCCACCATCATGCCCGTAGTGCTCTTCGCTGCGGTTCAAGGGGTGCGCACACGCAAGCGCCTGATGACCCAGCTTACCGACAAGGCGCGGGGCGAGATCACCAAGAGCCTGGACGTGGCCACGCGCGGCCTGCTCGAGCGCTTCAAAGTGGACGCGGAGCGCTACTGTGCGGAGTACGGCCAACAGGCGCTGGCCTCTGTGCTTCAGCAAGTGGAACCCTTCGTGACCGACCACTTCCAGTCTCGCGAAGCGTCCGCGGCCGCAGAGCTGGCCGCGGCGCAGATTCAGGTGGACCGACTCCAGGAACAGGCGAGTACGTTGCGGTCCGTGCGTGGCGCGCTCGTCAATCAGGTGCAGGTCGACGTACGCCGCCGTCTCAACGAGTCGTGAGCGCCCCAGTCATGCGTACTGCAAGCGGCTCTGCATCTCGCCAATGATGTCGTCCGCGCGCTCTCGACTCTGCCGAATGGCCTCGAACGCCTCGCTGTAGTCGCCGCGCATCTGCTGCGCCTCCTGAAGGCACCCGCCCGCCCCCGCAGCCGCCTCCCGGGCCTGCTCGCTCTGTTCGCGCGCCGCCTCCATGTGCTGACGGGCCTCGAGCAGCGCAGCGTCGGCTTGTGACTCCAGCGAGCGCATCTGGCTGAGCACCTGCTCCGCCTGGGACTCGAGGGAACGCATCTGGCTGAGGATGCCCTCGGCCTGCGACTCCAGCGAGCGCATTTGGCTGAGGATCCCGTCCGCCTGCGACTCCAGCGAGCGGATGTCGTTGACCACCTGCTGAGCGGTGTTCTCGTGCTGCCTGGTCTCGTTGAGGGCCTGCTCAGCCAGGTTTTCGTGCTGACGTGTCTCGTTCAGCGCTTGTTCCGCGTTGGTCTCGTGCTGCCGCGTCTCGTTCAGCGCCTGCTCCGAGTTGGTCTCGTGCTGGCGCGTCTCGTTCAGCGCCTGCTCCGCGTTGGTCTCGTGCTGCCGCGTCTCGTTCAACGCTTGCTCCGCGTTGGTCTCGTGCTGCCGCGTCTCGTTCAACGCCTGCTCCGCGTGGGTCTCGTGCTGCCGCGTCTCGTTCAACGCCTGCTCCGCGTGGTTCTCGTGTTGGCGCGTCTCGTTCATGGCCTGCTCGGCGGCGTTCTCGTGCTGACGAGTCTCCACCATGTGTTGATTGGCCACCTGAGCGTGTTGATGCGCAAGCTGCGCCTGCTGCTGAGCGGCCTGTGCTTGCTGCTGGGCCACCTGCGCCTGCTGTTGAGCAGCCTGCGCTTGCTGCTGAGCAGCCTGCGCCTGTTGCTGCGCCACTTGGGCCTGCTGTTGGGCCGCCTGGGCGTGCAGCTGCGCCTCGGTCTCGTGCTGCTGCGCGTGGCTGGCGGACGCCGCGGCTTCTTGGCTCGACTGCTCCGCGGCGCTCGCGCTCGCCTGCGCCGCCACCTCCGCCTCGTGCGCGTGCTGCGCACTCGTCTGTGCGGCCACCTCCGAGTCGTGTGCGTGCTGCGCGCTCGTCTGCGCGGCCACCTCCGCCTCGTGCGCGTGCTGCGCGCTCGCCTGTGCCGCTACCTCCGAGTCGTGCGCATGCTGTGCGCTCGCCTGTGCCGCCACCTCCGAGTCGTGCGCGTGCTGCGCACTCGCCTGTGCCGCCACCTCCGCCTCGTGCGCGTGCTGCGCGCTCGCCTGCGCCGCCACCTCCGAGTCGTGAGCGTGCTGCGCGCTCGCCTGCGCCGCCACCTCCGAGTCGTGCGCGTGCTGCGCGCTCGCCTGGGCCGCCACCTCCGAGTCGTGTGCATGCTGCGCGCTCGCCTGCGCCGCCACCTCCGAGTCGTGTGCATGCTGCGCGCTCGCCTGCGCCGCCACCTCGGAGTCATGAGCGTGCTGCGCGCTCGCCTGGGCGCCTGCTTCAGCGGCTTCGGCCGCCACGCGTGCCTCGTGAGCTGCGGAGGCGTCCGCTTCGGCCGCCGCACGCAGCGCCGCGATCTCGTCTCGCAGCGTCGCAGCCTCGGCGCGGAGCTGGGAGATGATCGCGTCGTGTTCTCCCCCCATCCAGCTCTGCAGGAACTGCTCCAGCTGCGCACGTATGGCTTCCGTGGCTGCGTACGCCTGCTCGGCGCCGTCGGCCGCCGTGGTCGCTCGACCCTGCTCGACCTCGGTGGCATCCGCGGCGGCGGTCGCCCGTGCCAGCTCCTCTTCCATTGTTGGCATTGCGTGGACTCCTTGCCTTGCGGGCGTCCAGCCCGCGACGTACCGCCATGCACGTTATCGTGGGTGGTCGGCAGCGACAACCTCAGGGTGAAATATTTCGCTGGAAGCGCTACACTTCCGACGCAACGCGACCGGGGAAATCGCTGTGAACACCTCTGCTAAACAGGTTCCCGTCGCCGTCGAGCGCGCCCAGGCGCTCTGGGTCGAGATCGACGCGCGGGTCCAACAGTGGCCACGCTCCGCGCGCCCCCTGCTCGGCGACCGCGTCGTTCGCGCCTCACACGACCTGCTCGAAGCCTTGCTCCGCGCGACTTACGCGCGAGGCGCGGAAGCTACTGCGCAACACCTCGCCAACGCCGGCCATCACGCCGCGATGCTAAGGCTCCTGCTCCGCGGCGCGCACGCTCGCCGGTACCTCGCGCCAGAGGCGCACGAACACGTTCAGCGGTCGCTGCATGAGATCGGAGCCATGATCGGTGGTTGGACCCGCGATGCCAAAGCCCGTAGCGGCGACTGACGCGCTCAGCTTGCGGTCGCTCTTGGCAGCCGCAGCGCGCGCTGCGCGGGGCAAGCGCTCCCGGGCGTCGGTCGCGCGCTACCTCGTCGAGCTTGAACCGCGCCTCATCGACCTCGAGCGCAGACTCCTCGCAGGGACGTGGGTCCCCCAACGCCCCGTCATGCTGCGCGTGCACGACCCGAAGCCGCGGACCATCTCCGTGCAGCCCTTTGAAGACCGCGTCGTGCACCAAGCGCTGGCCGCCGTCCTCGGCCCGCGGCTGGAGCGTACGCTTATTCGCGACACCTACGCATGCCGCGTCGGCGCGGGCACCCACGCCGCCCTCCGTCGCGCCCGCGCATGGGCTCGCACGTACCGCTACTGGGTCCGTCTGGACGTCGTCCGCTACTTCCCAAGCGTGGATCACGCCGTGCTCCGCGAGCTGCTCGCGCCCGAGACGCCCGAGCCGTGGCTCTGGCGTCTGTGCGACCTCATCTTGGAACGGGGCGAGTGTGAGCGTGAGCGCGCGTACTTTCCCGGCGACGACCTCTTCACCCCTCATACACGCGACGTTGGGCTCCCGCTCGGCAACCTCACCTCGCAGCTCTGGGCCAACGCGTACCTCTCGCCGGTGGACCACTTCGTCAAGGACCGGCTGGGGCACCGCGCATACCTCCGGTACATGGACGACATGCTCCTCCTCGGCGACGATCGCGGCGTGCTCGCAGACGCATCGGCGGCCGTCGTCGCCGCGTGCGCGGACCGGCGGCTTCGCATCCACCCGCACGACATCCAGCCGACCTCGGGCGGCGTGGGGATCGTCGGGTACCGCGTGCTGCCCGACCAGGTGCGCGTCCGGCGCACGAGCGTGGCGCGCGCGGAGCGGCGGCTTCAAGCGCTCTACGGCGACGTGCGCGCCGGCCGGACCTCGCCCCTCGCTGCGTGGGAGAGCGTCCGGGCAACATTCGCGCATTGGGACCACGCCGACGCGTGGCGCCTCAAGGGACGGCTGCTCCGCGAGCTCGACATTCTCGACACGCCTGCAGCAGAGTGGCAGCGCTCATAGGAGCCCGCGACCCGGCGGGGCCGCGCCCTTGCAAGCAGAGGGGCGAGGAACCCCGCCGGGGCCGGGCGATCGTCCGCCCCGCTTCACGGCGAGCCGGACCTCCGGGCGGGGGCAGGGAGTGCACGGGCAACGCGGCCGTGACCGCGAAGCAACAGGCGTCCCTTGGCGCGCGCGCAACGGAAACCCACGTTGTTGTTGCGGTTCGACGCATCGTTCCTGTTGCGATTCGCAGAGCGCACCCTGGCGGCATCGTTGTTGTTCCACGAACCGCCACGGAGCACCCGGCGGTGACCCGGAGCCCCATGAAGCTATCGCCCGAGGAGTCGGGTGTCCAACGCAAGTTTCGGGCGAGGCGCGCAAAGCGCGCCTCCCGCACGCCTCGACCCCTGCCTCGTCGGTCTCCGTGACCCGAGACACATCGGGCCCGCGACACGCGGGCCAGGATAAAGTGACTGAGTGGTCTAGGTATCCCCTAGTTCGCCCCGCGCGCGCAACGGAAACCCACGTTGACGTTGCGGTTCGACGCCTCGTACCAGAAGCGATTCGCAGAGCGCACCCCGGCGGCATCGCTGTAGAGCCACGAACCGCCACGGAGCACCCGGCCGTCTCCGCTCGTCGGCCCCGACGGATCGCGCACCGCTCCGCTCGGATACGCTCCGTACCAATCGCTCACCCACTCCCACACGTTCCCAGACATGTCCTCCAGCCCAAACGGGCTTCGGCCCGACGCATGTGAACCCACCGCCGCCGTACCTCCACTACAACCGAAGCCGCCGCAGCCTCCTGACCACTGCAGCCGTCTATCGCTGGGTCCTTCGTTCCCCCACGGGTACACCCGACCGTCGCTTCCTCGCGCCCCGTACTCCCACTCCGCCTCCGTCGGCAGCCGCCCTCCTCGCCATCCGCAATACGCCACCGCGTCATCCCATGAAACGCAATTCATCGGGTGCGCCTCCCTACCAGACACCCCCCAGTTGCAGTACTGGCTGTAGAAGGTTCGGTCCGCGGCGCTGATGCCCGGCCAATCCACCGCCGACCGCGCCGCGCAACGCCCCGCACGCACGCACTCCCCATACGCCGACACCGTCACCTCCGTCCGGTCCATGTAGTAGCTGCTCAACGTAACCTCGTGCACCGGACGCTCGTCATCATCCCCCCCGGACGCCGTTCCCATCTGGAAACGCCCACCCGGGATCAGAACCATTCCCGCTGGCGCCGGCGAATCGCAGCCGTTCGCGCCACGTTCGAAGCCTGCCGGGCAGCGGGACGGCCGCCCCATGCACTGCCGCTGACTCGGCACCCACGCTTGCCCCGGCCAACAGCACTGCCCCATGGTGTCTGCGTTCGACACCATGCCCGCCGCGCAACCGCAGTCGCCGTTCGACTGCGCCTCCATGCCTGCTGGGCACCGCGGCGCCCCCTGACAGCTGTTGGCGGACGGAAGCCAATACTGCCCCGGCCAGCAGCAGTGACCGCGCGTGTCCGCGTTGTCGACGGTCCCTCCCTCGCAGGCGGGCACGCCGCCCCAGCCGTGCTGCTCCCGTACGGATGGCGCCGCGTCCCGCGGCGGCCGACGCCGCCCGCCTCCGCCGGAGCCACCGCTCGGACGCTCCACACAGCACCCACGCGCGTCCCGCGGGACAGACGACGCGCAGGACCGGTTGCAGCTCTGCGCCTCGGCGCGCCCCATCGGGCCTCCGTGGGACAGCGTGCCCAGGAGAAGTCCGAGCCCGTAGCTCGCCACCACGCTCACGAGTCCAAACCGCAACACACGTCCCGCCTTCATACCTGCTCCTGAGTCTTCGATGTCCGGCCGCCAGAGGCTCCGACCGTACCACGACGGCGCTTCGCAACACGCAAGGTGGGAAGCGCCCGTCAGGGGCAGGGAGAGCGGGCGGTGCGACGCCGGATCACGCGCGACGATTCAACGGTGGCTCAGTTCGCCACCTCGAAGCTCGCCTCGAGCGGACGCTCACCCGCGTTCGGGCCCACCTCGACGCGGTACGTGCCGGGCTCGATCACCCATCGCGCACCCGCCTCGTCGTAGTACGCCAGGTCCGCGATGGGCAGCTCCAGCACCACGTCGCGGCCCTCGCCTGCGGGCAGGTCCACCCGCGCAAACCCGCGCAGCTCGCGCACGGGGCGCGGCACGGCATCCCCCGGCGTGCGCACGTACACCTGCACCACCTCGGCGCCGTCCATGGCGCCCGTGTTGCGCACGCGCACCGTCACCTGCAGCACGTCGTCGGCCCGCGCCGCCATGCGCGACAGCGTGAGCGACTCGTAGGCGTAGTCGGTGTACGAGAGGCCGTAGCCCAGCGGGTAGCGCGCCTGCGTGCCCTCGCGGTCGAGGTGCCGCTGTCCGTGGAAGAGCCCCTGCGTGACCTCCTCGCTGACCGAGTCGAACGCGGGTAGGTCAGCGAGCGCGTAGGGCCACGCCATGGGCACACGCCCCGTCGGGTTGTGATCGCCGAACAGCACGCTGGCGATCGCGTGTCCGCCCTCCGAGCCCGGGTACCACGCCATCACCAGCGCCTCGACGTCGTCCACGAACGGCCCGACGTCCAGCACGGACCCGCCCTCGAGCACGACGACGACGTTGTCGTTCAGCGTCGCGGCCTGCTGCACCACGGCCACGTGCGCGGCGGGGACCGCGAGCGTGTCTCGGTCGCCCGCCGCGATGGTGCCCTCGCCCTCGCTGCGGCTGTCGAGCCCGACGACCACGACCACGACGTCCGCGGCGGTCACGGTCGCCTGGTCCCCCGCGTCGCTCAGGTCTCCGGGCACGTGCGTCACGGTCGCGTCCCCCGCCGCCGCCATCAGCCCCTCGAGGGCAGTGACCACGCTGGTCGGGCGCACCGCGCTGCTGCCCTGGTCACCGATGTTCTCGACTTCCGCGAGCTGCCCCACCACCACGATGTCGGTGCCCACGGTGCGCGCGATGGGCAGCACACCGTCGTTCTCGAGGAGCACGATGCCCTGCGCCGCCGCGCGTCGCGCCAAGGCCAGCGTCTCCTCCGTCTCGACGGCCTCGTCGTCGCGCATGGGCGGATCCGTGTCGAGGCTGTAGCAATACTGCGCGCGCAACATGCGACGTAGCGCCGTGTCCAGCTGCTGCTCGCGCACGTCCCCCGCTCGGACCGCCTCGACCAGCGGCTCACCATAGATGAGCTCGGTCGGCATCTCCAGGTCGAGCCCGGCCTCGATCGCCGGCACGGTGTCGTGCGTGCCCCACACCCAGTCGCTCATCACGAGCCCGGCGTAGCCCCAGTCGTCGCGCAGGATGTCGGTCAGCAGGTGCCGGTTCTGGCTGCAATACTCACCGTTGACGCGGTTGTAGGCGCTCATCACGCCGGCCACGCGCCCCTCGGTGATGATGCGCTGGAAGTGGGGCAGGAACACCTCGCGTAGCGCGCGCTCGCTGACCTCCACGTTCACCGTCAGGCGCGTGTCCTCGATGTTGTTCACCGCGAAGTGCTTCACCACGCACAGCACCTGCTCCTGTGCCCCCAACACGAAGCCCGTGCCGAGCGCACCCACGTGGAACGAGTCCTCACCGTAGGTCTCCTGCGCGCGCCCCCAGAGCGGGTGCTGCAGCAGGTTCACCGTGGGCGCCAACAGCGTGTCCGCCCCGCGCGCCCGTAGCTCCGTCCCGATGGCGCGGCCCACCTCGGCCTCGAGCTCCGGGTCCCACGTGGCACCGCGCGCCATGGCTACCGGGAAGGCCGTGCCCGTCGCGCCACCGAGCCGGCTCACGCCGCGCGGACCGTCCAGCATGTGGAAGCCGGGGAAGCCCTTCTCGGGCAGGATGGCCGCCTGCCAGGTCCCCGCGCGCGGGAGGGGGAAGGTGCCACGCATCAGGTCGGCCTTCTCTTCGAGCGTCAACGCGGCCAGCACCAGGTCGATGCGGCGCTCGACGTCGCGCGCGTCGTGGTCACGGCAGTAGGCCTCGATGGCCGGAGTGATGGTGTCGCTACTGCTGCTGCAGCCGGGCGCCGCGGCTGCGGCGAGGGCGCACACCAGCACATGACGAAGGAGGCGAGAGCGGCCGCGCTGTGCGCGCGGGGCGGGGGGAGCGAGTGGTCGCATCCGCGGAGAATGCCAGAATCGGCGAACCGGCGAACAATTACAAAGTGTATCCGTCCCACCCGCGCCCTGTACGCATCGGAAACTCAAGCGCTATTCTGGTCCGCCCGATGCACGCTGGGGCGTGACCGCGGCCCGGGAGTGCGCTATGTAGAACAAGTTCTACTCGAAAGGATCGTCCCCATGACCGCCACCGCCACCGCCCACCGCTATCCCCGAGGCTGGTTCCCCGTCGGGCTCAGCACCGAGGTGCCCGCGGGCGAGATGAAGTCGGTCCACTACCTGGGCCGCCAGATGATCGTGTACCGCGGCGAGGACGGCGTGGCGCGCGTGTCGGACGCCTACTGCCCGCACCTCGGCGCAGACATCGGCGTGGGCGGCAAGGTCGAGGGCGACTGCGTGCGCTGCCCCTTCCACGCGTGGAAGTTCGGCCCGGACGGTCAGTGCGTGGAGGTCCCGTACGCCAAGCGCATCCCACCCCGCGCGAAGATCGGCGCGCACCCCACCGACGAAGCCAACGGCTTCATCTTCGTGTGGAACGACCCGGACGGGGGCGCGCCCGACTACCAGATCCCGCGCCTGCCCGAGTGGGACGACCCCACCTGGAGCCGCTGGTCGCCGGACCGCCTGGAGATCAAGACGCACCCACGCGAGATCGTCGAGAACGTCGCGGACAAGGCGCACTTCGCGCCCATCCACGGCACGCACATCGACGTGTTCGCCAACGAGTACAACGGCTACGAGGCCGTGCAGGTGATCGAAGGCGTCGCGTACCCCCGCGGCGGCGGCAAGGACTACTTCAAGTCGCGCACCACGTACTACGGCCCCAGCTTCCAGATCTCGGCCATGGACGGCTACCTGCAGAACAAGATCGTCAACTGCCACACCCCCATCGGCCCCAACAGCCTGCACCTGTGGTTCGGCGTCATGCTGCAGACCAAGCCGGGCGGCGACAAGAAGCAGACCGAGGAGTTCGCGAAGCAGTACGCCAACAACCTGCTGGTCGGCTTCAAGGAAGACATCGCCGTGTGGGAGCACAAGGTCTACGTCGAGAAGCCCATCCTGTGCGACGGCGACGGCAAGCTCGGACCTCTGCGCCACTGGTACCAGCAGTTCTACGAGCCCAAGAGCGCGAGCCCCGCGCCCCAGAGCACCGAGGCCGCCGAGTAGGGTGCCAAGCGGCGCCCTCTCTGCTACCACCGCCAGATGGCGCACCTGCTGGACCGGAAATTTCTGATCGTCGTGGGCAAGGGCGGCGTGGGTAAGACCACCGTCAGCGCTGCCCTCGGTCTGGCCGCGGCGCGTCGCGGCAAGCGCACGCTCATCGCCATGACGAACGTCAAGGAGCGCATGAGCCACATGCTGGACGTGCCGCCCATCGGCAGCCAGATCGTGCGCGTCGCCCCGAACCTCGACGTGGTCAACATGGACCCGCAGGTCGCGCTCGAGGAGTACGGCATCATGGTCCTCAAGGTGCGCGCGCTCTACAAGGCGGTCTTCGAGAACCGCGTGGTGCGGAACTTCCTGCGCGGCACGCCCGGCATCGAGGCCTGGAGCATGCTCGGCAAGGCGTTCTTCCACGTGTCGCCCCCCAGCGGCCCGCCCGACTACGACCTCGTCGTGCTGGACGCGCCGGCCACGGGGCATGGCCTCGAGATGCTGCGCGTGCCCAAGGTCATCCAGGACGTCGCGCCGCCCGGTCTGCTGCGCAAGGAGGCCGACCGCGCGCTCGAGATGTTCCGCGACGAACGTCAGGCGGGGGCCGTGCTGGTCACGCTTCCCGAAGACATGCCCGCCAACGAGACCATCGAGCTGCACGGCGCGCTGGTGAGCGAGCTGTCCATGAGCATCGCCGCGTTGGTGGTGAACCAGAAGCTGCCCTACCTGTTCCAGGGTGAGAGCGCGCAGGTGCTGCTCGACCTGCCCAAGCACCTGCCCGCCACCAGCCCAGCCGCCACGCTGGCTCGCGCCGGGCGTGCCCGTGTGCTGCGAGAGAACGTGCAGCAGGAGAGCCTCGCCAAGCTGAGCGCGGCCATCAAGGCGCAGCGCGTGGAGCTGCCGCACCTGTTCGCGCCCGAGTGGACGCGCACGCAGGTGGACTCCCTGTCGCGCGCCTTTGGCTAGTCGGCGTCGCACGCCACGACGGCCACCACACAACGAACCGCGACGCGCACGCTGAGGTGCGCGCTGGCCTGCGCGCCAAGCACAGGCTGGGCCCCTGGAATTGGGATAGGCTGAACGGGTGGACGCTCAGGCCTACCCCCGCACCACGAGCTACCTGCGTCGGTTGCCCGCTGGGCTGCTGTCGCACCCGCAGTGCGAGAGCAAGGCGTCCCTCTATCGCGAGGCCGTGCGCAACCTGCCGCGCCCGCTCGCGCTGGACGAGCTGGACCCGCTGCTGGCTGAGTACGTGCGCGACCCGCTGCCCATGTCCGCGTGGGTGCCGGAGGTCGTGAACACCGCGCTGTACCTCGCCATCGCCGACCAGGTGTTCAAGGACGACGACGCTTTCCTCGCGTGGGTCTCCGAGTTCAGCCAGCGCGTCTTCGAGGCGCCCATGTACCGCCTGTTGATGGCGGTGGCGTCCCCGCAGCGGCTGGCCAGCGGCGGGGAGCGGCGCTGGGCCAACTTCCACACGGGCGTGGACTACGAGATCCAGGTGCTGGAGGACGGCACGCACAGCCGCTTCGGCTTCCCGTCCTATCTCTACGACAGCCTCGCCCTGCGGGCGACGCTCAAGGCCATCGAGGCCGCCTACCGCGCCAGCGGCGCGCGGGCCGCGCGAGCGGAGCTGCTGAACATCGGCGCCACGCACGCCGAGTTCCGCGTGCTGTGGTACCCGGACGGCAAGCGCTGAGCGCCTTGCGACCTGCTGCGGAGGCCCCCACACTCGCCGGGTGGCTCGCATCCCCGAAGCTCCCCTGACGCGACACGGCTACTACGAGCTGCGTCCGCTGGACGTGCTGGGACGCACCGACCTGGTGCTGATCGACGTGCGCCCGTTGCCCGACTTGCTGGGCGACTTCGGACACATCGAGGGCGTACACCACCGCCTGGGCAGCGAGGTGCGCGCCTCGGGCTTGCCGCTGCCCAAGGACACCCCGGTGGTGCTCGTGTGCAACAACGGGCACGAGAGCCGGCGGCTGGTCATCGCGCTGGTGGCCGAATTCGGATTCACGGAGGTCTTCCACTTGGTGGGCGGGATGCTGCGCTGGAACGGCGAAGAGCGCGCCATCTGCACGACCCCTACATGGAAAGCGCTGCCTTGAGCGACGCCGAGGTCTGCTATGTCGGGCTTGGCGCGAACCTGACCTCGCCCGTGGGGCCGCCCGACGAGACCTTTCGCGTGGCCTGCGCGCGCATGCCGGGCGACGTGGAGGCCGTGAGCCCCGTGTACGAGACCGCGCCCGTGGGCCCTCCCCAGCCCTCGTTCTGCAACGCGGCCGTGCGCCTGCGGACGCCGCTCGAGCCGCTGGCGCTGCTGGACGCGCTGCTCCACATCGAACGCGAGCTCGGCCGCGACCGCGCCCGCGAGACACGCTGGGGGCCGCGCACGCTGGACCTGGACGTGCTGCTGTGGCCCGGGCGCACCGTGGACGAGCCTCAGCTGCGTGTCCCGCACCCCCGCCTCCGTCAGCGCGCCTTCGCGCTCGCGCCCCTGCTGGACGTGCTGGCGGCCGACGTCCGGCCCAGGGGGCTCCGACACGTGCTCGAGCGCGACTTGCTGCTCGCGGGGGGACGCCCTCCGCTGCACGCGCGCTCGCCCGCAGCAGCAAAATAGACATCGCGAGGGGCCCATCGTTCCGATGTTGTGGAGCCGAGGAATGCTGGGTACCCTGACGCACCCCGAAATTCCGGCGCGATCGTGAAGAGCTAGCCCCCATGTCCGACACCCGCAAAGACGAACGAACCGATCTATCGCTGAAAGTGCGCTTCAAGAGCGCCAACCTCGACGAGTTCGTGGAGCAGTACAGCACGGACATCTCCCGGGGCGGCCTCTTCATCAAGTCCAAGAAGCCCATGGCGGTGGGCACGCTGCTCAAGTTCGAGTTCCAGCTGAAGGACCAGTCTCGGCTCATCCACGGCGTCGGGCGCGTGGCGTGGACGCGCGGACCGGACGTGGCCACGGACACCGCGCCACCTGGCATGGGCATCAAGTTCATCAAGATGGACGCGGAGAGCCGCGACCTCGTGAACAGCATCGTCGAGCGCCGCGGCGCACAGCCGGGCCGCTACGACGAGGGGGACCCCGCGCAGCAGCCAGCGCCGAGCTTCTTCCCCGAGGGCCCCCCTGCGGAGATGCCTGCGCACGAAGACCGCACCAACGTGCGACACGCCGCAGACTTCCTGGCTTCTGCGCTCGCAGCGGGCAACGCGGACAAGACCGCAGCCGAGGAAGCCGCCGCCAGCGCCGAGGCCGCGCGGCGCCGTGGGCTCGAGATCCAGGCGCGACGCGAGGCGGAAGCGAAGGCGGGCCTCGGCGGCGGCGTGGCCGACATCCCGGCCACCATGGCGCCGTCGGACGGCTTCGACGACGAGGACGCGCAGACCGTCGTCGCCGATCGCAGCATGCTCACGTCCGACGTCGCTGCGCTGATGGGCGGCAGCGTCCCCCCTCCCAAGGCGGAGAAGCGCGAAGGCGCCGCGGAGGGCGTGGTGATCGCCTCCGAGCCGGCTCCCAAGCCCGCCCCGAAGGCGGCCGAGACGCCGAAGCCGCAAGAGAAGCCAAAGCCCGCCCCCGAGCCCGCTCGGGCGCCAGCGCCTACGCCCAGTCCGTCGGGGCCGCCCGAAGCGTCCGAGAGCGGCGCCGGCATGATCGTCGGGGTCCTCCTGCTGCTGGCGGTCGTCGGTGGCGCGGTCTGGTACTTCGGCTTCCGAACCCCAGACGTGGCGCCACCCGTCACGCCAGTGGGGACCCAGGAGCCGGAGTCCACCCCCGAGCCCACGGACGAGCCCCCGCCAGCCGAGGGCGAGGGCGACACCGTCGCTGAAGGCGACACGGGCGAAGGCGCAGGCGAGGGCGACACGGATACCACCGCTGAACCGGAGGAGCCCATTGTCACGCACGACGTGCCGTTCGCCACCACTCCGTCGGGCGCCGTGGTGAGCGTGAACGGAGAGGCGCGCGGCACGACCCCGGTCAGCGTCGCGCTCCCCGTTGGCCGAGAGGTCACCGTGACCCTCAAGGCCCCCGGCTACGCCGAGGAGACGCGCACCGTCACGGCCACGGAGACGATGACGACGCAGCGCGTGACGCTCACGCGGCTGCCGTTCGTCCTGCGGGTCGTCACCAACGCGCCGAACCCCACCATCTCCGCGCAGCGTCAGACGGCCAACGCAGACGGCGAGCTCGAGCTCCACGCGCTGCCGCCGGCGTTCCAGCTGGCCGTGAACGCGGACGGCTACGTGCGGGCGACCCAGCAGGTGCGCAGCGCCGACTTCGTAGAAGAGAACGGCGCCATGCGCCTCACGATCACCGTGCAGCTCCAAGAGCGCGTCCGCCCGACGCGCGCAGCCCCGGTGGAGGACCTCTCGTCGGTCGAACTCCCGACCCCCACGATGATTGCGACGCCCGGCGCGACGCCTGTCCCCGTGGAGAACGAAGCGCCGACGCCCGCGCCGGATCCCGCACCGGCGCCCGCCCCCGCGCCCGCCCCCGCACCGGCGCCAACGCCCGCACCAGCGCCCACGCCCGCACCAGCGCCCGCCCCCGCCCCCGCCCCCGCCGCCAGCGAGTAGGGCGGGCACTCTCGTCGCGCGTGGTCGGCGCATTCGACATGGGCTCGAACGATCGTCGGGACGGGGGCCCCGGTCATGTGTCGGCCGCGTCTCACGAGCACGTGACGGACGTGCGCGACCGCATCGCCGCGCAGCCCGCCTTCGCCGCCTCGCGTGCCACCGCGGAGTCGCTGCTCGAGGCGGGATGGCCATCGCTCGAGCGGCTCTCGGAAGTGGCGGGCATTCGCTGCGTGGCCGACGTCAGCGCCCCCCGTCGGCGTGGGCGCCTCCGCGAGCGCGCCAGCCTGTACGACGCGAGCATCACGGAGCGGGGGGTGCTGCCGACCCGCGCGGCCAACTGGCACGACCTGTTCAACGTGGTGATTTGGGCTGCGTTTCCCAGAACCAAGCGAGCGCTGCACGCGCGCCAATACCGGCGGCTGTGCGAACGTGTGCCCGCACACTTCCAGCGGCTGCCCGGCGCCCGCACCCCCGAGCAGAGCGCGCTCACCCAGCTCGATGAGGGCGGCCTGCTGCTGTGCGTCCCCGACCATGCCCCGATCGGCGCGGAGGAGCGCTTGCTCACGACGCTGGCTCACCTGGCCACCGCCCGCATCCCGCTGACCACGACGCACCTCGCCCCCCATGAAGCGCGGCCCCTGATCTTCGGTCACGCCCTGCTCGAACACTTGGCCCTCGAGGCCCCCGCGCCCCGCGCCGCGGTCGTCCTCCTCCGCTGCCCACCCCTCGCGGTGGACCTGACCCTGGCGCAGCGGCTGGATGACGACCGCCAACCCTTCACGTGCGCCCCTGTGAGTGCGTGGATTACATCTGCCCTGTCCACCCGTGAGACCGCTGCAACGGTCGAGCGAGGTACGCAGGTGTAGCTCCCGGCCCTTCCCTGTAGTACCTTCCTCACATGTTCAAGCGTGGTGGCGGTGCCCCCCTCATCCGGTCGCGTGTTGCGTGTGCATGGATGTTTCTGTTTTCAGCGGTGATTCTGGCGGGCTGCAACGACGCGCCAGGCGATCTCTTCGTGGACATCCGCTGGCAGGTGAAGTGCCCCGTCGGTGCGCCGAGCTGCTTCCCGAGCCAGCATCGGATGCACGACATCTTCACGTTTGCGGGGGGCACGTCCAACGAGGACCCGCCGCTCCCGCTCGCGCTCAGCTGCTTGGTCGAGCCGCGCGGCGCGGACAACGTGCTGTGGAGCTTCTCGGCGGTCAGCAGCGAGTACCGCCTCACGATCCGCAACGCGATCATCCCTCGCACGGGAGGTCCGGTGGGCGGCCCAAACTGCACCGTGGAGTTCGTGGATGCCGTCAACACGTACGTGGGTGCGTGCGGCTCCGACCCGCTCAGCGACGAGCAACCGTGCCGCTTCACGTCAGTCGGGTTCGAGTACGAGGACCGCGTGATGGGCTTGCTCGGACCCACCCTCAGCACATCGCTGGTGTGTGAGGGGGTCGTGGCCCCCAGCACGCCCATCCTGGTACGCAACCTCTCCGCCCCCGACGTGCGTGGCGAGAGCCGCAACGGGCTCATTCCGATCAACATCGTCAACTGCGAAGGCATGCCGCTCCCCTGAGCTCGGCGCCGGGGCGAACCGCCGCGACAGCGCTCGCCCTGCCGCGCACGGACGCCGGGGTACGCTCTTGGTCAGTCGAAGTTCGCGGCGGTCAGGACGGCCGCTGACGGCATGGTGAACATGCAGCTCGGGTTGCTGGCTGAACAGCCCGAAGGGGGCGGCACCCAGTTGTTGAAGCGGAAGAAGCCGGCCGCGGGGAGCGCCGACAGCGTCACGGAGACCCCGACCTCGACGGCAAACGTGCAGGGGGGCGGCACGTAGCCGACCTGCATGGTCGACGAACACGTCGTGGCGTGCGCGAGGGGGCCGATCTGAACGTTGACCCGCTCGTTGGAGGTCAACGCACCGCCCGTGATGTCGACCACGAGCGCATAGGTGCGGATGTACTCCGCTTGCACGGACAACGCCGCCGTCACTGTGGTGGCGCAGCTGGTGTTCGTCGAACCCGCGCACGGCCCGCTCGACCAACGGACGAAGCGCGCACCAGGCGAGGTCTGACGTGGATCGATGTCGGCGGCCACGAAGGTCACGGCGGACCCGTGCGTGTACGTGCCACTGCACTTGTTCTGGCCGTTCGCTAGGCAGGTGATGACACCGTCCGTGGTGGAGACGTCGCCGACGTTCAGCCCGACGAACGAGACGCTCACGGGATAGGTGTTCGGAGTGAAGACGGCCTGTGTACTCACGGGGCCCGCAATGTTGAGCGTACACACCGCGCCCTGACCAGCACACGCGCCCGTCCAGGCGCTGAACGAGTTGCCAGACGCAGGGCTCGCGGTGAGCTGCAAGGACGTGCCCGTCGCGAACGACCCAGAGCAGTTCGAACCGCAGTTGATGGAGCCCGGCGACGAGGTGATGCTGCCGCTTCCCGAGCGGCTGACCGTGACCGTGTGGAAGACGGGCGAGAACTTGGCGCGGATGGTGCGCGCCTGCGTGATGGTGAGCGTGCAGTAGACGGGGTTGAGGTCGCTACACGGCGCGCTCGAGCCGCCACCGTCATCCACCCAGCCGTCGAACACGTAGCCGCTGGTGGGCACCGCCTGGAGCGTGATCATCTCGCCGTGAGGGAGACTCTCGGTGCAATCGCCTGGACAGTCGATCTCGCCGCCCGGCGTGATCACGCTGCCGAAGCCCTGCGCGTCGATGACGGTGGTGAGCGTGTAGCTCAGCACCTCGAACGTGGCCGTCACCGACTTGGAGGCGTCCATGGTGACCTGACACGTGGTGTTCGTCCCCGCGCTCGCACACGCGCCGCCCCAACCGGAGAACGTGCGGCCCACGCCCGGAGCCGCCGTCAGTGTGACCGTCTGGCCGAACGTGAAGCTCTGGCTGCACGTGCCGCCGGTCGAGGTGCAGCTGATGCCCGTCGGACTCGACGTGACCGTCCCGGTGCCGTTGACGGACACGGTGAGGTTGTTGCTGCCGACCGTGAACGTGGCGCTCACGCTGTTGGCCTGGGTCATCGAGAGCGTACAGGTGGACCCCGTCTGACCCGTGCACGCGCCGCCCCAAGCGGCGAAGGTGTTGCCTCCACCGCTGGTGGGTGTCGCGGTGAGGGTCACCATGGTGCCGTGCGTGTAGTTGGCCGCGCACGTCCCGCCGGTCTTGGTACAGCTGATGCCGGCGGGGTTGGAGCTGACGGTGCCCGACCCGGAGCCGGACACGGTCACGGTGAGGGGCTGCTGCTTGAGGGTGAACGTCGCGGTCACCGCGGTGGCGGCCGTCATGGTCACGTTGCACGCGCCGTTGCTGGAGCACCCACCGCCCGACCAGCTGGTGAAGTCGCTGGACGACGCCGGCGACGCGATCAGCTGCACGGTGGTGCCGTGGTTGAACGTGCCGGTGCAGCTCCCGTTCGCGGGGCAGGTGAGCCCGCTGGGCGTGGACGAGACCGACCCGCTCCCCGTGCCCGTGCGGTTGACGGTGAGCGTGTACTGCCGGAGCGTGAAGGTGGCCGTCACGCTCTGCGCTTGGTCCATGGTCACCATGCAGGACGTGGTGCCGCTGCACGCGCCGCCCCACCCGGTGAAGTCGCTGCCGGTGGAGGGCGTGGCGGTGAGCATCACCATGGTGCCGTGCGCGTACGACCCGCTGCACGAGGCCCCGCAGCTGATGCCCGCGGGTGTCGAGCTGACGGTGCCCGCGCCGTTGCCCGGCTTGGTGACGGTGAGGGTGTACTGCTTGAGCGTGAACTGGGCCGTGACCGTCTGCGCCTGCGTGACGGTCACCACACACGTGGTCGACGCGCCACAGCCGGCGCCGCTCCAGCCGTTGAAGTCGCTGTTGGCGGTCGCGGTCGCGGTGAGCGTGACCACGTCACCGTGGCGGTAGGTCTCCGTGCAGTCCGTGCCGCAGTTGATGCCCGCGACGTCGCTCACCACGCTGCCCGTCCCCGTCCCGCCCGTCGCGACGGTCAGCACGTAGGGCGCGCGGTCGAAGAGCGCCTGGACCGTGACGTCGTCCGTCATGGAGATGACGCAGGGCCCGGTGCCTGGGCAGTCCGCGCCCGACCAGCCTACGAACACGCTGTTGGCGTCCGCCGAGGCGGTGAGCGTGCGCGTGACGCCGTAGTTCACGGTGTCGCTGCACATCATGCCGCCCGTCCCGCACAGGATGGAGCCCGTGTTGTTCGACACGGTGCCCGTGCCTTCGCCGGTGGGGACCACCTGCAGCGTGTGCTGGTCGGCGGTGAACTGGGCCGTGACACCCACCATGGTGGTAACGGTGACGGAGCACGTCGTGCTCGCCCCCATGCAGCCGCCCGACCAGCCCGTGAAGGTGGAGCCGGTGGCCGGCGTCGCGGTGAGCGTCACCATCGTACCGTTCGTGAAAGACGACGCACAGGTGCTGCCGCAGTCGATGCCGGGCACGTCGCTGGCGACGGTACCCGCGCCGGTGCCGCTCTTGGTGACGGTGAGGAACTCGTTGCCCAACACGAACGCCGCGCTGACGCTGGTGGCGCCCGCGATCGTCAGGGTGCAGACGTTGCTGGCCTCGCCCGCGCAGTCGCCGCCCCATCCGATGAACGTGGAGCCCGCGTCGGCGGTGGCCGTGAACGTGATGCTGTCGCCGTGCCCAGCCGCACCCGTGCAGTCGGAGCCACAGTCGATGCTTCCGTCGCTGCTCGTGATGGTTCCGGAGCCGTTGTCGGTGGTGGAGGCCGTGAGGGCGTACTGGTTGATGGCGAAGGTCGCGCCCACGCTCTCGGCCTGTGTGAGCGTGACGACGCAGCTGGTGCTGGACTCCGCGGCGCACGCGCCGCTCCATCCCGTGAACGCCGCGCCGTCGTTGGCGATGGCGTTCAGGGTGACCATCTGCCCGTGTGCGTACGTCTCGCTACAGTCGCTACCGCAGTCGATGCCGCCCGCGCCGGACACGATCTTGCCCGCGCCAGTGACCGCCGCCGTGAGTGTGTAGGTGTCACGCGTGAAGGTGGCCGTCGCCGTGGCGGCCGCGGTGATGGGCACGGAGCAGAAGGTGTTGGTGCCCTGGCACGCGCCCGCCCAGCCGGTGAACGTGGAGCCCTCGTCGGCCGCGGCGATCAGCACCACGTTGGTGCCGTGCGCGTAGGGCGCGCTGCAGGTCGCACCACAGTCGATGGCGGCCGGCACGGAGCTCACCGAGCCGCTCCCCGTGCCGTCCCGGGCGACGCTCAGCATGTACGTGTTGACGTCGAAGGTGGCCGTCACGCTGCGTGCAGCGCTCATCGTCAGCGTGCACGTCATGCCCGTGCCCGTGCAGTCCCCAGACCAGCCCATGAAGGTGGACCCCGCGGTCTCGGTCGCGGTGAGCGTGATCTCTTCGCCTGGCGCAAACACGGCCGAGCAGCTCGCGCCGCAGTCGATGCCCGTGGGCGCCGACGTCACCGTCCCCATGCCGGAGCCGGAACGCGAGATGAGCAAGGACACCTCGTCCGCGTCGTCGAACGTCACGCCGACGGTCTTGTCGGCGTCCATGGTGAGCTCACAGTCCCCGAGGCCCGCGCAGTCCATGGACCACCCGCTGAACGACGACGCGAAGCCCGGCAGCGCCGAGAGCGTCACCATGGTCCCCACCTGATACGACACGGCGCACGTGCCCGTCCCGTCACAGTCGAGCGAGTCGTCCGCGGCTACGACCTGGCCGGTGCCACCCCCCGACGCGATCACGGTCAGCGTGAAGGTCGGTATGGCGAAGTCCACCGTGACGGACCGCGGACGGGTCATGCTGATGACGCACGGGTCCTCCGGGGCCGTGCCGGCGCACGCGCCCCCCCACACGACCACGGCGGGGGCTACGGGCGTGGCGATGAGCGTCACGGTCGTTCCCGCGTCGTAGGTCTGCTCGCAGTCCGAGCCGCAGTTGATGCCGGACGGCGCGGAGACCACGCCGCCCGTGCCCGTGCCGCCGACCGTGACATCGAGATCGAACGGACCCATACCAAAGTCGGCCGTCTCCATGTCGATGTCGGCGTCGCTCGCAGCGTCTGGCACCATGCCGTCAGCGGAACCGTCCGGGGGACCGCCGTCTCCGGCGTAGTAGTCGTCGAAGCTCCCGGCGCAGCCCGAGGCGCACGCCGCCAGGGAGAGGAGCCAGGTGAGCGCAAGGGCCGTCGCGCGCGTGTGGTGGAGCCGGACCATCAGAACTGCCCTCCGAAGGTGGCCATGCAGCCGGTCGTGTCACACCCCACCCCGCCCCGCAGCGGCGAGGCGCTGGCGGTGGCGTCCGGGTCGTCGTCGTCCGGGCTCATGACGAAGTACAGCACGACGCCCGTGACGGCGGCAGCGGCCCCTACGCCGATGAGCGCGTCCGCCGCGCGCGCGGAGCGACGACCGCGGTCCCGGAGGCTCTCCCAGTTGCTGTCGGGCGGACACGCACCGTCGGCCGCACAGAGCGCGTCGAGATCGCTGCGCGCCCCACGTGAGAGGAGCCCAGCGACGACGCCCCCCACCAGCGCTCCGCCTCCGACACCCATCACGATGTAGGGCACGGGGGAGCGCCCCTCGGGCTCTGCGGCTGGCACGGTCAGGTCCACTGGCGGCGTGACGGGCTCCTGGTCCGTCTGACTCGGGGTCTGCTCCGGCTCGACCTCGGGGTCTTGCTCCTCGGGGTTCGCCGCGAGCGCGGCCTCGAGGTGCTGGAGGCGCGCACGCAGGTGGTCTTCGTCGGGCGGATCCGGCACCTCCTCCAGGTAGCGACGGAGCGCCTCGTACGACTGGCGCGTGTGCAGCGCATCGCGATGCGCGAGGTACACGTTGTACAGCAGCGGTGCGCGGCGAGACAGCTCGTAGGCCTGCTCGAACTCCCGCGCCGCCTCGGCGAACTGGCCGTTCTGGTAGTACGCCTGCCCAAGGCGGAAGTGGCGCCGGGCGGCCTCGTCATTGGTGTCTGGGGGAGGTGTGGGAGCGCCCGGAGCGGCGTCCGCGGGGTCAGGAGCAGCCGACCCATCCGTGGGGGCCGTCTGCGCCAGACCGCTCTGGGGTGCTCCCACCAACATGCTGACTGTCCAGATCCACCAACCAAGTCGCCAATGCCTCATGGACACTCCAGATGAAACGCGCCGCGCCTCGCGCGACCGAACGCTCGGGCCCCACGGGCCCGTAGATACATTCTTTCGAAGATATCACCCGAGACGCCGGAAAGTCACGTCCAGGGCGTCCCAAGAACGACCTAATGCGCCCCCAAACGACGGGGGGTGGCGCTCGTTCGGCGTCCGGCCGATGAGCCCCGCGTTTCGCCCGGGTAAATTGCGGGGCTGGGAACGGACCCGACGCCGCGCTTGCCCCGGTGACGAACCGCGACGGTGCTATACGAAGGCGTGTCCATCCACGCTGCCATCTATCACCTGACCCACTACCGCTACGACCGGCCGGTCATCCTCGGACCGCAGGTCATCCGGCTGCGCCCCGCTGCCCACAGCCGCACGCGCGTGATCTCGCATTCGCTCAAGGTGAGCCCGGGTGGGCACTTCGTGAACCACCAGCAGGACCCCTACGGCAACTGGCTCGCACGGTTCGTGTTCCCGGAGCCCGTGCGGGAGCTGAAGATCGAAGTCGACCTCGTGGCCGACATGAGCGTCTACAACCCCTTCGACTTCTTCGTCGAGGAGAGCGCCGAGCACTTTCCGTTCGAGTACGACGCGGACCAGGCCGAGGACCTCGTCATCTATCGCACGCCCGAGCCCGCGGGCCCGCACCTGACGCGCTTCCTCTCGACCATCTCGCGTGAGCGGCGCCGGACGGTCGACTTCGTGGTGGACCTGAACGCGCGCATCTCGCGCGAGATCGGCTACGTGATCCGCATGGAGCCCGGGGTACAGACTCCGGAGGAGACGTTCGAGGCAGGCACGGCGTCATGCCGCGACTCGACCTGGCTCTGGTGCAGACCTCCGTCACCTGGGCACTCGCCGCGCGCTTCGTGTCCGGCTACCTCATTCAGCTCAAGCCCGACCTGATCGCCCTCGACGGGCCGGCTGGCACGTTACCACGACTTCACCGACCTGCACGCGTGGGCCGAGGTGTACCTGCCTGGTGCGGGTTGGGTGGGCTCGACCCGACATCCGGTCTGCTGGCCGGCGAGAGCCACATCCCGCTGGCCCGCGACGCCGCACTATCGCCACGCCGCGCCCATCGCGGGGCTTGGCGAAGCGAGGCAAGAGTGGACTTCCACTTCGACATGCAGGTGCGTCGCACGTCCAGAGCACCACGCATCACGAAGCCGTTCTCCGAGGAGAGCTGGGAGCGCCTGGACCAGCTGGGCGAGAAGGTGGACGCGGCGCTGCGCGCGGGCGACGTGCGCCTGACCATGGGCGGCGAGCCCACCTTCGTCTCCATCGACGACTTCGAGTCGGCCGAGTGGAACACCGCGGCCGTCGGGCCCACCAAGCGCACGCTGGCGGACGCGCTGCTGCGCAAGCTGCAAGCGCGCATCGCGCCGCACGGCTTCCTGCACCATGGGCAGGGCAAGTGGTACCCCGGGGAGAGCCTGCCGCGCTGGACGTTCTCGCTGTACTGGCGCAACGACGAGGTGCCCATCTGGGAGGACGCGGCGCTCATCGCCCGAGAGGACCAAGACGCGGGCGTGACCGTCGAGCACGCCGAGCGCTTCCTCGCCTGCATGGCGGAGGAGCTGGGCGTGGGAGCCGACCACGTGACCCCTGCCTACGAGGACCCGGCGAGCTGGATCCTGGCCGAGGCGCGGCTGCCCGAGAACGTCAGCCCGGCGAACTCGAAGCTCGAGAGCGCCGAGGAGCGGCAGCGCATCGCGAAGGTGTTCGCGCGCGGCCTGACCACGCCGGCGGGCTACGTGCTGCCCATCCAGCGCTGGCAGGCGCGCCACCGCCGCGTGGGCTGGCGCTCGGAGCGCTGGGGGCCTGCGTCGCGAGCACTTGTTCCTGGTGCGGGCGACTCCCCGTGGGCTACCGCCTGCCGTTCCAGTCGCTGCCCTACGTGCCCCCGTCGCGCTATCCGTACGTGCACGCCGCCGACCCGACCGAGGAGCGCGGACCGCTGCCCGACCCACGCGCGCCAGAGCCGTTCGAGGCGTACCCTGACGGTCCGGGAGGCGACGAAGCGGGCGAGCACGCGCACGCTGAACCACCGTGAGCTCCGGGGCGCGCGCGTCGCGCGCCTGACGAAGGACGCCAGGACCGCCGCGAGCAGTCGCTGGTGGAGCCTCGAAGGCAGCGTCCGCACGGCTCGCCGCCGAGTGCCGCGATGGGCGCTGCGTGTTCATGCCGCCGGTCGAGCGCGTCGGAGCACTACCTCGACTGGTCGCCGCCGCGAAGCCGCAGCGAAGCGAGGTCGGGCTGCCGATCCAGATCGAGGGCTACGCCCCGCCCCACGACCCGCGCCTGAGCGTGATCCGCGTGGCGCCGGACCCCGGCGTCATCGAGGTCAACGTGCACCCCGCGGCGAGCTGGCGCGAGTGTGTGGCCACCACGCAGGCGGTGTACGAGCTGGCGCGCGAGACGCGCCTGGGCGCGGACAAGTTCATGATCGACGGGCGACACACCGGGACGGGCGGCGGCAACCACGTGGTGGTCGGCGGCGCGACCCCCATGGACAGCCCCTTCCTGCGGCGCCCCGACCTGCTGCGCTCGCTGATCCTGTACTGGCAGCGGCACCCGGCCCTGTCCTACCTGTTCTCCGGGCTCTTCATCGGTCCCACCAGCCAGGCGCCGCGCATCGACGAGGCGCGCCACGACAGCCTGTACGAGCTGGAGATGGCGCTGGCCCAGATCCCCGATCCGGGCGCGGGTTACACGCCGCCCCCGTGGCTGGTGGACCGCCTGCTGCGCAACCTGCTGATCGACGTGACGGGCAACACGCACCGCTCGGAGATCTGCATCGACAAGCTGTACTCGCCCGACGGGCCCGCAGGCCGCTTGGGCCTGGTGGAGTTCCGCGGCTTCGAGATGCCGCCCGACCCGCGCATGAGCCTGGCGCAGCAGGTGCTCATCCGGGCCATCATCGCGCGCCTGTGGCAGGCGCCGCTGCACGGCACGCCGGTGCGCTGGGGCACCGTCCTGCACGACCGCTTCATGCTGCCGCACTTCCTGTGGCGCGATCTGCTGGACGTGCTGCACGACCTCGGCGCGCACGGCTTCCCGGTGGAGCCGGAGTGGTACGAGGCGCAGGCCGAGTTCCGCTTCCCGTTCTGCGGGGAGGTCCACTACGAGGGCATGCACTTGGAGCTGCGCCAGGCGCTCGAGCCCTGGCACGTGCTGGGCGAGACGGGCGCCATCGGCGGCACCGTGCGCTACACGGACAGCTCGGTGGAGCGCCTGCAGGTGAAGCTGGTGACCGACAACCCGAGCCGCTACGCCGTGGCGTGCAACGGGCGGCGCGTGCCCCTGACCGCCACCGAGACCGCGGGCGTGACGGTCGCGGGCGTGCGCTTCAAGGCTTGGCAGCCTGCGCTGGCGCTGCACCCCACCCTGCCCGTCAACGCGCCGCTCACGTTCGACATCTACGACACGTGGAGCCAGCGAGCGCTGGGCGGCTGCGTCTATCACGTGGCGCACCCCGGCGGACGCAACTACGACACGTTCCCCGTGAACGGCAACGAGGCCGAGGCACGCCGACTGGCGCGCTTCCAAGCGCACGGCCACAGTCCGGGGTCCTACCGCATGCCCAGCGACATCCCCCACCCCGACTTCCCCACCACCCTCGACCTGCGACGCGCGCCCACCTGCTAGTATGGGTGCCCGGTCCATGCCGAGCGACACGCCGAGCAAGCTCCTCGACGACTACCAGCCGTGGCCGGACGTGCCCGACGAGCTGCTGGGTAGTGAACGCCGTGTCCGCTCGGGCTGGCAGGAGCTGCTGGAGCACTTGGCGCCGCTCGGCCGCGACGAGCTGCTCGAACACTTCGCCCGCGGTGACCAGTACCTGGCCGACGCGGGGGTGTACTTCCGGCAGTACGGGCAGGACAGCTCTCATGAGCGCGAGTGGCCCCTGAGCCACCTGCCGGTGATCATCCACGAGCGCGAGTGGACCGAGATCGCCGCCGGGCTGACCCAACGCGCCGAGCTGCTCGAGGCCATCGTGGCCGACATGTACGGAGACAACACGCTGGCGCGTGACGGGCACCTCCCGCCCGCGCTGCTGGCCGAGAGCCCCGAATGGCTGCGGCCGATGGTGGGCATCAGGCCTCGCTCGGGGCACTTCCTGCACTTCTTGGCGTTCGAGATCGGGCGCGGGCCGGGCGGTCGGTGGTGGGTGCTGGGCGACCGCACGCAGGCGCCCTCGGGTGCTGGCTTCGCGCTGGAGAACCGCGTCGCCACATCGCGCGTGTTCGCAGACCTGTACTCGAGCGCGAACGTGCATCGGCTGGCCGGCTTCTTCCAGGCCTTCCGTGATGCGCTGCAGGGGCTGCGCGCCGAAGAAGACAGCCAGGTCGCGATCCTGACCCCCGGGCCGCACAACGACACCTACTACGAGCACGCCTACATCGCGCGCTACCTCGGGTTCGCGCTGCTCGAGGGTGAGGATCTGGTGGTGGTCGATGGGCGCGTGATGGTGCGCACCGTCACTGGCCTGCAGCCCGTCAGCGTGCTCTTCCGTCGCCTGGACGCCACCTTCGCGGACCCGCTGGAGCTGGATGAGCGCTCGGGGCTCGGGACCGCCGGCATGGTGGACGCGGTGCGGCGGGGGGGCGTGACCATGGTGAACGCCCTTGGTGCGGGCGTGCTCGAGACCCGTGCGCTGATGGCCTTTCTGCCACGGCTGTGCGAGGCGCTGCGCGGCGAGCCCCTGCGCCTGCCGAACATCGCGACCTGGTGGTGCGGTCAGGAGTCCGAGCGCGCGCACGTGCTGCGCAACCTGGACCGCGTGATGATCAGCCCCGCGCTGTCCACGGGCCTACCGTTCGACACGTCGGGTGCCATCTTCGTCGGGGGGCGCGCGCCGGGTGCAGCGCGCGTGACGCGCACCGAGGTGGAGGCCCGCCTGATGAGCGACGGGCCGCACTGGGTCGCCCAGGAGTCGGTCACGCTCTCCACCACACCAGCGTTCGTCGACGGCGTGCTCAAGCCCCGCCCAATGAGCGTGCGTGTCTTCCTGGCGCGCACTCCGGACGGCTGGCAGGTGATGCCCGGCGGTTTCGCGCGCATCGGTCGCTCCGAGGACCCGGGGGCCATCGCCATGCAGCGCGGTGGGTCCGTGGCCGACGTGTGGATCTGGAGCGACAGCGAGGTGGATGCACCGAGCCTCCTGCCGCATCCGTCTCAGCCCTTCCTGCGCACGCTGCCCGGGGCGCTGACCAGCCGCGCGGCCGACAACCTCTTCTGGCTGGGGCGCTACGTGGAGCGCGTGGAGGTCATCCTGCGCCTGCTGCGCGCGTACCACGTGCGCCTGGCCGAGGCCCACGACGAGAACGCCGCGCTGTGCGTGCGGCTGCGGGGCCACCTGGCCACGTTCGGGGTGGACCCGAGCCAGCCCATCCCGAAGGGGCTGCTGAGCGCGCTCTCGGCGGTGGTCCACAGCGCGAGCCAAGTGCGCGACCTGTTCTCGGTGGATGGGTGGGTCGCGCTGCAAGACCTCGCGCAGCACGCGCAGCGCTACGACAAGAAGCGCATGAGCGCGGACGACACGGCGCGCGTGGTCGGCGTGCTGCTGCGCAAGGTGAGCGGCTTCTCCGGGCTCGTGCACGAGAACATGTACCGCTTCACCAGCTGGCGCTTCCTCAGCATGGGGCGGGCGCTGGAGCGCGCGATGCTGACCGTGCAGGTGCTGCTGCAGCTCACGGACACCCCCGAAGCGAACGGCGCGCTGGACCTCGCCGTGGAGCTCTGCGACAGCGTGATGACGCACCGCAGGCGGTATGTGGTCGCGACGACACGCGAGACGGTCATCGACCTGCTGGCGCTCGACGCGCTGAACCCTCGCTCGGTGCGCTTCCAGCTCGACGCGTTCCGCGAGCACGCCAGCGCGCTCCCGGGCTTCGACGAGCTGGGCCAGCTCTCGGCCTTCGCGCGAGCCACGCTGCAGGTCCACACGCAGCTCACCGTGAAGACGGTCGACACCCTCGGCAACGACGCGTTGCAGGGGCTGCTCGTCGACCTGGCGGGCCTGTCCGAGCACCTCACCAACGCTTACCTGCGGTAGCCGGGCATGCTCTACGACATCGTCCTACGCATCGACTACCAGTATCAGCGGCCGGCCAACGCAGGACGCCACCTGCTGAGGGTGCTGCCGGCGGACCTCCCGGGCGAGCAACGCCTGGTGGCCGCGGCGCTGGACGCACGCCCTGCGGACGGGGAGCGCGCGCGCTTCACGGACTTCTTCGGCAACGAGGTGGTGCGGCTGTCCCTCAGCTCCCCCCACGACGAGTTGGGCATCTCCGTGCGCGCGCGGGTGGACCGCCAGAAGAGCCCGAGCGACGCGCCCAGCGACCCGTTCGACACCCTCGCCACGGCCATCGCGCAGGTGCGTGACCTCGGCCCGACCTCGCCACACCACTTCGTGGCAGCCTCCGCGCGTGTCCCTCGCCTGTCCACGCTGCGCGCCTTCGCCCGCCAGCACACGCACGGCGACATGACCGCGCTCGAGGCCATCACCCGCGTGGGAGAGGCGCTCCACACGGAGCTGCGCTTCGACGCGGACGCCACCACCGTGGACACGCCCGTCGAGGAAGCGTTCGAGGCCCGCCACGGCGTGTGCCAGGACTTCGCGCACATCATGATCGGGTGCCTACGCGAGGTGGGCATCCCGGCGGGCTACGTGAGCGGCTTCTTACGCACCGAGCCGCCCCCCGGCGGCGAACGCCTCGAGGGCGCGGACGCGATGCACGCGTGGGTGCGGGCGTGGTGCGGTCCCACGCTCGGGTGGGTCGAGTACGACCCCACCAACAAGGTCGCGGTCGGCAACGACCACGTGGTGGTGGCGCGCGGTCGCGACTACAGCGACGTCTCGCCCGTCCGGGGCGTGCTCCGTACGTCGGGCGCGCAGCAGAGCGCACAGTCCGTGGACGTGCTCCCGATCGCCGGGCGCGACGCGCTGTCCACCGGCTGACCCGTCCGACCGAGGCGTGAGGTGGCCCCGCGCGCTCGAGCGCGCCCGCGGGATCGGCTACGGAGTCGACCCGCACGAGCTCAGCGGGGGCAGCGCCGGGAGCGCGTCCAGGTCGACGTTGCCGCCGCTCAGGATCAGCCCCACCCGCTTGCCGCGGAGCTTGTCGTGCAGTGGCCCGCCCGGCAGCAGCGCGGCCAAGGGCACGGCGGACGAAGGCTCGACGACCAGCTTCAAGCGCTCCCAGACCAGGCGCATGGCCAGCAGGATGGCGTGCTCGGAGACAGCCACCACGTCGCTGGCGTGAGCCATCATGAGCGCGAAGCCCACCTCGCCGAGCGGGGTGCGGAGCCCGTCCGCGACCGTGTCCGGGACGAAGTCCACCAGACGCTCACGCGCCCGAAAGCTGCGGGCCGCGTCGGCGGCGCCCGCGGGCTCGCACGCGAACACGTCCACCGCCAGCCCTGACGCGCGCACCGCCAAGAGGCTGCCCCCCAGGAGACCACCCCCGCCCACCGGAACGAGCAGCGCGTTCAGCCCTTCGGCCTGCTCCATCAGCTCGAGCGCGGCCGTGCCCTGCCCTGCGACTACCGCGGGGTGCTCGTAGGGGTGGATTGACGTCGCCCCCGTCGCCCGCAGCACCTCGTCCAACCCAGCGACACGGGCGGCGGCCGTGGGCTCGCAGTCCACCACGCGCCCGCCGAACGCCAGCACGGCCGCGCGCTTGCTGGAGACGCTGTTGTTGGGCATCACCACCGTGGCCGAGAGGCCCGCGCGCTGCGCTGCGAGCGAAAGCGCAGCGCCGTGGTTGCCGGACGAGTGCGTCGCCACGCCGCGCGCTCGCGCGTGCTCGTCCAGCTGCAGCACCGCATTGGTGGCCCCACGAAACTTGAAGGCGCCCGCGCGCTGCAGGTTCTCGGCCTTGAAGAACAGCGTCGCGCCGCACAGCGCGTCGAGCGAGGCCGACGTGAACACGGGCGTCTCGCGCACGTACTTGTGAATGCGCTGGCGCGCGTCGAGCACGTCGTCGGGCTGAGGCAACGTCATGGGCCAAGGGTGCCGAGTGCGCGCCCGACCTGCACTCACAAAGAAAGACCCGAGCCGAAGCCCGGGTCTTTTCTGTGGTCGTCTCGTGAGTCAGCCGCTCAGCGGCAGGGCCCACGGCCGCGACCGGCACCGTCCGCGCCCGAACCGCTGTCGGAGTCGGTCACGCCGCGCTCGGCGCAGACGCCGCGGCCAGCCGCGTCGCCGTTGCCACCGGTGTCACGGTCGGTGTGACCGGTGCGGCCACGACCCGCGCCGTCGCTCGGATCGCTGTCGTTCGCCAGCTCGGAGGGGCGCTCGGCGCGGGCGACCGCGCCCACGGCGGTCACTGCAGCGCCGGCCAGCAGCGTACCGCCGACCATCTGCAGCATGCCGCGACGACCCATGGTGCGCTCGGTGGTGATGTCTTGCTCGGACAGGCTCTTCTTCTTGCTCATTGGGGACTCCTTGGAATTTCGGATGCGCACGAGGGCGAATTGACTCGACCGCGAGCGTAACCGTTGGGGACGAACATTTACAGAAGATATTCGGATCCAAGATACGCCACCCCTGATACAAACGTGCCGTGACACCCACCCGTACCATGCTGTCCTACCTCTGCGCACCCTTGAGCGCAGAGGAATTCCTCCGAGATTACTTCGAAAAGAAGCCTTGCCTCGTCCAGCGCGAGGACCGGAATTATTACGACAAGCTCCTCACGTGGGAGATGATCGACCGTGTCATCACCACGCTGCACCTGTCGCATCCGCAGATCAGCATGGCGGATGCGCGGGGTGGGCTCACGAAGGAGGACTACACCTACCCGAGCGGTCTGATCGACGCGGGGCGCCTGTACCAGCGCTACGCGGATGGCTCGTCGATCATCCTCGGCAACCTGGAGTCCCACCTGCCGAGCATGTCGAACCTGTGCCGCTCGATGGAAGCCGAGATGAGCCAGCGCTTCCAGGCCAACATCTACGTCACCCCACCGGGCTCGCAAGGGCTGCGCTCGCACTGGGACAGCCACGACGTGTTCGTGCTCCAGATCTCCGGTGAAAAGCACTGGAAGATCTACGACACCCCCGTGGAGCTGCCGTTCCGCGCCATGCGCTTCGACCCCGACGTGGATCTCCCCAAGGAGACGACGATGGACTTCACGCTCAAGGCGGGCGAGATGCTCTACGTCCCACGCGGGGTCATGCACGACGCCTCCACTGAAGACTCGCACTCGATGCACATCACAGTGGGCATCTTGAACACGTCGTGGATGGAGCTCGTGCTCGAGGCCGCGGCGACCGTCGGCACGAAGTTCGCCGAGTTCCGCCAGGCGCTGCCGCCGGGCTTCACGGACCCTGGCTTCGATCGCGGCGCGGCGCGCGAGCACTTCAAGCAGCTGCTCCAGAAGATCGTGGAGCACGCCGACTTCGACAGCGCACTCGACACGTTCGCCGACGACCTCATCTCCACCCGCCACAGCCTCCTGGAAGGACAGCTGGAGCAAGTCACGCGCCTGCCGGAGCTCAGCCTGGAGTCCCAATGCAGCCCGCGACCGGCGCTTCTGTACCGGGTGCGCAAGACCGATGAGCAGGTGACGGTGAGCTGCTACGGCGGCAACCTGACGCTGCCCATCTTCGCGGCGGAGCCGCTGGAGTTCGCGCTCCAGGAAGGCAGCTACCGCGTCGCGGACCTACCCGGTGACCTGGACGATGGCGGCAAGCTGGTGCTGATCCGGCGTCTGGTGCGTGAAGGGCTCGTGCGGGTCGCCTACTAGGAGCCGCGTCGATGGACATCCGGTCCGCCCTCGACGGGCTCATACGCAGTCGAGGCCGTCTGGATAGCCAGGCCGATGCCGTTCCGGCGCCACGCGATCCTTCCGTGGGCGCCGCCAAAATTCGCGCATTTTGCGTACTTTTGCCTCGTGTTCGGGCTTTCCCCCATCCCGGACCAGGGTGATGCTGTGGCGATGAGACAGTCCAACGCCTTCTTGTTCGGTGCCACGGCCCTCTTGGCCGCGTGCTCCCAGGCCGCTGACCCGCCTCCGCCGCCCACCGGCGCTGCCCCCAGCGCGCTCGGCGCCCCCGGCAGCCTGCTCGCTCAAGCCGCGCTCGTCGGCATCACACCGGCCGCCGTCGCCCCCCAGTTCGGAGGCAAGGTGGCCATCGCAGGCCCGAGCGTCGTCGAGGTCATGCCCCGCACAGACGGCCTCGTGCTCGCGGAGGTGCGCGGTCCCGATGGCTCGGTCGTCACCACCGGGAGTGTGAGCGTACAAGTGAGCGCCACCGACGGGCAGCCCCGCACCGTCCCACTGCGCTGGGACAACGACCTGCGCGTCTTCGAGGGCAGCGCGGGAGTGGCCCTGCCGCCCGCGCCGCGCGACGTGCAGGTCACGGTGCAACCCGTGGGCGCGCCGCCCAGCGTGATCACGCTCAACCAGGTGCCGGTCGCGCCCGTGCCCGCCAACGGCGGCCAGGTGTTGCTGGTGGGTCCGATGGCGCCCGAGGTGCGCGTCGACGCGGACGGGAGCGTGCACGCCTTCCTGCCCGACGAGGCTGCGCGGGTGCCCAACGGCAAGCTCTACGTGAACGTCGGGGTGGGACAGCCCAACCCCCAGCGCGTGGAGCTTCAGTACGTCGAGGACCAGGGGCACTACGTGGCGCAGCTGGGACCGACCGCGCGGCCAGCGCCGGGCGCGCTCACGGTGGAGTACGAGACGGGCGGGCACGTGGTGGACCAGGGCCGCACGTCCCACGCGATCGTCACCCCGGCGAGCCGCTTGGACGGGACGGTGGTGGTCGCGGGTGACTACGGCTTCGAGGTAGCGCCGGTGGACGGTGAGCTGCACGCCACCATCGCGGACTCGTCCGGCGTCTACGTCGCGTCCCCCCCACCGCGCGTCGAGGTGTACGTGGAGAGCCAGCGCACGCCCGTCGTGATGCGGTGGGACGCGACACGGCGTGTGTACGTGGCGCCCCTGCCCCCTCGCGTCGACGTGCGCACGCAGCCGTTCCGCGTCGAGGTGCGACACAACGGTCGGCGACACCGCGGCAGCGTGCGGGTCCACCACCACGGGCGCGGCCCGCGCGGACGCGCCGTGGTGCACGCGCCCGGCCCGAACGTGCGCGTCGTCGCCTCGGCGCCCCCGCCTCCGTCGGCGCGCGTCGAGGTCCGCGTGCAGGCACCTCCGCCTCCGCGCGTGGACGTGCGGATCTCGCACCCCGTTCCGCATGGCTCCGTCGTGATTCAAGGCGGCGGTCGCGGGATGAGCCACCACGACAACGGGCTGCACCGGGGCCACGGGATGGATCACCGCGACAACGGGCGTCATCGCGGACACGGGATGGGCGGTCGCGGCCGCTGACACGCGGGAGCGCACGTCCGCGGAGGACGCGTGGAGTCAGGGGGTCAACTGGTCGCTGACCGCGCGGATGTCGGCGCGGTCGGTGCCCAGCGAGAACACGGGGGGCTGGCCGATGGGCGCGTCCACCGTGACGCGCTGACCCCCCGTGTAGGTGTCGCCCGTCCATACGTGGAACCAGCTGCCCGGGGGGAGGTAGACGCTCTGCGTGACGGCGCCCTCCGTGACCACGGGCGCCACCAGCAGGGTGTCCCCCAGCATGAACTGGTCCGCCACCGTGCGGCTGCCCTCGTCCTCGGGGAACACCAGCGTGAGGTGCCGCAGCATCGGCAGCGAGCTGCTGGCGGCTTCGGCGGCGAGGGTCATCAGCTCTGGGAGCAGCAGCTCGTGGATGCGCGCGAAGCGGCGGAAGTGCGCCGTGGTCTCGGCGTCCCCGTCCCAGTTCCAGTTGAGCGAGCGCTTGAGCCCCTCGTGGGTGCGCATGACGGGCGTGAACGCGCCCAGCTCGCACCAGCGCAGCCAGAGCTCCTTCGTGCTGGGCCCGCCGCTGAAGCCAGCGATGTCGTGGGTCACGAAGGGCAGCCCCGTGAGCCCGAGGTTGATGAGCGCGGGCACGACCGTTGGCAGTCCGTCACTCGGCAGGAAGTCCGCCTCTTGGTCGCCGATCCAGACGATCTGCGCCGTGCCCTGCTCGCCCGCCCAGCCGGAGCGCGTGAACACCGCCCAGTCACCGTCCGGCCGCAGCTCCTCGAACACCTCGCGCGACAAGGCATGCCACTCGGTGGGGAAGGTGTTGTGCGCCAGCATCGGGTCGCGCCCGGTGCTCAGCACGGCGTCCACGGGCGCCCACTCGCCGAAGTCGGCCATCCAGCCGTCCATGCCGTAGGTGGTGATCATCGCGCGCAGGTAGCCCTTGATGTACTCACCCGTGGCGGGGTTGGTGAAGTCTGGCGACACGGCCGGGCTGACCGCGGGCGACGTGAAGGTGTAGGGCTCGCCGTCGGCGTCGAGGGCCACCAGCCCCATGTCGATCATGTCCTGTGCGTGATCGGGCAGGTTCAGCTGCACGAAGGGGTTGGCGTAGCCGAGGAAGCGGATGTCGCGGTCGTGCAGCGTGCTGATGAGCCCCGCGAGGTCGGGGTAGAGCGTGTCGTCTGCGGTCCAGCGGTACTGCACCCCCACGTCCTCCATGCCCGTCACGAACGAGCGCTTGCCGGTCCAGTCCTGCGCCCACAGCGCGGTGAACGGCACGCCCGCTGCGTCGAGCGCGTCCGCCTCCGCGAGCACGGCCGCGCTGCCCCCTTGGATGCCCACCCACGGGCCGAAGCCCCAGGCCGGCGGGGCCTGCGAGCGCCCGAAGTGGTCACCCACCTCGCGGATCACGTCGCGCGCCGTGGGGCCGTGGAACAGCAGCAGGTCGGCGGGCTGGGCGCTGTGGACGGAGACGCGCATGACCGTGTCGTCCGCAGCGCACACGTCCACGCTCACGCGCGCCTCGGTCTCGAGCGCGACACCGAAGCCACGCGCGTCGAGCCAAGAGGGGACCGGGAAGTAGGTGCTGTGCGCGTTGCCCATCAGTGGCAGCCCCCCGCGTCGACCGATCCCCTGCTCCTCGACGAACAGGTCGAAGGACTCCCCCCGCTGATCGGTCGCGTTGTATTGCGCGCCGAAGCCCAGGAACGTGGCCTGCTCGTCGCACGCGAGGCGCAGCTCGGTCGTGGTGGAGCCCGGTAGGCCGGTCACCACCAGGCGCGCGCGGGTCGTCTCCCCGGCGACGACCACGCTGACGTCCAACACGCCGCGGACCTCCGCGACCGCGCTGGAACCCAGCGTGATCCGCACCCCGGCGTCCGACGAGGTGATGCCTGTCACCTGATCGAGCGTGGCCCGCGCGACTTCCGTGTCGCTGAAGTCGTATCCCCCGAGCAAGGTACGAAAACTGGTGTCGTTCGCGACGGTCGCGAGCCCAGCGCCACGGCTGCGAAAGAGGGTGTGGGTGGCGTCCGCGATCACGACGCTCCCATCACCGTCGACGACGACCGTCGTCCCATCCGCGAGCTCGAAGCTCCCGGTGGTGCGGACGTCACTGGCGCAGCTTGTCGTGACGAGGCTGATCCACGGGAGCGTGAGCGCGAGCAGGAGGCGCTGGACGGGCGTAGTCATCGCGGAGAGCGTACGGGGGCAGCGCGCCTTGGGAAAGGGTTCAGCTCGCATGTCACGCCCCGCGCGCGAGGGCGGCTGGCGTGCGAGGTGGACACCCCGGAGGCCGTGCGGCTCGTCAGCCGCTCGCCGTGGGTCCCCACCGCGCAGAGAGCAGCGCTACGAGCGGTATGCAGACGGACAGGCCGATGAACAGCTCGTCGAGGATGGCAGGGCGCAGGGCGCCCGCGAAGGCGACCCCGAGGCTGAGCGCCGCGAGCACGCCCCCAGCGCGATGAAACGCCGAGAGCGCGAAGCCTCCCGCCGCAAGCAGGAACGCATCCGTAAGCAGCACGGCGGGCACGCCGCTGCCTGCGAGGTGCCCGGCGAAGCGTTGCAGGAAGCTGAGGGCCAGCGTGCCGATGCAGAGCTGAGCGATACGGCGGTTGACGAGGTTGAACGCGCCGCGCCGACGCCAGGCGGCGACGACGGCGACCATCACGGCCAAGACACAGGCGCCGACGAACACCAGGCGTCCGGTCGACGGCTGGAACCCCGGCCGATCGAGGCGGTCGAGGGACAAGCCGAGCGTCAGCACGAGCACCCCGACGGACAGCGCCAACGCCGCCCGCGCACGAGGGCCCGCTCCGAAGGAGAGATCGCGGTCACGTTCGAGGGCCAGGACGTGTGACGCGCGCGCGCTCCGCGCGTCCCTGGCCGCCTCCATGCACTCGCTCAGGGCCAAGCGCTCGACGCTCTCCGCTGGGAGCGTCTCGAAGAGGGCGAAGGCTGCGTCCACATGCTCCAGCGTGAGCTCGAACCGTACCATCTGGGCCACCGAAGCGCGCAGTCCCGCGCCCGCCTCGGGGTGCTCGGGCCAAACCTCGCGGGCTTGCTCGAACGCGAAGCGCGTCTCGGTGAAGAGGGCCTGCGCCTGGCTGTAGTCGGCCTTGGAGGGGTCGCGCGCGAGTTCCGCCAGCTGCTCGGCGCGCGCGGTCCCAGTGGCGACCAACCGCGAGGCCGCGCGGTGCTCCCGAAGCGCCAGCAGCGCCTCGCGCAGCGCGTCGACCGTCGGAAAGCGCTCGCTTGGCTCTCGCGCACACGCCGTCGAGAGGATGCCAGCGAGCTCGTCGGGGACGCTCGGTTCGTAGGCGAACGGAGCGCAGCGCATGGCCGCCGCGACGGTCTCGAGCATGCTCTCGCCACGGTGGCGCGGCGCCCCCGTGACGGCGTGATGCAAGCTGGCGCCGAGCAGGAACACGTCGGAGCGCTCGTCGCAACGTCCGCGGGTCATCTCGGGCGCCATGTACGCGGGGGTGCCTGCCAGCTTGTGTGCGACGGCTGCGTCAGCCCGCACGGCGACGCCCCAGTCCAGCAGGTAGACCTCGCCGAAGTCGCCAATCATCACGTTGTCGGGCTTCACGTCGCGGTGGATGACGCCGCGGCTGTGGGCGAAGGCGCAGGCCTGGCAGACCTGCAACATGATCTCGAGGTGCCGCTCGAGGGGCGCTCCGTCCTCGATGAGCTCCTCCCACGTGCGCCCGCTCACGCGCTTCATCACTACGGCGGGCCCCTCGGCGTCCTGCACGACCGCATGCACGGGGACGATGTTGGGGTGCTCCAGCTGACCCGTGAGCACGGCCTCGCGCAGCAGCTGCTTCGCGCCCCCCTCGCTGGGGGAGTGCGCGCGCTTGACGGCGACCTCTCGCGCGAGCGCGCGCTGCCGAGCCAACCACACCGTCGCCATGCCTCCTTCGCCGAGTACGTAGTCCAACTGGTACTCGGCGCCGTCGCTGGCCCCCACGATCGCAGCAGGCAGGTCGCTCGGCGCAGGCGCGCGACTCGAGGGAAGACCGCGACCGAGCGAGCTGCGCGGATCGGCGTCGACGTCGACACCGTCGGCGAGCAGCGTGCGCATGAGTGCGTCGCGGTCGGCGTCCGCCGTCACGCGCACCCGCTCATATGCAGCTCGGGGGGAAGCACCAAGGACCATCCGCGAAGCTGCCGGCCACCGGCAGCACGACCAAGAAGCGACGGTCGCCTCCGGCGAACCGTCCATCGCTGCGCTTGATGTCGTAGCGCAGCGGGTAGATGCGCCCACAGCCGCGTGGCAGGAAGCCGCTCGGCACGGCCAGCTCCACCTCGAAGCCGAGCTCCGTCGAGCCCACCACGCCGTAGTAGCGCTCCTCCTCCGGCACGACGAGGGCGACGTTGCCCATGGGCTCGGCCGACGTCGCGAACGCGCGCACGAAGAACGAGTCCCCGCTGAGCCCTTCGGGGTCGTACACCGGGTAGGCCACGAACGCGCCACTGTAGTCCTCGCCCGCGCCGACGATGCGGCGTCGGACACCCATGCTCGTGCTGGCCCCGAGTGACTCGGGCAGGAAGAGGAGCTCGCCCATCGTGGGGGTGCTGGGGTCCAGGGGGTTGGTGCCGAGGATGAACTCGAAGTAGTCGGGCACCTCGTCGCCGTCTGTGTCCGACTCGTCGACGCGCGTCCCCCGGACGATCTCGCGCACGTCGCACAGCCCGTCGCCGTCCGTGTCCTGGGTGGGGGGGATGCCGAGGTCTGGGAGCACGCCGAAGTCCGGGGGCGGGCCGACGTCCACGCCGAAGTCCGTGACGGCGCCGTCGGCGCTGCCCAGATCGGTGGCGCCTTGCTCCACGGACGCGTCGCTGATGGTCCGCGGCGCGTCACAGCCCAGCAGCCCCAGCAGCAGCCCCAGCAGCCCTCCGAGCACGCCGGCCCGCACGGGCACGTGAGACGCGCCGGGGCTCGGGAGGGACGCGCGAGGCGGACGAGCGTGCGACACGGGCACAGCGTGCGGAGCCTTGCGGGCCACGTCAACCGTGAGGCGCGCCGCGCGGGGGAGCGTTGTCCGGCAGGGGGGGCGTGCGCGGGTGAGCGACCGTGAGCGTCGACGCGCATGATGTGCGGGGCCGCGCTTCGTGTACGATGCCGGGAACCGCCGGGCAACGCTGGTGTCCACCGACCGTGGACTTGATGACGGAGCTCGATCGTGCCGCGGCGGCTGCGCAATTTCACGTGGTCATGCCCGAGGGTTACGAAGAACAGCTCGTCTTGCGTTTGAGGCGTCGCGACGAGGCGGCGTTCAACGAGCTGGTCCGGCTGTATCAAGGCCGCGTGTACCGCGTGGTGCTGCGCATGCTGGGCGACGAGGCCGAGGCCGAGGACCTGGCGCAGGAGGTGTTCGTCACGGTCTTCAAGGCCATCGACCAGTTCCGCGGCGACAGCAAGCTGAGCACCTGGATCTACCGGGTGGCCATCAACCACGCGAAGAACCGCCTCAAGTACATGAAGCGGAGGGCGCGGGGGTCCCACAAGGAGTTCGACGAGGTCGGAGACCGCGAGGGCATCGAGAGCGCCAGCATGAACACCAGCCACCAGGTGCCGCGCCCCGATCATGCGCTCGAGGCGCGCGAGACCGAGAGCATCATCCAGCGGGCGCTGCGCGAGCTCCCCGACGAGCACCGCGAGCTGGTGGTGCTGCGGGACGTGCAGCAGCTCTCCTACGAGGAGATCCAGGAAGTGACCGGCCTGGCGTCGGGCACGGTCAAGAGCCGCCTGCACCGCGCGCGGCTCGCGCTGGTGGACAAGGTGCGGCAGCTGCAGCATGGGGAGCGCGGACCGACAGAAGGTGAGCCATGACCTCCGACGAAGCCCGAGACCTGTTCCCCGAGGCGCTGGACGACGCGCTGGACACCGCGCAGCGGGCGGCGTTCCACGCGGCCCTGGAGGCCGACCCGCAGCTCCGCGCCGAGTACGAGGAGCTGCGCGACGTGCTGGACGAAGCCGCCGCCATCGCACAGGCGGACGAGGCCGTGGCCCCGTCGGTGGATCTCTTGCGCGGCGTGCAGACCAAGCTGCGCAGGCGCAGCGGCGGGCGCTTCTACCGCGACCGTTTCTCGCGCGACGTGGGGGGCCGTGGCGCGCAGATGTGGCCTCTGGTCGCGGCCACGGTGATGCTGATCGTGCTCGGCGTAGCCTGGTACATTCTGCACTTCGCACAGGAGCTCGCGCCCTGATGCGCGCTGGCAGCCTGTTCTCGAACGGCCCCTTCTGTCGCGCCGGCAGCTGAGCCAACGTTCGAAGACGGCTAGGACTTGAGCTTGTAGCCCGTCGTCACCATGTAGCGCACGATACCGCCACACACGGTGAGGAACACCAGCACCATGGCCAGGCTGACGCCCGGGCTGACGTCCGAGACCCCATAGAAGCTGTAGCGGAAGCCGCTGATGAGGTAGACGACCGGGTTGACCAGCGCGACCTTCTGCCAGAAAGGCGGGAGCATGTCGATGGAGTAGAAGCTCCCGCCGAGGAACGTGAGCGGGGTGACCACCATGAGCGGGATCACCTGCAGCTGCTCGAAGCTGTTGGCCCACAGACCGATGAGGAACCCGAACAGGCTGAACGTCACCGCGGTGAGCGCGAGGAAGCCCACCATCAGGAGCGGGTGCTGCACCTCGTAGTCCACGAAGAGCCGCGCGGTGACGAGGATGAGCGTGCCCACCATCATGGCCTTGGTGGCCGCCGCACCGACATAGCCCAGCACGATCTCCGTGAAGGCCACGGGCGCGGAGAGCAGCTCGTAGATGGTGCCGGACCACTTGGGCATGTAGATGCCGAAGGAGGCGTTGCTGATGCTCTCGCTCAGCAGCGACAGCATGACCAGCCCGGGGATGATGAAGGCGCCGTAGTCCACGCCGTCCACCGCGCCCATGCGCGAGCCGATGGCCGCGCCGAACACGATGAAGTAGAGGGACGTGGACAGCACGGGAGACGCGATGCTCTGCATCAGCGTGCGGAAGGTGCGAGCCATCTCGAAGCGATAGATGGCGGCGACGGCGTGACGGTTCATGCGCCCTCCTTCACGAGGCGAACGAAGATGTCCTCGAGCGAGGACTCACTGGACTGCAGGCTCTTGAAGTCGATGCCGTGCTCGTGGAGCCGGCGCAGCATGGGCGCGATGCCCGTCTCCTCCTGCTGCGCGTCGAAGGTGAAGACCAGCTCGCGCCCCTCGTCGACCAGCGCCAGCGGGTACTCGGCGAGCGCCTCGGGGATGGCCTCGAGGGGCTGCTGCAGCGAAAGGCGGAGCTCCTTCGTGCCCAGCTTGTTCATCAGCGTGTGCTTGTCCTCCACCAGGATGAGCTGCCCCTTGCGGATGACGCCCACGCGGTCCGCCATCTCCTCAGCCTCCTCGATGTAGTGCGTGGTGAGGATGATGGTGACCCCTTGGTCGCGCAGGCGCCGCACGAGCGCCCACATGTCGCGGCGCAGCTCGACGTCCACGCCCGCGGAGGGCTCGTCCAGGAACAGCAGCTGGGGTTCGTGGGAGAGGGCCTTGGCGATCATGACGCGCCGCTTCATGCCGCCCGAGAGCGTCATGATCTTGCTGTCGCGTTTGTCCCACAGCGACAGGTCGCGCAGGATGCGCTCGATCAGCGCCGGGTCCTTGGGCTTGCCGAACAGGCCGCGGCTGAAATTGACGGTGGCCCAGACGGTCTCGAACGCGTCCGTCGTGAGCTCCTGCGGGACGAGGCCGACCTTCTTGCGCGCGGCCCGGAAGTCCTTCGAAGCGTCGTGCCCATCCACCAGCACGCGGCCCGAGGTGGCGTTGACGATGCCGCACACGATGCCGATGAGCGTGGTCTTGCCGGCTCCGTTGGGGCCCAGCAGCGCGAAGATCTCGCCGCGCTGGATGTCGAGGTTGACGTCGTCGAGGGCGTGCTGACCGGACGCGTAGACCTTGCTCAGACCCGTGATGGAGAGGATGGCCGGGGGGGACATGGGCGAGCATCGTGGGGCGCCAGCGTGTTGCCCGCAAGGGCGGGGCGGCAAGCCCCCGGACCATGCTGACAGAAGCTGACGCAGCGCTGCAGCGCTCTCGATGACGGCCGCACGCCCGGGCGCCCGTCCAGGGTGCGGCGGTCCTCCCGTCGGGCCCTTGGTCAGCTCGGATCGAGGGGCTTGATCCAGAAGGACATCGGCTTCGGCGACTCGCTCTCTTCATCGAGATCGCGCCAGCGGTACTCGGTGTGCAGCTCGGGGTGATGCTGGTAACCGCGCCGGGCCCAGAAGGCGTCGAGGGGCACGTAGTCCGCCGGGCGTCGCGGGTGGTCGGCGGGGCGCTGGACGGCGCAGAAGGCGCAGTAGCCGAAGCGCCCGAGGCGGCGCGCGTGGGCCTCGCGCTCCTCGAAGAAGCGCACCCCGAGCCCTGTGCCGCGGTAGGCGGGCAGCAGCACCGACTCGGCGTAATAGAAGATGCGCGGCACGTCCCAGCCGGCGGAAACGAAGGGGCGCTGGAAGGCCTCGGACTCGTCTTCGAGCGGGAGCGCCGTCGAGGCGCCCACCACCTGGTCGCCGTCGCGCACCAGCACGCACAGGCTGTCCTCGCTGCGCACGTAGGTCGCCAGGTACTCGGCCTCGTACTCGACGGTGCCGTCGTACAGGTAGGGGAAGTCGCGGAAGACGGTGATGCGCAGGCGCGCCACCTCGTCGATGTAGGGCGCGATGCCGGACCCGTGCAGCAATTGGATGTCCATGAGCGGCGCCGAATCTATCATGCGGGGCCCGCGGCCCAAGCGCCGCGAGCACACCCCGGAGAGACCCATGACCGCGACCGAGCTCGTCCAGGCGTACTACGCCGCCTTCAACGCCGACGACATGCCCGCCTTCCTGGCGCTCCTGGCCGACGACGTGGTGCACGACGTCAACCAGGGCGAGCGGCAGGTGGGCGCGACCGCGTTCGCGTCGTTCATGGCCAAGATGAGCCGCTGCTACCGCGAGCGCCTCTCGGACATCGTGGTCATGCAGACCCCGGACGGGACGCGGGCCGCCGCCGAGTTCGTGGTGCACGGCGAGTACATGGCCACGGACGAGGGCCTGCCCGCGGCCAACGGGCAGACGTACACGCTCCCGGCTGGAGCGTTCTTCGAGATCGCGGACGGACGCATCACGCGGGTGACCAACTACTACAACCTGCCGGCGTGGACCGCGCAGGTGGCGGGGTAGTACCGCCGTCAGCTCCACAGCTGCGCGGAGAGCGCATCGAACAGCACGCGCGCCATGCCGGTGTCCGGTAGCCCAGCCGCTTCGCGCGCCGCCTCGTCGAGCGCGTGGGTCGCGCCATCGCGGAAGAGACGCTGCGCGTAGGTACGCTCGGCGTGGACCACCACACGTTCGGCGGGCGTGAGCACGCCGTTGAGCCAGGCGGCCAAGTCCCACGCGAGCGCGGCGTGACGCGTCTCGTCCTCCGCGATGACCCCGAGCACCTCTGCCACACGCGGGTCTCGGGCGTGCTGCGCCTGGTGCGTAGCGACCAGCGCGCCAAAGGTCTCGCGCACGCAGCCCTCGCGCGCGTTCTCGAGCGCGACGTCCAGCGCGCTGCGGAGCGTGAGCGTCGATGGAGGCTCGATCTCCAACGGCAAGGCGCCGTATTGGCTAGCCAGCGCGCCCACCTGGGCGGCATGACGTGTCTCGTCGTCACGCGCGTCCCGAGCTCGACGAACGAGCTCTGCGGGGGCGCCTAGCGCGTGCAGCTCCTGGGCCAGGCGTTCGAACGCGGTCACGGCGCTCGCCTCGAGGGCCGCCATCTCCGCGAAGTAGGCCCCGAGCGCCTGGTGTCGCGCGTGCGGAGGAAGCTCCGCGCCCGTGGTGAGCCGCCCGATCACGCAGTTGGGGTCACCCACCTCGACCACGACGCTGCGCTGCACGGTCGCCGTTCCGTCCGGCGCGATCAGCAGGATGTTCTCGCTGCGAAACGTATCCCTCCCGCACGCGGAGCCCGTCGACGTGACGAGCTCCACCCCCTCGTCGACCACGCGCGCGTTGGGACCATCACAGACGATGCGGTGCCCAGCCACGAAGCGCGCAACCAGCGCGGCCGCTTCGGGATCGTGGATGGTGCCCAGGAACGCCAGCAGCTCTTCGTCAGTCGTGATGACGCCCACCTCGTCGCCGCGGGTCCAGATCAGATGCGTGCGAGATCGATACCTCTCGGGCCAGAAGATGACGTCGGAGCCCCACCCCTGGTCCTCCGGGAGCGCAGCGAACGCCTCTTCGCAGGCCGCCGTGTCCGTCGCCGTGGCGCACGGAACCCCTGCCGCACCGTAGATGACGGGCGGAGGGGGGCCGTCGTCGGCGTTGGGCAGGTAGCCGACGCGAATCGCCAGGTAGTCGCCGTCCACCGCGTGAAGCGCGCCGGCGACGAGGGCGGCATCGTCACAAGGGACCGTGAGGTCGAACCCGCCGCGACTCACGGAGTGCGCGTCGGAGCAGCTGCTGGCTTGGGCGGCCAGCGCGGCGAACGAGATGTTCTTGAACAAGCGTCGGAGCCGGAGATCGGTGTTCATGCGGTCGGTTCGTCCCTCATGGTCATGGTGGATGCGCGAGGTCCCTTGCCGGGTAGAGCATGACACGGCGTCTCCCTGCCAGGGTAGGACGGGGACACCGAGCGGGCACGGCGCCCGCCCTCGTCGACCCACCTCAGCCGACTGCGAGCGAGGTCGGTGTCTCGCCCGCGAACGCGCCCTCGATGTCCAAGTGGGGCGTCGGTAGGTCGTACTCCGTCGCCGCGACCGTCGCCTCCACCATGATGGGCCCGACGATCTCGCTGGGTTCGTTCACGCAGAGCCGCTCGACCAGACGCTCGACCGTCCACTTGCCGAGACTCTCGATGGACACGCGCCCACCGTCGAAGCGCAGCGTGTCAGCCAGGTCGCCGTCCTCGGCGAGCTTGGCTTCGGCTTGAGGCCCCAAGAAGCCCCGGGCGACCTCCAACACGCGCTGCGCGACGGCGTTCCACGCTTGGAGAGACGAAGGATCGGAGGCCTCGTCCATGATGTCCAGGCCCACCGGCAGGCGCGCCATGCGGTCCAGGAACTGCGCCACGAGCGCCCCGCGGATCACGCGCCCGTGCTGCGGCGCGATGACCTCGACAGCAGGCTCGAGCGCGCGGATGGCCGCCACCGCACCCGCGAGGGCTGCGTTGACGGGCATGTACAGCTGGTGAAACGCGCGGATCCCCGCCCAGTCGGACTCGTCCGCGTCCAGGCGCAGGTCGTTCCCGTCGGTCAGGCCCCCGAACAAGTCGCCGCTGAAGAGCACCCGCGTCTGCGGGTCGTACAGCATGACGGCGCCGCGAAAGTGGCAGAACGGCGAAGGCACGGGGAGCAGCCGCTGTCCCGTGGGCAACTTGATGCCGTTGGCGAACCGCTCCGTGGCCATGAAGCGGTCGCGCGGCAGGTTGCCGTGCACGATCAGGCGCCAGGTATCCTCCGAGCACAGGATGGACGCCTTGGGAGCATAGCGCGCCATGATGATGGAGGCAGACGCGCCGACATCCGGGTCCTGGTGGTTGATGAACAAGGCGGAGAGCTTGTCTAGCCCGCCAATGAGGCCGGAGACCTTCGTGTGGACGAAGGTGAAGTCGCTGCTGGAGCCCGGGTCGATCAGCACGTGGAACGCAGACTCTCGTCCGCCGTCAGCGCGTCCACGGAACGTGCGCAGGTAGGGGTTGGCGTGGAACACCCCACCTTCTGCGCGCTTGCCGACCCAGAAGGTTCCATCGGCGATTTCGACGCTTTCGATGCGAAAGTCGGGCGGTGAATAACTGGGGGGAGCGTTCACGGGTCTACCTCTGGGGGAAGGATTGACGATGGGTCGCCCGTCCTCACCCTCAGCGAACCTGGGGACCATCTTCCGCATGGAAAGCAGCAAGCGTGCCAGGTCGCGAGCGGAGAGGCGGAAGGCGCCGATCGGTCATGACGCGCGGAGGAGACGTGCATCGCCCGCTCCCATGGCGCGCGCAAGCGACGCGCCAATGGGAGACCCGCCGCAGCTGCTGCGCACACCAGGCGCGAAGTGAACCGTCACCCGCGCGTCGTCCGCCAGGCCTGCTCGGCCAGGTCCAGCATGAGCGCACCCGACGTCACGGTGGCCAGCAACAAGATCGGCAGCAGCAGCGCGATGGTCCAGCGTGTGGCGCGACGGGCGAGGGTGGCGCGTGCGCTCGCATAGTCGCCGACCAGCAGCCAGGCGCGGCTCGGCCAATCGAGGGAGGCCGCCCGGAGTCCAGGCTGCGCCACCACGCGGAAGGTGCCGACGACCGTGACGGGTGCGCCTGCGGCGAGCGCCGTGGGCGGTAGCTCGAGCGAGCTGGGGGTGGTGTGGACACCCGGTGGGACCTGTACCCGGGCTTCCCGGCCCACGACCCAGACGCTGCCGCCGACCTCGATGCCCGCCCGTGTCGCGGTGACGCTGGCCGCGTCTCCAATCAGCAGCTCGCCCGTGAAGGCCGCGGTCTCGTTCGCAGTGCCTGCCAGCAGCAGGCGCACGGCGCGCGCGCGCGACCAGGCGCGAGCGAGGAGCACCGCCACCGCGAGCCAACCCACCCCCACGGGCACTACCACGACTGCGAGCTGCGTCTCGCTGAAGAGTCTCATCGAGGCGCCGTCACCGACTTCCAATCGGGCCAGCACCAACGCCACCAGCGTGGCAAGGGCGGCCCACACGCCGAGCAGCACGACGCCCGCGGTCGGCAGCGCGGCTTCGCGAGGGTCCGGTGGCACGGTCGGCGCGAGCCGCGCGTAGCGCTGGACGAGCATGCCGCTGGTCACCCAGGGCGCGAGGAGCCACACGGCACAGAACACGGGGTTGCCCACGTAGACGGCGAGCCAGAGCGGGAGACCCATGCTCAGCCCCGCCAGCACCGCACCCCCCAGCAGCGGCCAAAAGTCGCGCGTCGCGAGCGCGACCGAGCTCACCAGCACGTCCGTGAACCCCGTCGGGCGGCGCTCGTCGAGCAGCAGAATGGGCACGAACGCGAACGGCGTGACCGCGACGCAGTAGCCCGCCGCGAGCGCAAACGTGAGCGCCGCTCCGGTGGGGCTGGTCGAAGGGTCTTGGCGCTCGACGTAGTGCGCGAGGCCGGACGCACACGCCACCGCACAGATGTATCCGCCGACTCCTGACAGGGTCCACGCGGAGGCCCAGAACGTGCGCTTGAAGGCCCGGTGGCGGTCCTTCGGGGGTTGTGAGTCCGGCACCGCCACGCGCAGCTGTGCGCTCATCAGACCAATGGCAGCGAGGCCGCTCAGCGGCAGCCCGACCAGGCAGAACCACGCGGGCACCATGATGACGGCGAGGAAGCCGAAGCCGAGCCCGTCGCTCCATGTCGCGAGCAGCAGCGCGCCCAGCGACATGGGACGGTCCGACGGAGACGCGGTCTCATTCATGGCAAGGCGCCTCGTTCATGGGCTCTTCAGCATAGCGGGGCCAGGCACAGGGACGCGACCACCTTGGTGGCATCCAAGTCGAGTTCCAACCAGGTTCCCACCGCGAACTCCCCGGGAGCTGCGTCGGCCATGACGAGACAGTCCGTGGCGAGGCGTAGATAGACGACGCCTTCCGGGTCGATCGCTTCGACGTGTCCCGTCATGCGAATGCGCCCCTGCTGGTCGCGCAGCGAGGGCGAAGCCGATGTGGAGAGGCTGGCGTTGCCCCCCATCCGAAGCGTTTCGCCGACGTCGAACTCGGCGGAACACGAGGAACCAAGCGCGATCCCCTCGTGCGTGCACCGCGCTCGAACGAAGACGTCGCCCACGAGCGTGCTCAGCTGAACCCGCCAGGCGTCGTCGTGCTCCTTCGCAACCTCGGTGACCGTCGCCCTCATGCGGCCACAGTGTACGCCGCCCGCGCGTGGATGGCCCGTCACCCGAGGGCCACGCCGCTATGCGTAGGTCGGGAACATCTGCTCGATGTCCTGACCGTGCCAGAGATCCCCCTGACTAGAGCGCCGCACACGCTGAGCTGCGGGTGTACCATCCCGCGTCCCAGGACGACCCGTCATGACGCCTCTTCGACTCGCCACGATCATCCACGCGTCGCTCGGCACCGCCGCCACCATCGTCGGTCTTCTGGGCATCGCGAACGGACTCCGTGAGCACCACATCCCCCGGTCGGATTGGTCGTTCTTCATCGTGCTCGCCGCGACCGGGCCGCTGCTGGCGCTGTGGACGTACGCTGCAGAGAGGCACGCGACTGGCCCCAGACGACGCCTGTGGTCGGTGCCGCGCGCCGTGGTGGCGGTGGTGTTCTTCGTCCTCTCCGCGCTCCTCTCCACGGGCTCCGCAAGCTTGGCCAGCACGGGCGGCGTGGGCGCGCTGTATTTCGTGGGACAGTCGCTCGCGGGGGCGTTCGCGGCGTTCGTCGAGGCCCTGGTGATCGTCGGCGTGTACCGCACCCGACCGTCTGCGCGCTCGGCCCACACCCCGTGACCCCACCGAAGGGGGCTCCGAGCCGACCTGGGTCAGCGCACCGGCTGCGCCTACACCCGTACCTTGCCGCGGTACTCCCAGCACACCCCCATGCCAGCGTCTCTCGCGAGGACCGCGTGGACGAGCAGCTGCCGCGCGAACGCCGCCGACTCCTCGGCGGGATCACCGCCGTCGGGCCACGTCCCTGAACTCAGCGCCGCCGCAACGCGTTCGACATCCGAACCGGCGCCGGCATGCGCCCCCAGGGCGCGCGCCGTTGCGTCCGCATCTACCTCGAGCAGCTTCTCCAGCTGCGCGATGACGCGGGCGACGTTCTCGCGAGCGAGCAGGTTCGTCTGCAACACGCCGCCCTCGCGCCTGCGATCCCCACACGCGAGCACGGAGAGGTCGACGTCGGTCGCCTTCATGAAGAACGTGTCGAGCAGGCGCCCCGATCCGAGCTGGAACTCGACCCACTCGTGACCGTTCCGTCGGCGTTCGTCGACGGTCATGCTCTCGAAGGCCTCTTCGTCGTCCGCGGGGGTGACGATGATCGTGACGGTCGCGCTCACGAGCCGAACTATGGCAGGCCCCCAGAACGGTGACTACTGAACGGCCGCGCTGACATGTGCAAGAACGGGTTCCGCACGCACGTGCCTTCACTCTTCGCGCGCTCCCTCGCCATCCTGGCGAACGAGCCGGGGCTGGACTTCCTCAAGCTCTCCTACAGCGAGGTGTTCGGCGACCACACACAGAATTGGGCCTACGTGAACCTGGACGACGCTCGCCGGGCGCAGCTGTTCCCACGTGGCGGCGCGACGCGCGTGGACGCCGTGAAGAGCCGTGACGGACTCGCCTACATGCTGGGCGAGGTGCACTACTCGAACTGGCCGATGGTCATGACCCGCCGAGGGAGCGCCACGCTGTTCCCCCGCGACGAGCAACACGCACGACATGAAGCGGGCCTGATGGTGCGCGCGTTGGAGCTGGGCCGCGCAGGCAAGCTTCGAGGCGGCGTGCTGCTGGCGTCGCCGATCGAACACCACCGGATGCACTCGTACCCGATGAGCGAGCGGAAGGAAGCCTGAAGGGCTCTCGCGTCACCCGCGGTGCACGCGACGCTCACTGCGCCTGCGCGTGCAGCATGCCCTTCGTGGCCCGGGCCATCAGCAGGGGGAGCAGGTACTGGCTCATCTCCGCGAGCATGTCCGTCTTGGCGTCCAGGATCTTCCCGACGCCCTCGGAGGTCAGCACGCCCACCATGATGAGCGCGAACTCGACCTTGGGGTGCACCTTGTATTTGCGCCCCAGCGCGAACGCCTGATCGAGCAGCTCGCCGACCTGAATCTCCTCCTTGCTCAGGCCGCGAAAGCTCGACACGAAGCGCTCGAGGTCCACCACCAGCGCGTCCCAGTCCACCGTCCCTTCCACGTACGTGTGGTAGACCTTCATGTGCGCGACGAAGTCGTTGGCCGTGCCCATCACGAGGCAGCGGTTCCAGTCGACGAACTCGTCGAGCAGCTCGGGGGTGAGCTCCTTCACCAGCCCCACGTCGAAGACGGCGACGCGACCGTCGGCCTGCACCACGAAGTTCCCCGGGTGGAGGTCCACGTGCAGGAAGCCGTGGTTGAAGATCATCTCGAGGAACATGTGCGACAGAAGGTTCGCCAGGTCGCTGTGGTCGCCCTCGGGGAGCGCGTCCACCTTGGACCCGTGAATGAACTCCATGGTCATCACGCGCGCGCTCGAGAGCTCGGGGTAGACCTTCGGGAACACCAGGCGGGGTTCGTCGCGGAAGTTCTCGCCGAAGCGCGCGTAGTTGGTCTGCTCGCGGCGCAGGTCCGTTTGGTCGCGGATGCCTTGGATGAGCTCCTCGACATGCCCCACGGGGTCGGAGAGGCGCAGGCCCGGATGCAGCGCCACCGCCTTCGCGAGCGTGACGAGCACGGCGGCGTCCTTCTCGACCGTCTCGCGCACTTGCGGTCGCAGGACCTTGACGGCGACCTCGGCGCCGTCGGCCAGCCGCGCCCGGTGCACCTGGGCCACGCTGGCAGCGGCGACGGGCTGCTGGTCGAACTCTGCGTAGAGTTCCGTCACGGGCCGCCCGAGCTCCTCACGTACGGTGCGCTCCACCTCGCGGAACGAAAACGGCGGGAGCGCGTCCTGCAGCTTACGGAGCTCCGCGATGGTCTCCATCGGGAAGAGGTCGATGCGTGTGCTCATGACCTGCCCGAGCTTGACGAACGTTGCGCCCAGCGCGGAGAGGCTCCGTCGCAGGATGACGCCCTTCACGTGGGCGCGGCGCGCGGCGCGCTGCTCCGCTCCCGGCCGCATGAGGAGCGCCAGCCACGCGACGCCGTACACGAACAGCCCGAACGTCGCCACGGTCCAGATCGCGAGGGCCCGAAAGATCATGCGCATCGGCGAAGCGTACACTGCCCGGTACGGAACGCGGCGACCGCGGCGCAGGTCGGGCGCGGTGCGCTCAGGGCACCGGCGGGCACGGCGTCGGGTCCGGCTCGCAGCGGTGGACGGTGAGCGCGCGGCCGCCTCCCGCGAGCGCCATCAGCGTCGTGGCGAGGACCTCGCGCGGCGCGACACCCTGACACGCCCGGCGAAGTCGCAGCCCGGCGTGAACGCGCTGACCGTCGTCCACGGCGAACGCCACCTCCCATGTGTCCGCGCTGCGGTGGACGTCCGCGAGCGTGAAGTAGCTGGTGTTCGGCGCGGCCTGTGCTCGCCCCCCGGGCGGACAGCTCATCAACGCGCCGAGTGCGGCCTCGTCCGCGACGGCGAGGACCTCGGTCGCGGGGCGCGGAGAGGGTGGCGCGCCGAACCCGTTGGTCAACCAGCACCCGCCGACCGGGGGGTCCAGCTGCAGCGTGGCCGGCGACGTCGGGCGGGGCGTCACCTCGTCTGGCGCGCAACGCTGGAGGAGCGCGGGACCGATGGCAACTTGGGGCGAGGTTGCTGCCGCCGGTGCCAGCGCGAACTGATAGGTCGCCGCGACCTGGGCGTCGCCATTGCCTGGGGGCGAGGGAAAGGTCCAGCGACGAACGGCGCGCACGAGACAATCGCTCAGGCGAGCGCTCTCCGCCGTCCCTCCGGTCGCGCGCGACTGACTGACGAGACCTCGCGCGTCGATCGCGAACTCGACCTGGACGCTCCCTTCGACGCCGGGCTGCTGCCGGAGCGCCTGCTCGTAGCAAAAACGCACTTCGTTCAGGTGACGACGCAGGACGCGGCGCACCACCTGCTCGTCGAGCCCGCGCACGACGACGTGCCGAACGTTCGCTGGAGGCAGGGGCGCGGCCGCGCTGGCGCTGCCCTCGGCGGTTCCCCGGCCGAGGCCGCCCATCCCGAAGTCGCCGCCGCTGGACTCGCTGGTGAGTGCGCCCAGCGCTCCGCAGTCGTCCGTCCCGTCACAGAACGTGTCGCTCGCGGCGTCCTGTGCGTCGTCACTGGCCAGGTCTGCCGGGGCCGTCTCCGAGCCGGCGGCCGGATCTTCGGGGTCGGCCGTGTCTCCGTGTGCTGCGGTATCCGCCGGTGTCGTCTGTTGCGGCTCGGCGCTCCCGCTCCCACATCCGCCGACGAGGGCCGAGAGCGAAACGAGGAGTGAGAGCACGATGAGCTGGGCGGGTCGCACGAAGCGACGGTAGCACACGGCCACAAGCAGACCGACGTGCCGCCCCCCCTGCGCGGCGCACGTCCCAGACACCACGCGCTGCACACACGAGAATGAGCCTCCCGTTGCCTGACCCGACGCGGTGCTACCCTCCGCGGATGCAACGCAAGGTCGACCTCCACTTTGACTTTCCCTTCCCCGTCGCGCGTGTCTTCGCGGACGTGTCCGACCACGAGAACCTGGGGCGTATCCTGGGGGCCCCCATGCGGCACTTGAAAGACGGCCATGGCGAGGGGGGCAAGAGCGGCCTCGGGTCCGTGCGCGGCGTGGGTCCCGCGTTGCTCGGCCTCGAGGAGACCATCGTCACCTTCGAGAAAGATCGGCTGATCGAGTACAAGGTCACCCAGGGCCCCGGCGTCAAGAACCACCTCGGTCGCTTGACCTTCTCGGAGACGCAGAGCGGCTCGCACCTGCACTACGTGATCACGTTCGAGCCCACGATTCCAGGCACGGGCCGCTTGCTCCAGAGCGTGCTCAGCACATCCATCGGCAAGGGCCTGCGCAAGTACGCGGAGCGCTGACCGCGCTCCTCGGACGGCTCAGGTGCCCTCGTCGATCAGGCGTCCGTCGGCGTCGAACGTCACCTTCCGCAGCAGCTGCCCCGCGCGCAGGTAGTACGCCTCGAAGTGGCGCGCCTCGGCCCCATAGACCACTTCATACTCGATGGCGTCCGAGCCGGGGTCCTCGCGCGCGACCAGCGCGTGCTGCGCGTCGGTGAGCTCGGCGGCGTCGATGGGGAGCTCGACCTCGAGCCCTTCGTCGTAGGTCAGCTCCAGCGCGATGGCCGAGTCGCGCCAGTGGAGCGCCAGATCGGCCCCGCCCAGGATGGGCCGGTGGTCGATCGAGATGCGGTCGGACTCCACCACCCGGGACGCGGAGGAGACCAAGAGCGCGACCCCTGACGCGACCATGGCCGCGTAGCCGATGCGCGCAAACGTCGCGCGTGGCACGTGACGCAACGCTGGCTTGAGCGCGACCGCCGAGAGCGCCGCCGCAGCCGCCACGAGCGCGCCCGTCTCGAGCGCGTCGCGCGTCAGCAGCCCGAGATACGCGTACATGGCGAGCTTCACCAGGTGGATCAGCACCTCGTTCGTGGCACGGGTGGCGACGATCTCGTCCTTGGTCAGCCCCAGCTCGAGATAGAAGCGATTGAAGAGCACACCCACGGCACCCGTGAGCCCGGAGAGGAAGCCCGCCGTGGCACCGATCGCGACCACCCGCGCCGTGACCGGGGCGGGGACATCCTGTGCCGCTCCCTCACCGGGCTCCGAGTCCGCACGTTGCAGCAGCAGGGGCAGGTTGGCGATCAGGAAGAGCGCCATCACCACCTGCACGTAGGCGGGGTTCACGTAGCGCAGCGTGAGCGCTCCGAGGGCCGCCATGGGGAGCGCCGCGGGCACGAAGCGGCACGCCACGTCCCACCGGATGTCGCGGCGAAAGGTGGCGATGCGGGCGACCGAGCTGGCCCCCGTGCCGACGGAGAGCGCGGCCGGGACCGACGCCACGGGCAATGTCGCGGAGAGCAGCGGCACGAGCACGAGGCTCGCTCCGCCGCCCGTCACGGCGCTGATGCCGAAGGCGAGGAACGCGGCGGCAAAGAGGAGGAACACCATGGACCCGGTCACCTAACCACACCTGGCGGGAAAGATTCCACGCAGCGGAGCGCGCCGTCGCGTCAGTGTGGCACGCCAGGCTTTCGGGGCATGCGCGGTGTCCGCCACGTCCACGTACCCGAAGCCGGCCCCGCTTCACCTGCGACTGCCCGGCTACGCGTCACCGATGAGACAGCGCAACAGGTCTTCCGGCGAGGCCGCCAAGCGCAAGGCTCCAGCCGCCACCAAGCTTTCGGCATCGCGAAAGCCCCATGACACGCCTACGGAGAGCATCCCCGCTGCGGTCGCCGTCTGCACGTCGATGTCCGTGTCACCGACGTAGGCGCACATGCTCGGGTCGACGCCGAGCCGGGCGGCCATGGCCAACACGGATGTGGGGTCGGGCTTGGCGGGCACGCCGTCCTGCTTCCCCACGACATCGGCGAAGTCCCAGGCGCCGAACACGCGCGCGACGATCTCCGTCGTCATGGCGTGAGGCTTGTTGCTGAGGACCGCGAGGGTGAAGCGCTCGGCGAGCGCGTCCAGCACCGCCGGGATCCCTGCGTAGGGGGCGGTCGCGACGACCAGGTTCGCGGCGTAGTGCTGGCGAAAGCGCGCGTCGACTTCGTCCAGCCGGTGCTGCTGGTCTGCGGGGAGCGCTTGCTCCATGAGGCGACGAGCACCACCGCCGATCCACGCGCGGTACTGCTCGAGCTCGTAGGGGCCCACCCCGAGCTCACCCAAGGTCGCGCTCGCGGCCGCAGCGATGTCGGTCAGCGTGTCGGCGAGGGTTCCATCGAGGTCGAAGATGACGGCGCGCAGCTCGTGGGTCATCCCCGGTCGTAGCACGCCATGTTCCCGACGGCGCAGGCCACCACGCACGTTGAGCACGACGCCCCGACACGACGCAGGCGCCAAGGTGCGCGCAGCGGCGGGCCACGCCTCACCCTGGATAGGCGTCGAACCGCGGGACGTCGTGCAGGGCATCGTCCCAGTTCGCACAGCTCGCCACCTGGATGTGCGCGTCGGGTCGCTTGGCCACCTCGGTGTCGAGGCTGCCGGCCGGGACGACGACGCGCCCACTGGCGGCGCGATAGGGCAGCGCCGACCCGCAGGTCACACAGAACGAACGAGCAAACCTCGTCTCGGGCAACGCGAACGACCGGACGTCGGCGTGCCCCGACAGCCAGTGGATCTCACCGTCAGGGAAGAACAGGTTGGCGCCATGGGCCGAGCCGCTGACCTTTCGGCAACGGCTACAGTGGCAGAGAAAGAAGGCCGAGGGCGCGCCCTGGACTTCGAATGAAACTGTGCCGCAAAGGCATCGTCCGCGATGTGTCTGCATGATGGTGGCTCGGCCCGCCCAGTGTAGGCGCAGCCGCAACGGGTCGCACGTTGGCCATCGCAGGGCGGTTGGTGACGCGGTGGCGAGCGGCGGGGCTGACTCGCGAACGCGCTCGACCGAGCTGCGCCCGGTGCACGTTCGGCGTCCGCGCGCCGCAGCCAGCCGGAAAAACATGCGCCGCTCATGTCACAGGCCCCGGAGCTGCCTCGTCATGCGTCCGTAACCCCAACGGAGAATGACCATGAGCAAGCGAATCCAGCCCTTCACCGCCGCCCCCGAAGCCATCAGCGCCATGCTCGCGCTCTCGACCTACGTCACGGAGAGCGGCCTCGAGCACAGCCTGCAGGAGCTCGTGAAGATCCGTGCGTCGCAGATCAACGGATGCGCGAACTGCCTGCACATGCACACCGCAGACGCCCGCGCGGCGGGCGAGACCGAGGCGCGCATCTACCTGCTCTCGGCCTGGCGCGAGTCCCTGCTCTACACCCCGCGGGAGCGCGCGGCGCTGGCGTGGACCGAGGCGCTCACGCTGGTGCATGAGACGCAGGCCCCAGACGCCGACTACGAGGCCCTGCAGGGGCTGTTCACGCCGAAGGAGGTGGTGGACCTGACGCTGCTGATCGGCGTGATCAACACGTGGAACCGCATCGCCGTGGGCTTCCGGGTGGTGCACGTGAATGATAAGAAGGGCGCCGCACGAGAGGCAGCGTGACCCCTTGACCCCGGACGCATCGGTGATGGAATTCGAGCGGCACAGGCCGTTCTTGACGGGGCTGGCGTACCGCATGCTCGGTTCGTTCACCGATGCTCAGGACGTGGTGCAGGACGCTTTCCTGCGCTGGCACCGCGACCACGACGCGGAGGTGGAGAACCCGCGCGCGTGGCTCGCCCGTGTGGTGACGCGGCTGTGTTTGGATGTGATGAAGTCGGCGCGGGCGCGCCGCGAGGCCTACGTGGGGCCGTGGCTCCCCGAGCCCGTGCTGAAGCACGAGCGCGCCGTCGCAGACACTTCGCTCCATGACCGAATCGACGCGCCAATGGCGCTGATGCTCGCGCTCGAGCGGCTGTCCCCGTTGGAGCGCGCGGCGTTCATCCTGCACGACCTCTTCGACATGGAGCACGCCGACATCGCCGCAGCGCTGGAACGCAGCGAGGCCGCGTGTCGCCAGCTGCTGGCCAGGGCCCGCGCTCACGTGGGCGAGCCGAAGCAGCGCTTCCATGTGGAGGAGGCCGAGGCAGCACGCATCACCACCGCGTTCTTCGCGGCGATGACGACCGGCAACGCCCTGATGCTGCGCGACCTGCTCGCGAGCGCCGCTGTCCTGCACAGCGACGGCGGCGGCAAGGTGGCGGCCGTCCGGCAGGTCTTGCGCGGGGCGGATTCCGTGCTGCGCTTCTTCGACAGCTTGCTCACACGCTTCGGGCCGATGCCCCAGACTTGGTCCGGCCCGCTACGCATCAATGGGCTGCCTGGCTACGTCTCGCGCGACGTGGCGGGGAACGTGCAGACCACGGCGCTCGACGTCGAAGATGGCAAGGTGGTGGCGGTCTACGTGATGCGGAACCCGGACAAGCTCGGGTCCGCGGTGGCGCTGCTCGAGGCTGCCTCCGAACTCCCCGCACCCGGGTAGTTCATGGCCGCAAGAACGCGCGGTCACTCGGGCGTCGCGGGTGCTGCCACCGCCGTCGCGACCCCCGTGAAGCCTACAGAGAGCGCGGAGCAGGTGAGCTCCACCTCGACGTCGTAGAGCCCTGCGAGGAGGCTCTGGACGTCCTCGAAGGTCGGCTGATCCCCCAGCCGCGGGAGGACGTCCATGAGCATCGCCTCGAAGTCGTCCTCGTAGATGACGCCACCAAGGACGATGTTCGTCAGCGACTCGGCGGTGATCGTGGCGCTCAGCCGCATGTCACGGACGCGCAAGGAGATGGTCACCGGCCCGTCCGGCGCTTGGTACGGAATGGCCAGCGTGAACTCCATCGCCGTGGCGTGCAGGTTTCCGCTCCCGTCGAGGCTGCCCACGAACGGCGCGGCGAGCGACGCGCCCTCAGCGTCCTCGATCGACACGACCGTCAGGCCGACACCGGAAGTCACGGTCACGATGAGGTCGAGGCGCGTGCAGACGCTGGGCTCCGCGTCGGGTGGGCACGCGAGCGCCGTATCGATGGCCGCCTGCAAGTCCACCGGAGCGGTAGGCGGTTCGAACGACGTCAGCGCCGTCGATAGATCGATCAAGGCGTTGTCGACGCCACCAGGGAAGTCCGGGACGCCGCATGCGTCACCGCGGCGGTCCACGTTGTGCCCCACCGGCACGCCAGCCCAGACGTCCTCGAGGGTCGGGACGTGGAGCTCGGTGATGCGGTACCGAACGGGAGGGCCTTCTACGTCGATGACAATGGGTGGCAAGTCGGGCCGACCCTGCCCCATGTCGACGGACTCGCTCGAGCCACCTCCACAGCCTGCGACGGCGCCGAGCAGCGCGAGAGTCGAGAGACGAAAGGGGCGAAGCAAAGGACGAGTCATGGAGCTCTCCAGGGACGACGGGGCAATCGGATGACAGCACACGGGGGGCCTCTCGAGCCCCAGCTGCATGAACGAACGGACGCCGAGGGCGCTGCGCACGCAGACGAAGGCGCCGGGATGACGCGCTCCCCTCAGATGGCTACAGCATGTCGAACTGGAGACGCCGTGTCGAGGGCGTCCCGAGGGTGGCCACCCAGGGGCAGCGTCTGTCCCCTGCATCGGTGCGCGGACCGTGGGTGTCATCGGATGGCTGGGGGTGGCGGCGCTCGGCTACGTCATCGACCACGCCGCCCGCGAAGTGCACGAGGCGCGGCGCGCCATCCGACGCATTCGACGCGGCCGCTCGCTCCAGTGACGATTGTGCCTCGAGCCGGGAGCTGACATCCTCGGGCGATGGCGGAGGCGAGCATGACCTGCAGATCGGCGTTGGCGTTGGTGACTCTGTGCGCCGTGACGGGGTGCGCCCAGGCACATCCCGTCGAGAGCAGCGATGCCGGGCGGGATGTGGCGGTCGCGGATGCGGCGGTCGTACGGGACGGCTCAGGAGCCGACGCGTCCTTCGACGCCTCGGTCACGCCAGCGGATGCGGGTCCTCCGAGAGACGCGGCCATCGTGCGCGTAGACGGAGGGGGTGGGTGCTATCTCCCCGACACGCGCCCCGACTACCCGCCGCTGCAAGCCGGCTCGTTTTGCGACGTGGTCTGGGTGCACGTCCCATCGAACCAAGGCGTCACGGCCGCCGAAGTCGCTGCGTTCTCCGACCGATTCTACGGCTGCGATGACAATGAGAGCGAGCTGTGCCGGTTCGCTCCCAGCACGACGGCGCACTTGACCGTAGAAGACATGGACCTCCTGTGCGCGGCCGAGGAGGCGTTTCCTCCGCTCGAGTGGACGTGCATCATCTACTTCACGTAGCGCGCGAGCCGGCCGTCGAGTTCGCGCCGCAGGCTTCGACGCCTCCGTCGACGTGATGGCCGCTCGAGGCCCTAGCTCGTCTTCAACGCGCGGTGCGCCGCGTGAATCTGGGAGAACGAGGGGATCCGTGCCGGCGCCCGCACCTGCTGGTACGCGAGGCGCATCTGCACCGCGCGCCGCGTGGGGTCGAGCGCTCCGATGCCCGTGCCGAGCCCTGGGCAGAGCACCGACCCAATCTTCGTCTCGTGGTCGCTGGCGTTGTGCGCACGAACGGCGAGGAGCACGGCGCGAAACGCGAGGTAGGCGTTGACGGTCTGCGCGACGCCCTCGGGGACACGCATCGTCGGGGCCGCGATCAAGAACGGCCAGCTGGCGTGGCCCGTCTCGACCAGCACGGCCGTGCCGATGGGGAGCTCGCCGTGGAAGTCCGCGAGGATGCGGGCCTGCACCGCACGCTGAACCCCGTGCCCCAGCGTGTCGCGAATCGCCGCGTCCAAGCCGCCGTCCATGATCCCGAAGCTGTTCGCCGGGCTCACCATCGCGTCCGCCGGATACGCGAAGAAGTCGCCCTCGACGATGCGCGCTTCCTCGTGGTCTTCGAACGCGGCCTCCCAGGCGCGCACGAGCGGGCCGTGGCGGTCGACGAGGAGCAGCTGGTCGAGGAGGGGGCTGGTGGTCACAGCCGCATACTACCGCGCGCTCCCTCTCGACGACGCCACACTTCAAGCACTCGCGACCAGACGCCCGGGCCGCGCCTCGAACGCGCGCTGCAGCTGGTTCACCCCCGCGAGCGTGACCGTCGTGCGAAGCGCCTGCGCAAACGGCGCGAGGAAGTCGACCGCGGGTGCGACGCCCGCGCAGATCTTCGCCGGGTGTGGCGGCGGCGCCAGCATCAGGAGCCCGGTCAGGATGCTGCGCTGCAGCGAGGCGACGAGCCCCTCGGCGAGGATGACGGTGGACGACGCGTCGCGCCGCGAGTCACCGTTCTTCATGAGCTCCACCATCTTGCGGCGCTCTTCACCGCTCATACGGCTGTCGCTCGGATAGATCACCACGAGCTCCACCAAACGCCCGGGGTTGGCGGCGTACCACACGTCGCCGCGCTGCTGCATCCCCACCATGTCGTCGACCGTCAGGGCCCCTTCGAAGAGGTGCACGCCGAAGCGCCCGGACGCCATGGTCCAAGCCGTCGGCAGCTGCGTGATGGCCTCGAAGTGCATGGAGGGAGCGTAGACCAGTCGTCCGGGCCGGCTCTACTGGGCGATGCGCCGGTCTGGGCGGCTACTCGAGCTTGCGTTCGTGCGACTGCGTGTCTGCCCCGGATGAGCGAGTTCACACGGGAGAGCGGCGTCCACGCTGCGCACCCAGGGTGACACCGACGCCAAAGCCGACGCCGCCCCCGCCCGCGATGGCGCACAACGTGAGGGTGACGGCGGGCTCGAGGCCCAATGCGAAAAGCTCACCGAGCCCCATGCCGCCGCCCCAGCCAAGCAGCCCGCCGCACACGAGGCCGAGGAAGCCGCCCAGACCGGCGAACGCAATGCGACGGAGCATGCTGGACGCTAGCACGCCGACGCGGCCAGAGCGCGAGCTGCGCGCGTGCCCTCGACCTTCCGCGCGGCACGGCTCCAATGCACCGGGGAAGTGCCGCATCAAGTCCAGAGAGAGCCTCGCCCAACACGCGACGTTCAGGAGCACGACCAGCTTCGCATAGACTCGGCGGGCCGAGATGAGTGTCCAAGAAATCTACGCGATCACGCTGCGGAGCGACACGGATGACGTCTCGAGACACTTCGACGTCGCCGAACGCCTCGCCGCATTCGCGCGACTGCCGCTTCGATGGGCAGCCACGTGGACGAGCGGACCGGGCGACAACGGTCCAGTCGTCGTGGAGTTCCCGACCAGAATCGAAGCGTGCGAGGTGCTGTCCGTCGCGGGCGAGGCGATGGCCGTTGCTCGGTGGGACGCGGAGAACGCAGACCCAGCCTGGTTGTCCTTCGCTGGGCGCGATGACGGGCGCATCTACCGCATGGAGCTCACGCGGAACGCGGCGCCGTTCACGACGCTGAGCGACGACCCGGGCCACCCGCACTTCGCGCTCGGTCCCGAGCTCGCGCGCGGGTGGGCGCTCGCGCTCGTGGTCATCCGCGATCACATGCCCCGCGAGGAGCTCGTGCGTCAGCTGGCGGAGGCGGCGGGCGTTCCAATCGCGGCCGTCTCGCACCCGAGGAAGTGACGCGGCCTCGCCACGCTCGTGACCCTCGGCAGAGCGCATCGAGGCTCTCCTCGCGAGCGCGCCAGTCGTCAGCCAACACCTGCATGGCCCTGCGCACGTGTGCCGTCCGCACCACGCAGGTGACGCACGAAAGGCACAGGTCCGTACCACGGAGCTGACGCACGACGCGCACACGTTCACGGCGCAGGCCGCATCTCGCAACGCAAATGGGCCTGGTCCACGAGTTGCAAAAGGACTCGGCATGCAAGTCGACAACCTCGGAGGGTCTCGGTGGTGGGTCTTGGTCGTGCTCGCGATGAGCGTGACGTCAGCGGCGCGCGCGCAGGACTCCCCGGAGGTCCCGATGGTGTGCACGCCCGTGGCGAGCCCCGCCGAAGCGGCCGCGACCCAAGACGCAAGCGAGGCCGCGCTCGGAGCGCCGCCCGCGAGCCTCGTCCTGACGCGGCATCCGCACCGTGGACGGCGCCTGGTTCGAACGGGTGGAACGCTCTTTGGGTTGGGGATCCTGGGGATGGCCGTCGGAGCGGCGGCCGGCGCGTCGAGCTACGAGTCCTGCGCCGACAGCGAAGACTACTGCATCAGCTTCGGGCCCGGACTCGCAGCCCTCGCGGCGGCCATGACGATGTCGCCGCTCGTCATCAGTGGGGTCATCATGATGGCCCGTGGCGCGCGCCTCAATGCCCGGCAACGCCGCGCCGTGCCATCGCTCCAGGTGTCGCGCGGACAGCTCCAGCTTGGGCTCGTCGGGCGCTTTGAACCTCCCCCCACCTGGCGGACACCTGAGATAGCGCGAGAATGCGCAGGAGTGTCCGATGAAGCAGAAGAAACAACCCTCCCTGGCGCGGCGTGCTCGTCGTTCGTTCACGCCTGAATTCAAGTCCGATGCGGTGCGGCTGGTGAAGAGCGGGAAGTCCATCCCGACGGTCGCGCGGGAGCTCGAGCTCACCGAGACGGCGCTCCGTGAGTGGGTGCGACGTAGCGATGCGGACGCCGGGGCTCGTCAAGACGTGCTGACCACGGACGAGCGGCAGGAGCTGGCCCGCCTCCGCCGTGAGAACCGTCAGCTGCGCCAGGAACGCGAAATCCTAAAAGCGGCGGCCACCTTCTTCGCCAAGGAGAGCGCGTGAGGTATGCGTTCATCGCCGAGAAGAAGGTGGCCTTCCCCACCGCCGCGCTGTGTCGCGTACTGGGAGTCTCGCGCAGTGGCTTCTACGGCTACCTGGCCGAGCCCGAGACCGAACGAGAGCAGCGCGACGCCGTGCTCGTGGCGAAGACGCGTGCCGTGTTCGACGAGCACAAGGGTCGATACGGCAGCCCTCGTGTTCACCGTGAGCTCCGTGAGCGCGGCGACATCGTGAGTGAGAAGAAGGTCGCCCAGGTCATGCGCGACCACGGCCTCGTGGCGCGGCGAAAGCGAAGGTTCCGAGCCACGACCGACTCGAAGCACGACGACCCCATCGCGCCGAATCTCCTCGAGCGCGATTTCACGGCGACCGGCCCCAACGAGGCTTGGGTGACCGACGTGACGGCCGTGTGGACCCACGCCGGTTGGATCTTCCTGGCGGCCATCCTCGATCTGTTCTCGCGGCGCGTCGTGGGGTGGGCGACGAGCGCGAGCAACGACCGCTTCCTCGCCATCGACGCCCTGCGAGCCGCCCTCGTCGCGCGCCGCCCTCCTGCCGGGCTGCTGCATCACTCCGACCGTGGCAGTCCCTACGCCAGCGGCGACTACCGCCGTGAACTTGAACGGGCGGGCATCATCGCCAGCATGAGCCGGAAGGGCGACTGCTGGGACAACGCGGTCGCCGAGAGCTTCTTCGCGACGTTCAAGGTGGAGGCCTTGGGCGACCACGTGCCCCGAGACCACGACGCCGCCATCGCCATCGTCCGCGACTACATCGACGGCTACTACAACCCCAAGCGGAGGCACTCGTTCATCGACTACGAGTGCCCCATCCAGTTCGAACTCAAGTGCCAACTCGCCGCGATGGCGGCATAGTCAACCTGTCCGCTCGACGGGGGGAAGTTCACTTCTGACGTTGGTCTCCCCGCGAGCCACGCTTCTACTCGATGGTGTGTCGAGCTCGTCGGTGTCGCACCAACGGGTACCCGGCCATGCTACGGTGGGGGCGCAAGGCGGCGCTCACAGAGTGAGGACTGATGACCATCCACCCACCACGACTCGCTCTGGCCATGTATGCGGCCGCGCTCATCACTGGCTGTGGGGGAGGCAGCACGCCCGTCGACGGCGGACTGGGCGACCCGGTCGCACCCGCCACGTGCGCCATCGACAACGGGGGCTGCTCCATCAGCCCCATGGTGCAGTGCAGCCTTGGCGGAGATGGCGAGGCGCAGTGCGCTGCGTGCCCCCCTGACTATGTGGGCGACGGCCGTGTGTGCACCTCCACGAGCGCGATGGACGAGTGCACGCTGGGCACGCACAACTGCTCGCCGGACGCAACCTGCACCGACACGGCAACCGCGTATCTGTGCGAGTGCCTGGACGGCTTCTTCGGCAACGGCGTGTTTTGCAACACGGGCGAGTGCGCCCATGCGACTTCGTGGGTGCAATACCAGCTGACAGGCTTCTCCATCCCGACGTTGGAGCAAGCGGCTCGTGGCGATGCCGTGGGACACAACGTCGACTACGCAGGCGATCGGTGTGGCGTGGCGGACTTTGCGGGCAACGTCGACAACTCGCTCATCGCCCTCGCGGCGAGCCTACTGGAGGTGACTCCGCAAGATCCCATCGACCTCCACGCGGTGGTGGACAACGCGCTGAGCTGTCCCGCAGACAGTATGAGCTGCATGCCGCCGGACCCGATGCTGTTGGTCGAGTGGGCCGGGAACTGCGCGCTCTTGGAGCTGGTGGACGCGTCCGGGGACACGCTCGCGGGTCCGTTCGTGGCCACCTTGAACGTGGGCGGAGACTCCTTCCGCCAGCGCCTCGGCCGACTCGATCTCGCCATCCCCTACAACACGGGGACCGCATCCACGCACATCGCCGTGTCCATGTCGAACGTCGTCATCGAAGGCACGCTGCGGTCGGACGGCGTCGACTTCGTGGTGGGCGGCGTGCTGTCGCGGGAGGCGCTCGAGTCGAGCGTGTCGCAGCTGCTCGCGTTGCGCGGCGGTGACGTCGCCTTCGAAGACGTGAGCCCGATCCTCGAGGGCCTGTACGACGTACAGCTCGACGAGGAGTGTTCGGCGTTGTCCGTGGGCTTCACTGGGTCGGGCACGCGCTACGACCTGTGACAGCGTGTGGAAGCGCGAGGAAGATCGGAGCCCGCACTCGCGCTCGACCAAAAGCTTGCGCTCACCCCTCAGCTCGCGCTGCGCAGCTCCGACGCGCCCGGGAACGCGACCGAGTACAGCTCCTCCAGCGTCGCTTCCCCCGCCTCGCGGCCCAGCGCGCGCTCGAGGTCGCGGCCGATCTGCGGCATGGCAGCATTCCGCTCCCGACGCGGCAGCGAGTCCGCCTGCGCCCGAGCCAACGTGAGCTCCAGCCCGTGCTCCAGGTCGGGCCCGCTGCCCACGCGCTCGCCGAACTCACGCGCCTTGTCGGGCCCCAGCGAGCGCAGCGCGTGCGCGATGAGCTCGCCCACCAGGTCGCGGCCCATGGTGAGGTTGCTCTCCATGCGGGCCAGGCTCTCCTCGCGGGTGTGCGCGTGCTGCAGCTCGAGGTGCAGGTCCACCAGCACGGAGGGGTACATGGGCAGGGGGATGTGCGCGGGCCCGTTGCTGTGCTCGGTGGGCATCAGCGCGGCCCAGGTCTCGAGCACGTGCTGCGCGCGCCGGTTCAGTGCGGCCCAGTGCCCGCGCATGGCGTGGAAGCGCTTGTGCTCGGCGAGCGGCGCCTGGTGCGCCTTGTCGAAGTAGTAGGGGCAGTGGAACGACCAGTAGATGGCGAAGTCCCACCACAGCTTCGCGCCGAAGATGCGGGAGTGCGGGAAGACCAGGCTGTTGCCGGACAGGGTGCGGTCCATGTCCTTGGCCCAGTGCAGGTAGAAGGCCTGCAGCTCCTCCACCAGCTCGGCCGTCAGCGTGCCGGCGCGCTGCTCGGCCAGCATGCGCGTGGTGAGCGTGTTGCCGAGGCCAATGAAGTCGTTGCCCATGCTGTACAGCGGGTCGATGAAGAGGCTGGCCTCGCCGACGCTGCTCCACCCCTCGAGCGAGAAGCTCTCGCGTGAGCGGTAGGGGTAGTCGCTGTACATGCGGAAGTCCTCGAACTCGCGGTCGGCCACGGCTCTGGCCACGGCGGGCTCGAAGCGCTCGAGCCACGCGCGCATGCGCGGCTCCTTGTTGTAGTCGGTCAGCTCGTGGTGCAGCGCGTCGGTCACCACGCCCACGCTGGTGTAGCCGGTGGCGAGCGGGATGAGCCACACCCAGTAGCCCTTGCCCATGAGGTGGCTGGTGGACAGCCAGCGGTTGTCGTCCACGTCGCGCGCGTGCCAGGCCTCTTCGCTCTTGGGCACCAGGTCGCCGGGCCCCAGCCGGCCCTTCACGCGGAACCAGGCCGAGCTGGCGTGCTTGTCCGCGGGGATGCGCGCATCGCGCAGCTTCTGGATGCGGCGCCCGCGCCCGCTGGCGTCGGTCACCCAGTGGCAGCTGAACTCGGCCGGGGTGCCGTCCGCACGCTTGAAGGCCACGCGGTTGAGCTCGCCCGGCGGCGTGAGCGTGATGTCGCCCACCACGGCGCCCTCGATGAGCGTGGCGCCGGCGTCTTCCACCATGGCGCGCAGGTCGTTCTCGAAGCGCCCGCGGTCGATCTGGTAGCTGTGCAGCACCGGGAACTCGGTGGGCCCGATCTCGGTGCGCGTGTGGAGCGGCTCGCGCCCGCTGCCGCCGAAGAAGCGCAGCCCGTTCTTGAACAGGTGGTTCTTCTCCAGGTAGTCGGCCAGGCCGAGCACCTGCGCGTAGTAGTGCGAGCCCAGCTCCACGGCGCTCTCGCCCACCTTGTGGCAGGCCAGGGGCAGCGGGCGCGCTTGGCGCTCCAGCACGGCCACGGAGGCGTCCGGCAGGGCGGCGCGCACTTGCAGCGCCAGGGCGAGGCCAGCGAGGCCTCCACCGCAGATGACGAGGTCGAAGTCGGCTTGGGAGGGGCGCGCGGAGGCGTTCATAACGGGACTACACGTTAGGCTGCCCGTGGGGACGCTGCAACGAGTCCCGTGGGCTATGCTGCGCGGCTCGTGTCCTTCTTCGAATTCCACCAGTCCGCGCCCCTGACCGTCGCGTTCGCCCTCGCCGCCGGGATGCTGGGGCAGACCGTGGCCCACCACCTGCGCCTGCCGGGCATCGTGGCGCTCCTGGTGCTGGGGGTGGCCTTCGGGCCCGACGGAGCCAACTTGGTGCAGCCCGCCCTGCTGGGCGATGGCCTGGCGTCCCTGGTGGGCTTCGCGGTCGCCGTGATCCTGTTCGAGGGGGGCATGAGCCTCGACCTGCGGCGCCTCAAGCGCTCTGGGCGGGCGATTCGGCGCCTGGTCACGGTGGGCGCGCTGGTCAGCATGGTGCTGGGCATGATCTTGGTGGCCGTCGTGCTGGGCTGGGGCTGGCAGCGCTCGCTGCTGTTCGGGACGCTGGTGATCGTGACGGGGCCGACCGTAGTCACGCCCCTGTTGCGACGCCTGAAGGTCAAGAAGCCCGTCTCCACGGTGCTCGAGGCCGAGGGCGTGCTGATCGACGCGGTGGGCGCCATCACCGCGGCCGTCGCGCTCGAGGTGGTGCTCTCGCCGTCGGACCAGGGGGTGCTGCTGGCGGGCCCGGTCATCGTGGGGCGGCTCTTCTTCGGGGTGGCCGTGGGCATGCTGGGCGGCGCCCTCATCGCGCTGCTGCTGCGCTTCCGCGGGCTGGTGCCTGAGGGGCTCGAGACGGTCATGACGCTGAGCCTCGCCGTGCTGGTGTTCGAGGCGTCCAACGCCGTGGTGCACGAGAGCGGCATCGCCGCGGTGACCGTGGCCGGGCTGGTGGTGGGCAACTCACGCACGCACGTGGCGCGCGAGCTGCGCGAGTTCAAAGAGCAGCTGACGGCGCTCTTCATCGGGATGCTGTTCGTGCTCTTGGTGGCCGACGTGCGCCTGGCCGACATCTTCGCGCTGGGCACGGGCGGCGTGCTGGTAGCCGTGGGCACCATCGCCGTGGTCCGCCCCGTGAGCGTGGCGCTCAGCACCATGGGCACCGACCTCACCGCCCGCGAGCGCGCGTTCGTGGCCTGGCTCGGGCCGCGCGGCATCGTCGCGGCCGCGGTGGCGTCGCTCTTCGCCTACGCGCTGGACGCGGCCGAGATCCCGGGCGGGCGCGAGCTGTCGTCGCTGGTGTTCCTCGTCATCGCGGTGACCGTGGGTTGGGCGGCGCTCACCGGGGGCCTCGCCGCGCACGTGCTGGGCCTGCGCCGCAAGAGCGGCGACGGCTGGGTCGTCGTGGGCGGCAGCACGCTGGCGCGCGAGCTATGCAAGCTGCTGGCCCGTGAGGGGGGCGAGGTCATGGCGCTGGACAACGACCCCAACAACATCCGCGCGCTCGAGGCCGACAACGTGCGCTCCATGCAGGGCAACGCGCTGGAGGAGAACACGCACCTGCGCGCGCAGCTGAGCACGCGTACGGGGGCCATCGCGGTCACGGCCAACGAGGAGGTCAACTACCTCTTCGGCGAGAAGACCCGCCTGCACTACCGCGACATCCGCTTCGCCATCGGGCTCAGCAAGTGGGAGCACGGCGTGTCGCCCGAGATGATCGACGACTTCGGCGGCGAGGTGCTCTTCGCGGGCGCAGTGGACGTGCCGCTGTGGAGCGGCCGGCTGGACGCCAAGAGCTGCTCCGTCGCGTGGTACCGCTTCACGGGCAACCGCAAGAGCCCGCCGCTGGGCACGGGCGGCGAGTCCAACCCGCCCTACGTCCCGCTCGTGCTGGTGCACCGCAAGACCGTCGAGCCCATCACCAGCCGCTCCCGCTTCCGCCGCGGCACCACCATCGCCATCCTGGTGGACGGCGCGCGCGCCGAGGCCGCCGACGTGGAGCTGGCCAAGCGCGGGTGGACGCCTGTGGAAGGCTGACGTCCTCTGAGGAACCGGAACCTGGCGTCCGGGTTCATCCACCCCCTCGCGTCGTGCACGCAATAAAGGAAAATACTGTTTCCACAAACGAGCGATTTCGGATACGTTACTTCCTGTTATGGGAAGACAGAGTCCAACCCCACACCCCATGGTCGCTCGCTTGATGCGCGAACTCGGCGAGAACATCCGGTTGGCCCGGCTCCGACGCGGGTTCTCGATGGCGTTGGTGGCGGAGCGGGCCGGCATGTCGCGCCCGACCCTACGCGCGGTGGAGAACGGTGAGCCGGGGGTCTCGCTTGGGTCCTACGCCAACGTGCTCCACAGCCTTGGACTCCACGAGGACCTTGCGCTCATTGCGAGAGACGACGAGCTCGGTCGCAAGCTGCAGGACGCCGGCCTGCCCACGCGACGCCGCGCTCGGAAGCGCGTCGCCGCCTCGGAGGTCGACGTGGGCGGGGGCCCAACGAAGGGCAGTGACGGCGGATGAGCGAGCAACGGTCGATCGAGGTGGTCGCTGACTGGGTGGGGCTCGACGGGCCGACGTGCATGGGACTGCTGACCGCTACGCCGGCGCGCGGCAAGGAGGTGTTCGCGTTCTCGTACGACGAGGACTGGTTGAAGAGTGCCCCGAGGCAGCAGCTGGATCCCTCGTTGGCCCTCTATGGCGGTCCGCAATACCCGGCCAAGAGCCGGAGCAGCTTCGGGCTCTTCTTGGACTCGTCGCCCGAGCGTTGGGGACGCCTCCTGATGCGGCGACGGGAAGCCCAGCTGGCGCGCGCCGAAGCACGAGAGGAGCGCCGCCTCGTCGAGTCTGACTACCTCCTCGGCGTGCACGACGGGCACCGCATGGGCGCCCTGCGGTTCTGCGTCGACGGAAGGTTCATGGACGACAACGATGAGCTTGCGTCCCCTCCCTGGACCTCGCTGCGAGAGTTGGAGCACGCGAGCCTTCAGCTCGAGCGAGAGGGAGTCGAAGCGGACCCCGACTACGGTCACTGGCTCAGGATGCTGATTGCGCCTGGTGGATCTCTCGGAGGAGCCCGTCCCAAGGCGAGTGTCCGCGATGAACGTGGGCAACTGTGGATCGCCAAGTTCCCGAGTCGGAGGGACGACGTGGACATCGGCGCATGGGAAATGACGACGCGCCGGCTGGCCGAGCTCGCGGGTGTGAGCGTGCCCGAGGCGCAGGTGCGCCGCTTCGGAACGCAGCGAGAGCCCTCACGAGGGCACCACACCTTTCTCAGCCGGCGGTTCGACCGCGGCCCTGGGGGACAGCGGCTGCACTTTGCTTCCGCGATGACGTTGACAGACCACGTCGACGGACAAGGTGCGGACGAGGGCGCGAGCTACCTCGAGCTCGTGGACCTGATGGCGAGGCTCGGCGCCCAGCCAGCTGTCGACCTCGCTCAGCTCTTCCGCCGCATCGTGTTCTCCATCTGTGTTTCCAACACGGACGATCACCTGAGGAACCATGGCTTCATGCTGAGCCCCACTGGGTGGGTAACCGCTGCATGGACCCGCTCTTCACGAGATGCGGAGCGAGCCCCACGCTCGGGGGATGAAGAGACTTCAGGGTGAGTGGCCCGATCACGTGCGTGCGTGGCGAGCGAGCGGGGAGACGGCGCGGACGTACTGCGAGGCGCGCGGCCTGAATGTGACCCGGCTCTGGTCGTGGTCGGCGCGGATGCAGGACGAGAAGAAGGCGGCGCGAAAGATCGCGAAGTCAGGCGCGGAGATTCGGATGGCTCTGGTGCGTCCGACGCGGCCGACGGTGACGGCCACGTCCGTGACGCGCGGCACCGGGGTGCGGCTGTCGGTTGGGGCGGTGCGCGTGGAGGTGGAGCGCGGGTTTGACGAGGAGACGCTGTCGCGCGTGCTCGCGGTGCTCGAGCGCCCGGAGGTGGTGCGATGATCCCGGCCGATATCGAGGTGTTCGTCGCGCTCGACCCGGTGAGCCTGCACAAGAGCTTCGACACCCTTGCAGGCGAGGTGCAGGAACGCGTCGGCCGCTCGCCGCGCACCGGTGGACTCTTCATCTTCTTCAACCGTCGGCGCACCGCCCTCAAGGCGATTTTCGCGGACGGCACGGGCCTTTGCATCTTCTACAAGCGCCTCGACCGTGGACGCTTCCAGCTCCCCGAGCCCATCGACGAAGGACGCGTGGTGGAGCTGAGCGAGGACCAGCTGGACGTGCTGCTAGACGGCATAGAGCTGCCTCCTCCGCGCGCGCGTGCGAAGCGCAACACCACTCCGTCGGTGCATTGATCCGATAGCGTGCGCGTGCGTGAAGAATCTCGGATCTGGCTATGGACAAGCGGGATCCTAGATCCTATGAGTCGACCCAGCGATGGCGACGAAGGCAGACCTCGAGTCGTTGACCGGAGAGCGCGGCGAGCTCGTGGACAAGCTCGTGGCCGCGCTCGCGGAGCGCAACGCCGAACTCGCCGCACGCGACGCTGAGCTTGCCGCACGCGACGCGGCACTTGCTGCGCGCGAGGCCAAGCTCGATGCCGCAGCGGCGCAGATTGCCAAGCAGGCGGCGCAGTACGAGGCGCTGCGCGAGGCGTACATGCAGCTGCAGCTGGAGCTGAAGCTACTCAAGCGCAAGATCTTCATCGCGTCCGCAGAGCGTGCAGACACCACGCAGCTGCAGCTCGAGTTCGAGACGCTGACGCAGAAGTTGGACGCGCTCGCGGGTGCCATGGGCAACCCGTCCGAGAGCGACGATGACCCGAGCGATGAGAGCGGTGACAGCAACGACCCGGAGGCGAAGAAGAAGCGCCGGTCGAAGTCCACCGGGCGTCGTCGGGTAGAGGAGATGGGGCTGCGCAAGGAGACCGTGTCGCTGACGGATCCACACATGGAGAAGCTCGTTGACGACGGGCTAGCCCGTCGCCTGCCGGAGCCAGAGGCCAGCCACAAGCTCGGACGCAAGCCCGCCGAGTACATCCACGTCGAGATCCTCCGTACGACCTACGCCACGCTCCCTGACGAGAACGGGCGCACCGAGTTGTTCACGGCGGACATGCCGCCCGAGCTGCTGCCGCGCTGCCTCGCGGCGCCGTCGGTGCTGGCGGAGGTCATCACCGACAAGTTCAGCAAAGGCCTCCCGCTCTACCGTCAGGAGCAGGAGCTGCTCTTCGAGAGCGTCTCGCTCGACCGGGGCACGATGAGCCGCTGGCTCGACCAACTCGGCTCGCGCTTCAACGAGACCATCGTCGCCGCCATGGAGCGGGACGCGTTGATGAGCGCGTTCTGCATCGCCACCGACGCCACGGGCTTCGCGGTGCAACCGGGCAAGCTCGACGACGGCCCACGGCGGCCCTGTCGCAAGGGCCACTACTTCGTGCGCATCGCGGACCGCGACCACATCCTGTTCAACTTCACGGAGCGCCAGCGCAGCGAAGACGTCGTCACGCTGTTCAAAGGCTACGGCGGTCACATCCAGGCCGACGCGTGTAGCGTGTACAACGCGCTCTTTCGCCCGGCGGATCCCGACGCGCCCGACGACGAGTTGCCCACCGAGGTGGGGTGTTGGTCGCATGCGCGGAGAAAGTTCTTCGAAGCCGCGTTCGCAAAGCTGGCGATAGGGCGCGAGGGGCTTGTGTACCTGCACAAGATCTTCGAGGTCGAGCGGCGTTGCCGTGCCGGCAAGCCTCCCCCGTCCACAGTCAAGGCGCGGCGCCTGCAGCACCTCGCGCCCTTGATCGACGAGTTCGTCGACTTCGCGAAGCAGCACTACGAGCGCGAGAAGAAGCGCCGCGGCCCCGCCCGCGCTGCGCTGGGGTACGTCGTCCGTCAGGAGGGTCCTCTCCGTGCAGTGCTCGCTGACGGACGGCTGCGCATCGACAACAACTGGAGCGAACGCGAGCTGCGGAAGGTGGTCCGCATCCGCGACGCAGCCCTGTTCGCCGGGAGCACCAAGCACGCCGAGAACGCCGGGGCGCACCTCACGCTCATCGCCTCCGCCAAGCTCCACCACCTGAACCCCCGCGAGTACATCCGTGACCTGATCCGCGTCCTCCCCTGCTGGCCCGAGGACCGCTACCTCGAGCTCGCGCCGCTCTTCTGGAACCAGACGCGCGCCCGACTGGATCCCGCCGAGCTCGCGGCCGAGGTCGGATGGATCACCGTGCCCGACCCGATTCCGCTGCGCCGCCCGGGCGAAGAGTCGCCCGCGGAGGACCGCGCCTGAGCGCGTCGAGCTGGTCGCCGGAAGCATGAGCCCAGTGTGAGGCGGTCCTCCACGCTCGACGAGAGCGGGTTTATGCAGCGGTTACCTGGGTGGGTTCTCTCGCCGGCGTATGACATCAACCCGAACCCGCACGGAGCAGGCCTCGCGCTGAACATCTCCGAGACGGACAACGCGCTGGACCTCGACTTGGCCCTGTCGGTCGCGAACGTGTTTCGCATCCAGCAGCGGCAAGCGCAGCAAGTGGTGCGCGAGGTGGTCGCGGCCGTTCGAACCTGGCGGAGCGCCGCCGGCGAGGCCGGACTCAGCCCGACGGCGCAGGACGGAATGCAGCGAGCGTTCCGCGTCGCCGACACGTGGCGGGACCGGTAACGGCTCGCGTCACGCTTGCGGCGACGACGGGAACAGCTTGTTCTGCTTGTGCACGTAGCGCTTGGGCTTCCAGAACGCGAGCCACATCACCCGCGTGACGCCGTCGTCCTGCCACGCGTCGCCCACGCGCTCCTGCACCGTCCAGGTGGTCGGCGTTCCGCCGCGGTACGTGATCTGCAGCCGGTACTCGGGCCCCAGACCCTTCGTGACAGCACGCAGCGCCTCGTCCGGGGACGCGAACAGCTCGTGCCAGCCGTCGAACCACACCATGTACTCGCCGTCCACGCACGAAATGCCAACCTCGAACCCGTCCGGACTGACCGGGTCCACGATGATCCCCGCGTCGGTGCGCCGCCAGCTGGCACCGGGCACGGTGCAGAGCGTTTCCTCGAGGCGGTCCAACATGGGCGCGAGCCGGAGCATCGCGGGAGCATGACACACGATGTGGGCGTGGCACGGGCGCTGGTGCGGGCTCTCAGAGGCAGGGGTCCACAGGGTCGCTCGTGAGGGCGCGCCCCGCGAACACCAGGAGGCGCGCGAGGCCGGCCTCCTCCGCCCTGGGAACCGACCTCAAAGTTCTAACGGAGCCACGCGAGGCTCAGACTGCATGCGCTTCGCCACCGGGATCAGCCGGCGCGACGGCGCCGAACTGCGTCAGCGATGAGCGGCGCCACATCCGCCAGCCCGTCGAGCGTGAGCTTTCCTTCTTCGTACATCTTCAGCCATCCGCGACGCTGACGAATGACACGCTCATCGTGTCCCAAGTGCAGTCGCACCAGCATGTGTTCAGCACGCGCGCGAAGCTCCTCGGGTACCTTGTCGGTCAGTACGAGTTGCAGCGACGGAAGGATGACTTCGAACCAACCATCCATCACCTGGAAGGGGTCAAGTAGCTCCTCGGATCGAAGGTTCTGTTTGGATGCGTTGAGCCAATCTGCCGCGAGGCGATAGTTCGACCAGTCGTACGCCCTCGTGCGGTCCTCCGAACAGCTCACGAAATGGTCCACAGTACCTTTCGGCAAGTACATCGCCGAGTACGCACAGAGATCCTTGAATGCCTCTTGCAGCGCTGGCGCGAACTCACTCCAGTAGTCTGGAGGGCGACCCTGTGGATGCCCCTCCAGCCATCGCCGCCCGCGCACACCGACACGCTCTTCGAACCCCTCCGGAGGAGGTGTCGGCTCAAACCGAATCATGGACGTCTTCAGACTTGAGCTGGACCACCCACCGCGGCCAGAAGGGGTCGTGTCCGGCCAGGACTCGGAGCAACTCGGAGTGGATGGCGTCTTTCGTCGCGAGGTTGGCAGGCAGCTGGGAGAACTCGCTCCGCATGTAGGCCTCGGCCGCTTCGATGGCCCGCTCGGCTTCGATGGACCGCCCCTGTCGCAGGCCGAAACTCTCCGACACGAGCCAATTCGCGACGTCCCCTTGTTTGCTCCAAACCTGCTCGCGCAACGCCACGCCGCGGTCGACGAGTTCCAGCGTGAAGAGCTTGTCGCGAGCCGAGTCGAAATACGGCTCGACCGACGCAAGCACAAGTGGGGAGTGAGTGGTGATGAGGCACTGGGCGTCGGGCAAGCCCGCGCCGACAAGACCGCTGACGATCTCGCGCTGCCAGCGCGGATGCAGGTGAGCCTCGACTTCATCGACGAGGAGCACCATGGACTGGGCCGGTTGAACCTTCCTGAGTTCCGCCGCGATGCGGTGCTCGCGCAGCGTCCACACGAGGATGTACGCAAGGCCGAGAATTCGGCGGATGCCAGCGGCGGCATGAATGACCGGCACCTCACCGCCAGGGCCCGCGAGCATGGGATAATCGCGCGCTTCGTCCACGAACACGCGCTTCACACGACGCTGCAGTGAAAGCCCCTCCCCGCGACCGAGCTTCGTGACCAGCGCCGCCAGGACGTCGAAGTCCGGCTCGGTGGAGTCGAGGGCCCAAACCGCGACGTCTCGGACGAGACCTTCACACACTCGGCTGGTCACCTGATTGCGAACGATGCTGAGACCGTCCCAGATCTCGTTCTCACGGAACTGGAACACGTTCGATGTGTCCCACGCCTTCGCGCCAAAGGGGAGTCGGAAGTCCTCACCACTTCGAAGCGGGTCGTAGACAGAAACGCCCCCATCGACGCGCAGGTAGACCACCAGGTCCGAACGTCCCCACGAGCCGCTCGGGCCGGTCCAGCGCGCGTCCGCGAAATCGTAGGAGCACGCGGCCGAACTCGACGTCGTTCCAGCACCCTCGCTCCACACGATGGAGGCGCCCGCCTGCGTGGGGACGAGCCCGCGTCCAGACCACGTCGCGGGCCACGTACCCGTCAGAGCGAACCAGGCGGCATCGAGGAGCAACGACTTCCCGAGCCCGTTGTCTCCCGTGATCAGGTTCAACCGGGACGCGAGCTCCATGTGCATGTAAGGCGCGGGGCCAACGTTTGATGTGTGAAGGGACGCGAGCATCGACGTGGTTTTCGCTTCGATTCCTACCACAGTCCAACACACGTGCGGCAACGGACGTATCGCCTCGCGTGAGGGGGCCCCGCGCCGGAAACCACCCGAACCACCGGCTGCACGACCTCCTGAAAAGGCCGTCCATCGCGGGCCACCCGACTCCACGTGCCCACCCGCCGAACCCGCCGGCCCCACCACCACCTCCAGCGCCATCCAAGTCCATCGGGTTCAACCCACCGAGCCCCACCCGCCCCCACCTCCCAGCGCCAAGACCGTCCATCGGGTTCAACCCACCGAGCCCTGCGCGCCCCGACCACACGCGACCGCCGGGCGGGGCGAGCCCCAGCAAGGGGGTTGGGGGGACCGAGAAAGCAAACGAAGTGCAGCTTTCTCCGGGGGCCCCGCAGGGAGCGCCTGCGCGACCGGCCCCTTGCTGGGGCTCGCCCCGCCCCGCCACGCCCGCGCCACCGTCTCGCCCGCAAACAGCCCGGAGGACAGGCCCCACCCAATGGACGGTCGCCACGGCGCACGCTAAGACTCCCCTCGTCCCCTACTCCTCAGGAGAGAACGCTCATGCCCAAGGTCGACGTCGCCATCCTCGGTGGTGGCCTGGCTGGTAATTTGCTCGCTCTGCAGCTGCGCAAGCACACCCCCTCTGTCTCGGTCGCCGTGTTCGAGAAGAACATCGAGCGGGGCTACAAGGTGGGGGAGTCCACGGTCGAGGTAGCCACCCACTATCTCATCCGGCGCATGGGTTTGTCTACCTACACCTACAAGGAGCACCTGCCCAAGAACGGCCTGCGCTTCTTCTTCGACACGCCCGAGCGGGACTCACAGCTCACGGACATGAGCGAGATCGGCGTGGACGCGCTCCCGCCCTACCCCAGCTTCCAGCTGGACCGCGCCCGGCTCGAGCGCGACCTGATCGAGATGAACCGCGCCGCCGGCGTGGACATGCACCTGCCCGCCGAGGTCAGCGACCTGCAGCTCTCGAGCGACGGCGGGCTGCACCGCTTCCAGGTGAAGGAAGACCGCGCCGGTGTCCCCGAGTCGAGCACGTGGGAGGCGCGCTGGGTGGTCGACACCACCGGTCGGCCGGGCCTCGTGGCCAAGGCGCGCGACCTGCGCATCCCCGAGCCCAGTCACCACATCGCGGCCAGCTGGGCGCGCATGACGGGCGTGCTCGACATGGACGCCATCCACGCGCCCGAGTGGCAGCGCCGCGCGCGCTGGACCAGCCGCATGCTGTCCACCACGCACTTCATGTACGAGGGCTACTGGATCTGGTTCATCCCATTGCGGGAGGGCATCACCTCGGTCGGCATCGTCACCGACAAGAGCCAGTGGGACCGCGGCATGGCGCGCGAGGAGGGCTTCCGCGCCTTTATCAACAAGCACGCGGCCCCGGGCGCCATGATCGCGGACGCGAAGATGATCGACATCGGCGCGTACAACCAGCTCGCGTTCCGCACCAAGCGCTTCTTCTCCGGTGAGGAGCGCTGGGCCTGCGTGGGCGACTCGGCGGCCTTCACCGACCCGTTCTACAGCCCCGGCAGCGACTTCATCGCCATCGAGAACGACTTCGTCGCGGACCTCATCACGCGCGACCACGCGGGCGAGAGCGGCGAGGCCGTCAGCACGCGCGCGGACCTCTACGACGCGTTCATCAAGTACCGCTTCGAGACGACCATGGCCATCTACGACGGTCTCTACGAGACCTTCGGCAGCTACGAGCTGTTCCGCGCCAAGATCTTCTTCGACACGGCGCTCTACTACAACCTCATCTTCGACGCGTACACCTGCGACCTGCACCTGGACGAGAAGTGGCTGCGCGGGGAGCTGCGCCGCAAGGAGTGGGGCCTGCAGACCATGCAGAACTTCCGCGCCCTGTTCCGCCGCTGCGCCCAGGAGCTGCGTGAGCGCGGGCAGTACCACGCCGGCAACCAGGGCAAGTACTCGCTCGACGGGCGCAGCACCTTCGGCGTGCTCGAGCCGGTGGGCTACCCGCGCAAGCGCCGCCAGGTCAACGCGCGCAGTGAAGAGGTGTTCGGGCGCACGCAGAAGATGCTGCGCGAGATCTTCGCGGAGGACACCGCGTTCTTGGACGAGGTGCTGAAGGGCGAGCGCGACATGTTCGACGCGTGGACCCAGCTCGGGACGGACGAAGAATGAGCGCACGCGCGGACGCACAGCGGGTGGTGGTGACGGGCATGGGCGTCACCTCGCCCATCGGGCACTCGGTGGACGAGTCGGTGGCGTCGCTGCGCGCGCTGCGCGGCGGCATCCGTTTCATGCCCGAGTGGGACAAGGTCACCGACATGCTGGGCCGCCTCGGCGCCACGGTGGAAGGGCTCGACTTCGAGGCGCTGTACTCGCGCAAGAAGCGCCGCACCATGGGCCGCGTCGCCATGCTGGCGGTGCACGCCGCCGAACAGGCCGTTTCGCAGGCAGGCCTCGGCCCTGACGTGCTGCGCACCCCGCGCGTGGGCGTGGCCTTCGGCAGCACCAGCGGGTCGGGCGCGGAGACCGAGGCGTTCAGCATGCCGCTGGTCACCAACAACAACATGAAGGGGCTCGAGTCCAACTCGTACTTCCGCCTCATGACGCACACCTGCGCGGTGAATGTGGGGCACGCCTTCCGCGTCCAGGGCCGCGTGGAGTCCACCTGCAGCGCGTGCACCAGCAGCTCCCAGGCCATCGGCCGGGGCTACGAGCTCATCCGCGCCGGCGTCCAGGACGTCATGATCTGCGGCGGCGCCGAGGAGATGCACTACATGAGCGCGGTCACCTTCGACCTGCTCATGGCCACCAGCCACAAGTACAACGACCGCCCCGAGCTCTCGCCGCGCCCGTTCGACAAGGCGCGCGATGGCCTGGTCATCGGCGAAGGCGGCGGCGCGCTGGTGCTCGAGTCGCTGGCGAGCGCCAAGGCGCGCGGCGCGCACGTGCTGGCCGAGGTGCTGGGCTACGCGAGCAACTGCGACGGCGCGCACCTCACGGCCCCCGACAAGCGCGGCATGCAGCGCGTGATGGAGCTCGCGCTGGCCGACGCGGGCGTGGACCCGGCCGACGTGGACTACGTCTGTGCGCATGGCACGGGCACCGACATCGGCGACGTGGCGGAGAGCCAGGCCACCTTCGAGGTGTTCCAGCGGGCCGTGCCTTTCGCGTCGCTCAAGGGCTACGTGGGGCACACGCTGGGCGCGTGCGGCGCCATCGAGGCGGCCTGGTGCTTGGCGATGATGCGCGACGGCTTCATGGCGGCGAACCGCAACCTCACGGAGCTGGACCCAGCCTGCGCGCAGGGCCTCGACTACGTGACCGAGGTGCGCGAGCAGCGCCCGCGCATCGTGATGACCAACAACTTCGCGTTCGGCGGCATCAACACGTCCATCCTGCTGGGGCCCGCGCCCGGAGGCGACGCGAGCCAGGCATGAGCGAGAGCGTGGGAGACGCGCTCGCGACCCCCAGCGGCGAGACCTCGCTCGGACCCGTTCGGCGAGAGCCCGGGCCTCAGGACCTCGTGGAGCGCGACGACGGTCCGCGCACGGACTCGCGCCTCTCGCAGGGGCTGCGCACTCTGGCAACCTTCGCGTCGTTTGCGATGTTCTTCACGGGCAGCGTGCTGCTCGGGCTGCTGTTCGTCCCCCTCTTCCTGCCCTTCGCGCTCTTCAACCTGAAGCGCTACCGCGCGCTGTGCACGCGCTTCGTGGGACGCGGGCTGGGGACGTTCCTGTACTGGATGAAGGTGGTGCGCCTGATCACGTACGAGATGCCGGTGCCCCCCGAAGGGCTGGAGGGTCGCCCCTATGTTGTGGTGGCGAACCACCCGACCCTCATCGACGTACCCTTCCTGCTGCACTCGTTCCCGCGCCTCACCAGCATCGTGAAGTGGAACTGGTACAACTTCGGTCCGTTCGCGCTGGTGCTGCGCTCGCTGAACTACATCCCAGCGGACGGAGCGCCCACGAAGGGCGCCGCCGAGGACAGCGACACCCCCGCGCTGGACCGCATGGTGGCGCACGTCGAGGCGGGGCACCCGCTGGTGTGCTTCCCCGAGGGCTCGCGCTCGCTGCGCACGGGGCTCCGTCGGTTTCGTCGCGGGCCCTTCGAGACCGCCGTGCGCGCGAAGGTGCCCATCGTGTCCGTGTTCATCGACGTGAACCGCCCGATGCTCGATCGCAGCCATCACTTCTGGCAGGTACCGGAGGGCACCACGCACTTCCGCTTCGAGGTGCGCGAGGTGATCGAGACCGACCCCACGCGTGGTGGCGAGCGCGACGCCGAGGCCATCCGCAAGCGTGTGCGCGACGATCTCGCCGCTTGCTACGCCGGCTGCCTCGAGCGTCGTGCCGCGCTCCGCGCGCTGGAGACGAAGGGTATCGCGACGAACGCCACTTAGGCTATCGTCGAAGGCGATGCAGCACACGCCACCTCCCCGCCCCTCCCTCGTCACCGTCGGGGCGCTCGCCTTGGCGTTCGCCTGGCTGCCGGCCAGGGCTGCAGAAGCGCAGAGCGTCAACCTCTGCGTGGAGGACATGAGCGACGAGGAGATCGAGCGGCACACGGCGCGCATCGTCGGGGAGCTGCGCTCACATCGCACGCGAGCGCGCGTTTGGCGCTTCGGCTGGCTGACGGCCTACACGGGCATCGCCGTGGTCGCGCTGGGGGTGCTGGCCCCCAACATCGGTCCCAGCTCGGACAACCGCGACGACCGGGCCCGCTGGCTGGGCTACATCGGGGCTGGCGTCGGGGCATCGGTGGCGGCCGCGCGCCTCGCGTTCTACCCGATGCCCGACGTGTGGGGGGTACGACGCATCGAGCGCATGCCGACGTCCACGCGCCGCGAGCGCATTGCCCAGACGCAGTATGCGGAGTCGGTGCTGACCTCGGCGGGCGCCTGGCAAGGCCTGATGACGGGGTCCACCTCCTATGTACTCGCGCTCGGGTGGGGCATCGGCTGGGGCACCTCGCTCTCGCGCCGCTACAGCAACCCCACCACGGCCGCGCTGGCGTTCTTCGGCAGCCCCATCCTGGGCATTGCCACCGCGCTGACGGCGCCCAACTGGGCGGCCCTCTCCGCGACGCGCATTCGTGGCGGCATCTGCGGCCACGCCTACGTGCAGGACCCGGAGCCCGACCCACTGGGAGACGAGGGCTACGACGACGACGCTAGCGCGGGTGAAGAGGATCTCGATGACGCACCGAGCGAGGCAGACGACCTCGAGGCGAGCGCGTACGATCCGCTCGACGGAGCCATCGCGACGCGCCGGAGCCCGAGCGTGATGGTGTACCCGACCCTCGGCGGCGCGGGCCTGTTGGTCTCGTTCTGAGCTCCGCCCTCGACCGGTGTGGGCACGGCCGCTCGCCTCTGATATGGTGAGCGCGGACCACGAAGGAGGTGGCTGGTGAAGTCGATCGGAGCTTGGTGGATGGTAGGCGTGCTCGCGCTATCCGGGTGCTACGAGCATCGGACCCTAGGGTTCGTCGCCCCGGGACGAGACGGCGGCGCGCCACCGCCGCCGGACGGCGGACCGTTCGACGACCTCGACTTCGGGCTGGGGCCGGACGTCGAGTTCGGCGCCTGCGGAGATCGCACGACGGTCCACCGCTTCGACGACCTGCGGATCCCCACACAGGAGGAGGCGACCGCGGGCGACCCGGTCGGCCACGACCTCGACGGGACGAGCATCGCGTGTGGCGTCCCCGACTACGCGCGCGGTGTGGACAACGCCTTCATCGACTTTGCCGCGGCGGTCCCTCAGGTCTCCCCCGACAACCCCATTGACCTTCAGATGGCGCTCGGACGCGCGGTCCAGTGCGAGCCTGGGCGCGCGGATTGCGCGACGCTACCGCTGGACCTGCAGCTGAACCGGGCTACCACGTCGGGCTGCGCTCAGATCGTGTTCACGGACGGCATGGGCAACCAAGTGTCCAGCGTGGGAAACGGCAGCGTCTTGGCCACGGGCGCCCTACGGGTGGAGCTCGATTCGCTGCAGCTCACCATTCCCTACCCGACGGTCAACGGTCACGTCGACATTCCGCTCCGTCTGCGCGACGTGATCGTGACGGCCACCGTCGGCGACGCGGGCCTCGAGAACATCATCGTCGGAGGGAGCCTGCAGAAGGGTGAGTTCGAGGCGACGGTGCGCGCCATCCTCCCGCTCCTGAACACCGACGTCGCGTTCGAAGACGTCGCGGCCATCCTGCAGGCGTTGTATGACGTCGAGGTTGGGGGCGGATGCACGGGGCTGTCAGTTGGTCTGCGCGGACGCGCTCGCTGAGCCGACACTCCGCCCTGGCCCAGACGAGGCCCCACGACTCTTGAACCGCGCGTTGGCATCGACGCCTCTCGGTGCGGTGACCCCACGACGTCACGGGCAGCGACGCGAGAGCTCGGCTGCGCGCTCCTCCAGCACCACGTGCTGGCCGCGCCACCGCGCAGACTGCGCGACCAACGCGCAGGCCGTGTCGAGCGCGTCGGCTTCGAGCGCCGCGCCGATGGCCACGACGTACGCACGCGGCACGGGCCGCAGCGCGACGTTCTCGAGCGCGAGCGCCAGCGCACGCTGTGGGTCACCGCCGACGCCGGCGAAGAACTCGGCGCCGTGGTCGAGGAACGCCTCGCGATGGCGCGCCAGCAGCTCGTCGTAGCGCTCCGTCCCACGCTGACGCAGATCGGCAGCGCGGTCTGGGTCGCTGTCTTCGAGGCGCTGCGCGAGACGCCCGGCGGGCTCCGGGTCGCCCGCCACGTACGCGATCCCTTCGAGGCGCGGGATGGCCGCCGCGCTGTCCTCGAGCTCCGAGAGGTGAACGTTGGCGACGACGTACTGCGGCAGCCGCGCGACGGCGTCCCGATAGAGGACCCGCGCGATGTCGGGCCGACCCGCCGCTTCGCCCCACATCACGCCGCGCGTGAAGGAAACCCACGCCAACGCGAAGGGCGAGACATCCCGGTAGCGCTCGAGCGCGCGCAGGTAGGTGGCGTCCGCCTCGTCGTAGTGGCCCCCCGCCGCCTGCACAGTGCCGAGGACGGTCAGCCGCGCGTAGGTATCGCTCTCTGCGACCAACGCCTCCGCACGCGGGAGGAGCAGCGCGGGCGCGGTCCCTGTGGCGACGCCGATGACGATGCGCGCCCGCTCCACCTCGCCAGCCTCTGCGCCGTGCCGTTCGGCCAGGTCGATCAGCTCACTCGCCTCGACGAAGCGGTGGACGGCGCTCAGGTAGCCCGCGCGCTGCATGATCACGCTCGGCGTGGTCTCCGAATGCGCGTAGGCGCGCGCGGTGAGCTCGTCCACCTCGCGGAAGTCGTCGTAGCTACCCAGGTACGCAGCGCGCGCGAGCAGCTGGTCGGCCAACGCCGCGCTCAGCGTCGTGTCGTCCGGGGTGAGAGCCAGCCGGGCGCGCAGGCTGTCGATGGCAGCGTGCAGGTTGTTCACCGCGACGTCCGGGTTGGTGGTTCGACGGGTGTCGAGCTGCACCACCGGGGCCTCACGTCCGGGTCCCCCGGCGTGCTGACACCCCGCGAGCCCACACAGGAACACCATCGACAGCGTACGAAGACGCGCCCGACCAGCTCTCGGACCCATGGCTAGGGCGCCGCCAGGAAGGGGAAGGTGGTGACGCTGTGCGTCGCGCTGTCGGCCGCGATGGCGTCGTTGAAGTCGCCGAGCGACCCGTTGATCAGGACCGAGTAGCTGCGGTCGATCACGTCGTGGTTCGGGGTGCGGCCACCACAGCCGCCCTCGCCCACCACGCCCAGCACCTCGGCTTCGTAGCCCAGGTACTCGGGGCACGTCCCGCTGCCGCTGTCGATGACCAGGCGATCGTCGGCGAGGACACCCGCGAGGAAGTCGTAGGCGCTCGCCACACCGTTGCTGGCGTCGTAGCCCAGCTGGTTGCCGCACACCGTGTCCGCGCCGTCGTAGATGGCGATCATGTCCGCGATGCCGGCGGCGTACATGGCGCCCCACGTGCTGGGGTTGTCGTTAGCGTTATAGTCGTCCTTGAGGTCGCTGCGGGGCGTCCCATTGGGCATGAAGGTGCCCACCGTGGCGGTGGAGATGGCGGGGCGCCCCATGCGGTCGATCTGGTCGCCCAGCGTCGGCGGGTTCTCGCGACCGCGGGGCGCGTTGGCCTGTCCCTGGTCGGCGGTCATGCCCATGTCGTCGGGGTTGTCGTTGCCATCGCTGCAGGCGAGGAGGGTTGCGGCGCAGAGGGCCGCGGCGAACAGGGGTGCTGTGTGTTGCGTGTTCATGATGCGCCTCAGTTCGCCATGTGGGTGCTGCCCCAAGCGGCCAGGACGGGTCCGCCAGAGGTCACGAGGGACTTGTCGACCTGCACGACCAACGCGAGCACGTTCGCGCTGCCGAAGTCGTCGGTCGCCGCGCTGTCGTCGGCGTCGGTGGTCAGCTGAGCGACGAGCAGGCCGCTGGTGCCGGAGTCGACGGTGGGGCAATTCCCTTCGTCGGTCGGGAGCCCCGCGCCGCGCACGGTGTCGACCACCCGCAGGTAGCCGTCGAGGTTGAAGAAGAAGGGGTCATTGCGCAGCCCCGCATAGACGCGCAGGTCGCCGCTGCTGCTGACCAGACCCGCGGGGTTGCTCGGATCGCCCTGCACGTAGTCGGCGACGGTGCCGTTGTCGGCGAGGACCCAGCACTCGATGGCGTCGGTGTCATGGAACTGGCAGACCACGCGCGTGTCGTCCTCGGTGGTCGCGCCGAAGTCTGCGCGGCTGCCCACGTGGAACACGTACTGCGTCGCGTCCCCGAAGGCCGTCGTCGCCCCCGCGAAGGGGTTGACCGTCATGATGAGGTTGAGGTCCGCCGCATCTGCGCTCATCCACGCGTAGAGGTCGGCGATGTCGGCGAGTGGCTCCGCGGTGGCTGCCGGAGAGTCCGTGTGGTCGGCGCCATGCGCGAGGTTGGGGCCAGCGAGCGCGAGTCCGAGCAACGCGCCTCCCCCCAGCACACGTGCGATCCAAGGGCTATCGTGTTTCATGCGTACCTCTCTCGTCCCGCCATGCGGGCACGCCGAGAGCACCGCGCTCTCGGCAACGTCCCCCAGCGCCTCGCGCCCCACCTGGCGCGGCTGTTCAGCGGCTGGCCCAAGCGGTACGAAGCTCGGGCGCGGACGGATCAGAAAAAGTTCGGAGACTCACACACGCGAGCAGAGGCCACCCTAAGTTGAGCGCCGAGACGCCCGCGTTCGGCGAGGTCGCGCGACGCAACGGGGCCTGGTCGAGGGAGCGAGGTCGCGAGACGCGACGGTTGCTCGAAGCGGACCGCGACGCGTCAGGTGGACGCCGCGAACACGAGGGTCCCGCGCGTGCACTCGAGCTCGCCCTTGTGCAGGACGAAGGTGACCTTGTCCCCGGCGCGCTTGAGCGTGAGCGCGAGCGTGTCGTCCGGGCGCAGGGCCTGCATGAACTTCAGCCGCTTGACGGACAGCAGCGCGCCCAGGTCGGGCCATGCGCGGCGCGTCTGACGCTCGGCCAGCGGGCCCAGCTGCGCCACGCCGGGGACGATGGGGTCACCCGGGAAGTGCCCGTCGAAATAGCGCAGCGCCGCGGGCACACCCACGCTCACCCGCACCTCGGTCGCCGGCGCGGACCAGTTCAGGTCTCCGAACACGAACTCGCTGTCGAACATCGGGCGCCATGCTGATCTGCGCCGCACGGCGCGGCAAGCGGAGTCTCCGTGCGGGCGCGGCGAGCGGAGTCTCAGTGCAGGCGACACGCGCGACTGCTAGGTCTTCGGCATGACGGTCGCCCCGCACGCACGCCCCACCCTCGTCGCCCACGCGGGCCTCGCGTGTTTGTCCCTCGTGGTCGCCGCGTCCGTGCTCACGGGCTGCGGGCCGCGCACCGTGGCCACGGCCACGCCCGAACAGCTCGCCAACGCGTACCCTACGGTGCTGGCCGCGCCATCCGCGCTGGGCCCCGACTTCATGATGGAGCAAGAGGTCACCATGACCCATGCCCAGGGGGCCCACACCTTCCGCGCCATCCTGCAGAAGCGAGGCGACGAGCTGCTGCTGCTGGGCCTGGCGCCGCACGGAGGTCGCGCCTTTGTGCTCACGCAGCGCGGGGAGCACGACATCACCTTCGAGAGCTTCATGCCGGAGGAGCTGCCCTTCCCTCCGCGCTACATCCTGCACGACATCCACCGCACCTGGTTCCAGGGCGCGGGTAGCGCCGCCCCAGACGCCGACGGTTGGCGCGAGGTCGAGCGCGACGGTGAGCGCGTGCGTGAGCACGTGGGCCCAGAGGGGATCACGGAGCGCACGTTCGAGCGCCTGGACGGCACCCCCGCGGGCGCGATCACCGTGCGCTTCGCGACCCCGCTCGGCGCCGGCGCCCCGAACACCGCGCGCCCCCCCGACGAGACCACGTTCGAGAACGGCTGGTTCGGCTACACGGGCACGGTGCGCACGCTCAGCTGGGAAGCGCTCTAGACTAGAGCGCTCACCGCTGACGACACGCCTGGTCCACCCAGCGGAGCAGCGTCGGCACCCGGTGCGGCCCGTGCATGTCCGCTACCAGCCGACGCGCCTCGGCAGGGTCCATGCCCACAGCCGTGACGAACAGCGGCTTCTGGCTCTCGCCGCGCAGCAGGGGGAGCGCCACGTCGTTGTCGGCGAACGCGTTCTTGGCGACGCCGATGACGGGGACGCGGCGCTGCATGGCCTCGTACAGGTAGTGCCCCATCCCGGGGCGCTCGCGCGCGAGCCAGACGTAGCCGTCCACCACCAGCGCGTCGAGGGCGTCCACCCCGAAGGGCAGCTTGTCCAGGACGGCCAGCAGCGCGGGCAGCTCCCGCTCGTAGAACGCGCCCGGCACGTACCCTGCAGCCTCCTGGGGGTCGAGCCGCGCGCACAGCTCGGCCGTGGGCTTCGCGCTGTCCCAGCGCGCAAAGAGCACGCACGCCGCGCACGTGCGGGTGGGGCTGTAGTCGACGTCGAGGCAGGCGAACACGGCTCATCCTACGCGAGCACCGCGCGCACAGGTGAGCTCCGTCGCTCGAGCCGAGCCGAGCCGAGCCGAGCCGAGCCGAGCCGAGCCGAGCCGCGCCCCTCGCGCCCCTCGCGCCCGAAGGCGGTTCGCACGCGTCCCTCCCGGTCCCGTCGCGCACGACGAGCCGCGTCACCAAGGGAGAGGGGAGCTCCGGGCACGGGTGTTGGGGGGGCCCTATTGCAAGCGCCTTGGCGCGCCGCAATGGGGGAGGCACCGCAGGGAGCGCCTGCGCGACCGGGCCCGTGCCCGGAGCTCCCCTCTCCCGCCCCCTTGGCGTTTCGGGCGTCGCCGTGTATGCCCACGGCGATGCCCAGCAGCCCAGCACCTTCCCCTGTCCTCGTCATCGGCGGCGCCGGCTACCTCGGCCGCAACCTCGCGCTCGCCCTGCTGAAGCGCGGCGACACGGTGCGCGTGTTCGACCGACACGTGCCGAAGGACGAGCTCGCCACGCACCCGGGCGTCCAGTGCATCACGGGGGACCTGCGTAACCCCTACGACGTGTCGCGCGCGGTCGAGGGCTGCCAGACGGTGTTCCACGCGGCGTCCATGATCTGCGCGCTCACCCTCGCCCCGCGTGCGCTGCGGGAGCAGGTGGAAGCGGTCAACGTCAAGGGCACGCGGCACGTCCTGGACGCGTGCCTGGCGCACGGGGTCACGCGGCTGGTCTACACCAGCAGCATCAACGTGGTGCCCGTGCCCACGGACGGCGGCGACGAGACGCGCCGCTACCACCTCAGCCCGCTGGCCGACCTCTACTCGCGCACCAAGGCGCAGGCCGAGCGCATGGTGCTGGCCTCCGACACCGAGGGGGGCCTACGCACGTGCGCGCTGCGCCCAGGCGGCATCTACGGCCCTGGCGAGGAGCACCACTTCCCACGCTTCATCAAGGAGCTCAAGGCCGGCAAGATGATCGTCGGGCTGGGCGACGGAAAGACGCGCGCCGACAACGTCTACATCGACGACCTGGTGAGCGCGCACATCCACGCCGCGGACCGGCTGGGCCCGGACACGCGCATCGGGGGGCAGGCCTACTTCATCACCGACGGCGAGCCGCAGCACTACTTCCAGTTCTTCCGCCCCGCGGTCGAGGGCCTCGGCCACAAGATGCCGCGTGTGAACCTGCCGGGGCCCGTGCTGATCGGCCTCGCCTGGGTGTCCGAAGTGGTCCACTACGCGGGTGGCCCCTGGCCCTTCACGACCGTCATGGAGGCGGGCAAACTGGTGAAGGAGAACTGGGTACACATCGACCGCGCGCGACGCGACCTCGAGTGGTCCCCGGAGGTCAGCCACGCCGAGGGCATGCGCCGCTCCATGCCCTACATCCAGGCGCTGTACGACGCGTCCTGAGAGGCCCGCGACGCACGCGGCCAGGCGCCACGATGCGCCTTTCCGGCGGCAGGCTCTGGCAGCAGGCGCCCGGCACGCGTCCGGCGCTCAGTGCGCGGGAGGGTCGCTCTTCGGGTGCTCGCTCTTGGACCGCGCCGACGCCGCCTCCGCCGCCAGCTCGTCTTCTTCGTCGGGCTCCACCACCGCCGAGCTGGTCACGCTCACCCGCGTCACGCGCCGCTTGTCCATCGCCAGGACGCGCACCGTGCCGCCCGGGAACGGCACCTCGTCGCCGATCCCCGGCAGGCGCTTGAGCTCGCCGAACACGTAGCCCCCGAGGGTGTCGTACAGGTCCACCGGCAGCTCCACGTCGAAGCGCTGGGCCACGTCCGAGAGCGCCGCCGAGCCGGCCACCAGCACCTCGTTGGGCCCCACGCGCTCGAAGGGCACCGGGTCCACCTCGTGCTCGTCGTGGATCTCGCCGACGATCTCCTCGACCAAGTCCTCGAGCGTCACCAGCCCCGAGGTGCCCCCGTACTCGTCCAGCACGAAGGCCATCTTGATGCGCCGCTTGCGCATCTCGCTGATGAGGTCGTCCACGGGCGTCGTCTCGGGCACGAACAGCGGGTCACGCATGATGGCGCTCAGGTCGCTGCCGCCGCTGCGCGTGGCGCGCCACAGATCACGCGCCAGCAGCACGCCGACGATGTTGTCGATGCCCTCGCCGTAGACGGGCATGCGCAGGAAGCCGGTGTCCAGCATGCGCTGCTGAGCGTCCGCCAGGCTGGCGGTGACGGGGATGGACACCATCGCGGTGCGGGGCGTCATCACCTCGGACACGTGGGTGCCGCGCAGGCTCATGACGTTCGAGACCACGCGCCACTCGGTCTCCTCGATCTGCCCCTCACGCCGGCCCATCTCGGCCAGGATCGCGAGCTCGGCGCGGCTGATGGTGCTGCCGCCGTGACCCTTGGCGCCGATCAGCTTGTTCAGGAGCGAGAGTGGCGCGAGCACGAGCCACATGACCTTGATCATCACCTGGAGGATGCGCGCCGTGGCGGGCGCCAGGGCCTGCCAGTGGCGAGCGCCGAGGGTCTTGGGGATGATCTCCGACAGCACCAGGATGGCCAGCGTCAGCGCGGCCGAGAAGGCGGCCATCCACTCACTGCCCAGCACCTCGAGCGCCATCGCGCCGCTGACCGCCGCGCCGATCGTGTGCGCGATGGTGTTCAGCGTCAGGATCGCCGCGATGGGCTCGTCCAAGTTGCGGCGCAGCTTGGCGAGGATGGGGCCGCTGGGGTCGCCGTCCTTCTCGAGCAGCGCCACGTAGCCGTGCGTGACCGACAGCAGCACCGCCTCGAGCACCGAGCACAGTGAGGAGATCGCGAGGGACACCGCGATGACCATCAACAAGGTCGTCATGCGCTTCTCCGTAGGTACATCGCGCGCGAGCCTACCAACCCGACGCGCGCGTCACCACCTTCGCCGCACCGCCACGAGGGCGCACGGACTGCCTGCTCACGCAACGGGCTGCGCAGCCTGGGTCGCGGGGAGCTTCTCGCTGCTCGCCTCGGGGCGGCCCGCCTCGCGGTCGGCCGGCACCAGCGCGCGCATGCCCGCCTTCTTCAGCAGGGCCAGGTCTTCCTCGTGCGCGGGGTTGCCCGTGGTCAACAGCTGGTCGCCGTAGAAGATGCTGTTGGCGCCGGCCATGAAGGCCAGCATCTGCGCCTCGCGCCCCATCTCGCCGCGACCGGCCGAGAGGCGCACCATGGCCCCGGGCATCATGATGCGGGCCACCGCGCACACGCGCACGATGTCGAGCGGGTCCACGGGCGGCTGGTCCTCGAGGGGCGTGCCCTTGATGGCCACCAGCGCGTTGATGGGCACGCTCTCCGGGTGCGGCGTGAGCGTGGCCAGGGTGACCAGCATGCTGACGCGGTCGGACTCACCCTCGCCCAGGCCCAGGATGCCGCCGCTGCACACGTGGATGCCCGCGTCCGCCACGTGCTTGATGGTGTCCAGGCGGTCGTCGAACGTGCGCGTGGTGATGACCTTGTCGTAGTGCTCGCGCGAGGTGTCGATGTTGTGGTTGTACGCCGTGAGCCCGGCCTGCTTGAGCTGGTCCGCCTGCTCCCGGTCCAGCATGCCGGCGGTCACGCACGCCTCCATGCCCAGCGCGCGCACGCCGCGCACCATCTCGAGCACCTGCTCGAACTGGCGGCTGTCCTTCTTGGGGCTGCGCCAGGCGGCGCCCATGCAGAAGCGTGAGGCGCCCAGCTCCTTGGCCTGCCGCGCCTTCTCCAGCACCGTGTCCACGCTCAGCAGCGCCTCGGACTCGAGCTTGGTCTTGTGGCGCGCGCTCTGCGAGCAGTAGCCGCAGTCCTCGGGGCACGAGCCCGTCTTGATGGACAGCAACGTCGACAGCTGCACGGCGTCGGGCGGCTGGTGCCGGCGGTGGACGGCCTGGGCACGGAACACCAGGTCCGTCAGGGGCAAGTCGAAGAGGGCCTGCGCCTCGGCCTGAGTCCAGTCGTGGCGGATGTCGGGGGTGCTCTGCTCGTCCATCGTCGAATACCTCGTGAGGGGTAGCAGGATGTACGCTTCGGGGAGGAGCGCAAACCGGCGGAGGCGGGGCGCGGTGTCACGGTTCCCGATGTCCCGGTGTCCCGATCCCCGTGTCCCGGTGTCCCCGGTCCCGGTTCCCGATCCCCGTGTCCCGTGTCCCGGTTCCCGAACCCCGTGTCCCGGTGTCCCCGGTTCCCGAACCCCGTGTCCCGTGTCCCGGTGTCCCCGGTCCCCGTGTCCCGGTCCCCGTGTCCCGTTTCCCGATTCCCGTTCCCCGTTTCCCGTGGCCCGGGTGGCTCGCCTGAGCGCTCTTTGGGTTGGTGGCGTCTTGGCTCGGGGTGAGGTTTGGGACGCTTTGGGGCGGGCCGCGCGGAGAGGTCGGGGTAGCACGGTGCTCGCCCGGTGGGCTCGGCCTCGCGCGCCTCGGGCTCGGGAACCCGGAAACGGGGATCGGGAACTGCGAAACGGGATCGGGAACCGGGACTCGGGGATCGGGAACCGGGGCTCGGGGACACCGGGACCAGGGACGTGCGACTCGGGGACACCGGAACTCGGGAGTCCGAGCCCTGGATTCCTCGCCTTCAATCACGCGCAGGCGCGCCCCCGCCGCCCCACGTCGCGCTCAGCCGAGCCTTCTCCGCGCCCAAGCGGACCTCGCGAGTCCCCCGCACCGCCGCGCCCGTCGAGCCCCGAGACGTGACCGAGGGAGGGGGGAGCTCCGCGCCCGGGTGTCGGTCGGTGGCCCGGATCACTCCGGGCTCCGTCCGACGTGCAGGACTACTGCATCCGGCTCTTCAGCGGCGTGGATTCGCTGGGCGACCAAGCGCTGAGTGCACGATGCGGGGCGGTGGCAGGGGGTGGTGCTTTAGGAGCGCCGCGAAGCGCTCCCAGGTCATCTCCCTTCTGCCGCCACGCCGGTCGAGCCATCGGCGCCATGCTCGCGTGACCTCAAAAGTAGGTCGCGAGCGCTCGGCTGTTGTTCGTGATCCCGTAGGCGTAGCCCGCGCAGCTTCGAAGCGAGGGTGACGCGTTGCCGTCGACCGGTTCGCGGTGTCGACACCATTCCCAGATCGCGCGGATTGCCCTCCGCATCCGAGTCGCCATCGTCTTCGCTTCACGAGCGGTACTTTTCGCGACTTCCCCAGTAGTGGTGAAGCCGAGAAACGAAGTCTCGGTCGTTCCCGCGCCACGCCCGTCGGGCCGCCGAAGCGGACCAGGCGCGTCTTGTCGGATGAAGCCGCAGGCCGTACTCCGAATCGCTTCGGGAGCACGGCGGCACCGCCTCGCGTCGAGCTCATGCTCGCAAACGACGAAGTCATCCGCGAAGCGAATGAGCTCGGGCGCCCGCGGAGCGCGGTTGCACCTCCCGACGAACCACGTGTCGAGACGTTGTGCAGGAACACGTTCGCGAGCAGGTGATCCTCCTGCGGCGTGCCAGAGTCCGTGCGGCTGTGCTGCCCGTCCTCCATCACGCCGGCGTTCAGCCACTTGGAGCACGCGACGGACAGTCCGTCGTCACCGTTGGTCGAGATGTCGCGCAGATGACCGGGTCGATCGAGTCGAAGAACGACTGATGTCACCTCGATCCACCACGCCGACATCGCGCTCTGCCACGGACCGCAGGCATCGGTGAGCGCCCGGCAAGCCGTAGGCAGTCAGAGTCCTCCTGCACGGCCTCCAGCAGCATCTTGACCGCCGTCTGAAGCACCGCTTCGAACGTCGGATGCCAGTGGCCGCTCTTCCTCCATCCTTCGGGATGTAGGTCCGTCACCGGTGGCGCCCGGTAGGCTCCCGACGAGGCGGTCGGCAGACTCTGGAGTTCGCCTCCGTCCTGCGCGTAGTCGCCGTCTGAACGCAACAGCCCGTCTTTGCGGGTCCGTTGGTGCGCCTCTTCAGCCATTCCAGATCGATGGCGGGTGATCGACCGGAGTGCTGACCCCGGTGTGTCCTCGCCATTCCGCTATTCGATCGGTCTCGTGAGATGTCCCTGAGTTCAGTGTCTCAGCCATCTTCCTTCTTCGATTCCGCCTGGCCGCCTTCTCCACCAGCTCCTCCGGGCTTTCGTTGCTGGCTTCTCCGGTACTACGGGCGACCCGACTTCTCGGAATCCGCCTCGCCGTTTGCCTGCTCGGCGGTACCGCGGCGCGCACTGTTCGCTCCTCGGACACTGCAGCGCGCGGACTGTCCGAGCCTGGTTTGGTCTCCGGTCCCCGTGACCGGTGATTGCCGAGAGACCTGGGATCTCCAGGTTCCTGGGGCCTTGCGTGCGTGCCCGCTCTTCGACCCCGATGCCGCCTCCACTCGGCTGGCACTCCGAGCGGCGGTGTTGCCTTCCGCTGGACCCACAACGTCGGCCGGCACCACTAAGCAATATTTCGAGGCTCTGTCACACAGCCCACACGCTCGCTGTCTACGCTTCGCAGCGCCGGTTGCCCGACCACCACGCAAGACTCGCTTCCGGCTGGCTGCCCGCCTTGCCGGGCGGGACTCTCACCCGCTGGGCTCCATTGGAGTTTCGATGTGTTGGTGATCCGTCAGCTCATCTTCTTCTCCTCCAGGCTTGGCCTGGCGCACGGGCCCCATTGCAAGCGCCTTGGCGCGCCGCAATGGGGGAGGCACCGCAGGGAGCGCCTGCGCGACCGAGCCCGGGCGCGGAGCTCCCCCCTCCCGCGCGCAACCCCCTCGCAACCCACCACCGCATGGAGCCAGCCGGACTCCCGAGTTCCGCGCTCCACCGCGGGTGTGGACAGCCCGGGCGCAACGACGTAGCGTCACCGCCTCGTGCGTGACGACCCGAGCCAGGAGCCCCAGAACGCTGCAACGAGCGCCACGCCGGGGCCCATCATCCGCGTGCCGGTGTTTGTCGGACTCACGCTCGTGGGCGTGCTGTTCGACCTCCTGCTGGGGCGCGCCGCGCTGCTGACCCTGGGAGACAGCATCCCGCAGGAGACGCGCTCGCTATGGCTGCGCATGTCCACCTTTGGCTTCAACCTGGCCACGCTCAGTGCGTCCGTGGCGCTGATGGTGATGGTCTCGCGCATCGCGCGGAGGGGTGATGCCGTGCCCCTGGTGGGCCGGCTCTCCCTGGCCATCTTCGGCGGCGTCTTCCTGGCCACCCTGACGCTGGCGCTGACCGAGGAGCCCAGCGTCCAGCTACAGCGACAGCTCATGCTTGGGCGCGCCGGGGGCTACATGCTCATGTCGCTGCTCGCGGTGGTCGGCCTCCGCGCGCGGCACCGCGGCATGCAGCTCGGTCTCACGCTGTGGGCCGCCATGGTCTTCTCGTCCCTGGCGGTCCTGGTGCTCGAGATAGGTCAGGCCCCTCGGCTGGCGGGTCAGATCAAGGTCGCCAACGAGGCCCTGTGGCTGCTCATCCCCGTCGCCTTCGGTCCCGCCTTCGGCGCCTTCGACGCCCGGGGCCGCTACCGCACGCTGGCGTTCGGCCTGGTGGTGATGGTCGCGCTCGCCGTGTGGCGTTGGGTGCTGGACGAAGACTTCACGCCGGTGTTCTTCGGCGTGTTCCAGCTGGACGCGCTGCGGCACGCAGTGGCCCTCTACGTGCCCATCCTGGGCATCGTCGCGGGCGTCAGCCTGTCCGCGGCGACGAGCCGTGACGCGGGGCAGCGCGTGGGCGGGGTCGCGCTGCTGTTGTTGATCGGCGCGGGCCATCTGCCGCGCTCGGTCGGCATGATGGTGGTTCAGGCGCTGTCGCTTGCGCTCACCGTCTGGCACGCGCTCGGCCGGCGCGCGTTCGGGCGCACGGTCAGTGGGTCCGCGGGCGAAGTTCCCCTTTGACGGTGGGCACGGGCATCCTCGCGTGCCCCTCGCCGAACGCCTCCCAGATGGCCTTGCCAGCCTGGTCGAAGGTCTTCACGGTGGCCACGAACCGCGCCCGCGCCGCCGTATCCACCAGCGGCTCGGGCAGCCAGGGGTCGAACACCACCTGGCGGATGGCGGCGCCGCCCAGCAGGTAGCACTCCCGCGCCGCCACCTCGGGCTCGAGCTCCGCGCCGCGCGCAAGCCACGTGGTGAGCCGCTCGTGCTCGGCGTGGTACGCCGCCGTCAGCGCAGGCCCGTCCCACAGCGCCGTGATGCGCGCCTCACGCACATCGTCGAAGCCGCCCGCGTCGAACACCGCGGCGTCGGGCTCGAGCCCCACGGCCACGAGGCGCTGACGCAGCGCAGCGGCCCCGCCCGCGAGGTTGTCGGGGCGCACGAACAGGCCCCGCTCCAGCTCGCGCAACCCGTAGAGCGCGAGGGCACGCTCACGTCGCTGCACCACCCGCCGGTCGCCGCGTGGCAGGGGCCCCGTGTGCACCATCACGTAGCGCCCCTCCCACGGGCGCACGCGCTCCTCGGCACGACGCCACTCGGACACCGCCGCGTTCAGCCGCGCGCCCGCGTGGCCGATGACGTATGCGCCGCGACCGCTGGCCTCGATCAGCCCCTCCGCCGACAGGCGCGCGAGGGTCACGCGCACGTTGTTCTCGGTGATGCCGAACAGGGCACACGCCGCGATGGCGTAGCGCACGGCGAGCGGCGCCCCGTCCTTGGCGAGGAGCAGGCCCAGCACCACGCGCCGCGCCGTAGGAGTGCTCACGGGCGCGCCGGCGCCCCGCTCGGCGCATGGCTGGTCAGGACCGACGCGTCACCCGCCGCGGCCACGGCCGACGCAAAGCGCGAGACGTCCGCGCTCACGGCGGGATCGGCGCGCTCGAGGATGGTCTGCACGTCGGTGCCCACGGGCAGCGCGCCGTACTGATGGTGTCCGCCCGCGAGCCGCGAGCTGCAGAACGCCTCGCTCACCGCGCTGGGCGCGTGCTGCACCAGGAGGGCCCCTTGGAACGCGAGGGCCAGCTGGTCCACCACGTGCCGCGACGCGAACTCCACGCTCCGCATGTCCGTGAAGTCGAGCGCGCCCAGCTGCTGCTCGAGCCCCGCGACGAACGCATCCAGGCGCGCGTTGCCGCCCTGGGCCAGCTTCACCTCGGCGAGGAAGCTACGCATCACCTCGGGGTTCTTCATGACCGCGCGCAGCACGTCCAGGCACTGCACGTTGCCGCTGCCCTCCCAGATGGGGTTGATGACCGACTCACGGAACAGGCGCGGGTACACGGAGTTTTCCATGACGCCGCTGCCGCCGATGCACTCCATGATCTCGTAGGTGTGCTGCGGCGTGCGCTTGCACACCCAGTACTTGCCCACGGCCGTGGCCACGCGCAGCAGGTGGCCTTCGTGGGCGTCGTGCTCGCGCGTGTCGAGGGCGCGCGCCATGCGCATCGAGAACGCAATGGCCGCCTCGTACTCGAGCGCCAGGTCCGAAAGCACGTTCTGCATGAGCGGCTGGTCGCGCAGCCGGGCCCCGAAGGCGCTGCGCTCGCCGCAGTGGTGCAGCGCGTTGGCCAATCCAGCGCGCATGAGCGCCGCGCTCCCCACCATGCAGTCGAAGCGCGTGAGCCCCACCATCTCGATGATGGTCGGCACGCCGCGGCCTTCCTGGCCGATGAGCCAGCCCTGCGCGCCGCGCAGCTCCACCTCGCTCGACGCGTTCGAGCGGTTGGCCATCTTGTCCTTCAGGCGGATGACGTTCAGCGCGTTCTTGCGCCCGTCCGGGAGCCAGCGTGGCACCAGGAAGCACGCGAGCCCCGGCTCGGTCTGCGCCAGGACCAGGAACGCGTCGCACATGGGCGCGGACAGGAACCACTTGTGCCCCGTGAGCTCGTACAGCTGGCCAGGCCCCGGCTGACCCACCGGCGTGGCGCGCGTGCTGTTGGCGCGCACGTCCGAGCCGCCCTGCTTCTCGGTCATGCCCATGCCCACCGTGATGGCGCTCTTCTCCGCCATGGGGACGTTGCGGGGGTCGTAGCCGCGCGCGAGGATCTTGCCCTCCAGCTGGGCCGCCAGCTCGGGCTGCATGCGGATGCTGGGGATGGACGCGAAGGTCATGGTGACCGGGCAGCCGTGCCCCGCCTCGACCTGCCCCTGCAGCGCGGAGTGCGCCGCGCGGACCACGTGCGCGCCCGACCTCGGGTCCGTCCAGGGCGCCGAGTGCAGACCGTGCTCGAGCGAGGTGCGCATCAGCTGGTGGTAGGCGTCGTGATAGCGCACCAGATCCACGCGCCGCCCGAAGCGGTCGTGGGTGTCCAGCTCGGGCGTGTACTTGTTGGCCAGGTGACCCAGCTCGAGGTGCTCCGCCCGGCCCGTGAGCGCGCCGAAGTCCGCGACCTTCTCGAGGCCCCACGCGCCGCCCTCACGCGCGACCGCCTCGACCAGGGGCGTGTCCGTGAGGAACAAGTTGGTGTCGCTCAGCTCGCTGCTGACGTTCGTGACCGCGTGGGTCTCTCCGAGGTTGGGCTCGCGCATGAGCGAACATTACACAACACCAACATGTTCAGCAAATCCGTAATGACAGAGACCAGGGTGCCGACGTCCATCGAGCCGTCCGCCTCATCTAGCCCTCTCCAGCCGTCTGATTTCGCTGATAACGCTGCACAAGCCACCGCAGCAGAGGGTAGCTGACGGCGCTCACCGCGAGGCCGAGCAAGGGCCCTCCCAGCGCGAACGCGGGCAGCAGCTCCTTCAACACGGACCACCACTGTGCGGCGTCGAAGGCGCGCGCCTCCTCCCACCCGGGCGCGTGGAGTCCCAGCAGGGAGGCCCCGATCCACAGCTCCGTGAAGTAGAACACGGCGATGGTCACGGGGTTGACCACGGCCGTCCCCAGGTAGGTCGCTGCGGGGTTCGCGTCGAGCATGGGCGCGAGCGCCAAGGCCAGCAGCATGCCCGCGAAGGGGACCGGGAGCAGCGACAGGCCCAGCCCCAGGGTGAAGCCCAGCGCGATGCCGTGCGGCGTCCCGTTCAAACGCAGCAGCCGGGACACGCCCCGACGTAGGGGTCCGAACACGCGGCGAAGTGTACCACTTCGACACAGATCCGCCGTGGCCGCATTGACGCGCTGGGGGTCAATTTGGCACTCTATGACAATGCTTCGCTCGGTTGGTTGGTTGCCCGTGGTGGGCGTGGTCGTGGTCTGTCTCGGGCTCGCGCCCACGACGAGCTCCGCGCAGATGTGCGCCCCAGACGACATCCGCTGTCAGAACGTGCCGGTCACCTGGCGCGGCGAGGCGCGGTTGTTCGACGACATCGGCTTCGACACGGGGTTCATCCCACGCAATTCGCCGGTCAGCATCCGCGCCGCCTTCGGGCTCCTCAGTCGCAGCGCCGCCAACATGACGGGCATGCTGCGCGCAGACTGGCCCTCCGCCCTCACCGTGCATCTGACCGGTGACCAGGGCATGGGGAACCTCAGCATCGACTTCGGCTTGGTGTTCGAGGTGCAGCTGAAGCTGGACATCGACGTGGGCATCGCGAGCATCAACCGAACCTTCGACATCCCAGTGGGCTTGCCGACTGACCTGGCGTTCCGCGGCTCGAAGGCCTTCGCTCCGCTGCTCCTCCCCGGCCAGGCGGGGCGGCCGGTGTCGCTGGTGACCAACACCTCCCGCATCCGCGTCGCCAACTTCTCCGTCCCCGTCATCGCGGGTCTCTCGGTGGGCGGTGGACTGGACATCCGCGGAACGATGACCACGCGCTACCAGACCGACAACATGCTGGTGGACGGTGTCACCGTGCTGGCCGAGAGCCAGGGCACGCTGGTCGGACCCGTCAACGCCGCCGCCGGCTTCGGTGCGTTCCAAGACATCCCCACGCGCCCCGTCGGTAGCTTCGAGTACGCCGTGGGCATCGAGCTCATCCCCGTCATCACGGTGGAGTTCTTCACCTTCCAGATCGCCAGCATCGACATCAGCAGCTTCGCCCTGCAGGCATTCGAGTCGGATGGCCCTGCCGTGTTCACGACCGTCCCAGCACACGTGCCGCTGCCCGACGTGCGCTTCACCTCGACGCGCTTCGACTTTCCCGAGACCGTGCTGGGTGGCACCAGCGTGCTGCGCGCCACCGTGCGCAACTTCGGCGAGGCCACGCTGTACGTGGACATGACGACGCTGCCCGAGCCGTTCACCTCGGAGTTCGATCAGCTCGTGATCGAGCCCGGCGGGTTCGCGCGCACGGCCATCACCTTCGCTCCCACCGTGCCTGGCCCGGTCATGGCGCTGGCCGAGGTGGAGACCAACGACCCCGACGCGCCAACGGTCACGCTGGACCTGCGGGCCACGGTGCCCTTCCCGCCCATGCCCGACCTGGGCGTGGCGATGGACGCGGACGTGCAGCCGGACGGGGCCGTCGTCAGCCCTGACGGGGCCGTCGTCAGCCCCGACGGGTCCGTGATGGTCGACGGGGCCGTGGTCATCCCCGACGGCGCAGTCGTGCTGCCGGACGGGGCCATCATGATGCCGGACGGCGCCGTGTTCGTGCCGAACGATGGCACGCTCTCCGGCGGCGCGTGCGGCTGCCGCGTGCCTGCCAGCCACTCGGGCTCGGGCGGTGTCCCGCTCGGAGTCGCGTGCCTGTTGGTGTTCGGCCTCTTGGTGCGCCGCCGCCGGCGCTGAGAGTTGCACCACCGCGCGTCGGCTGACGCGGCGTCGTGGTCTCTCGACGTCGTCGCGTCGGCATACGTGGGTGCCACGCCTACCGGCGCCACGCGCACTGATAGAACGCGCCGTCGTCCGCGCGGCGGCCGTGCACGCGCGCCTCTTTGCGACCCGCGCAGCGCAGCGTGGTCTCCACCCCCGCGCCCAAGCCAGCGATCTGCAGGTTGGAGATGCTGGGCCAGCCCGACAGCGTGACCTCGCAGCGCCCGGGCGCGGGGAAGACGCTCGACAGCGTGCCCGTGTCGTAGACCTTCGCGTAGAAGGTCTGCGTGCGCTCGATGAGCGCGGCGTCCGTGGTGACGCGCATGAGCACGCGGTACAGCGTGTGGAGCATCTCCTCCTGCACGCGACGCGTCAGCTCCATCACGAGCTCTTCGGGCACGCGGCCAGAGCGCTGCGCGAGGCGCTCCATCACGGCGTCGATGTGCGCGACGGGCACCCACGAGACCGCGGTGCTGTCCATGTACGAGGCGCGCTCTTCGCTCGAGAGCTCCGCCAGCACGGCTTCGAACACGACAGGTCCCACGATGTCACGCGCGACGCGGCGCGACACCGTCAGGTTGGACCCCGCGACCATGGGCACACCCCCGGACATGCGGACAGTGATACCACGGACCGCGGTCCGACTTCACCTGAGCTGCGAGACGGCCTCGGCGATGCGGCGCACGCCCTCGCGGATCTGCTCCGGGCTGGCGGCGTAGCTCATGCGCAGGTAGCCCGGCGCGCCGAACGCGGTGCCGGGCACCACCGCCACCTTGGCCACCTCGAGCAGGTAGGTGGCCAGCGCGACGTCGTCCGTGATGAGCGTGTCGCCCGCGCGCTTGCCGATGAGGTCGTGCACGCCCGGGAAGGCGTAGAACGCGCCCTCGGGCATCCGGCAGGTGAAGCCGGGGATGGCGGCCAGCGCGGACACGATGATGCCGCGGCGCTCCTCGAAGGCGCGGCGCATCGTCTCCATGGGCTCCCACGGGCCCGTCAGCGCGGCGAGCGCGGCCCACTGCGCCACGGTGGTGGGGTTGGTGGTGGCCTGGCCCTGGATGGTGTCGCAGGCCTTGCACACGTGCGCGGGGGCGAGCATCCAGCCGATGCGGAAGCCCGTCATCGCGAAGGTCTTGCTCACTCCGTCGACGATGATGATGCGCTCTTTCAGCTCGGGCGCGACTGTGAGGATGGACTCCTGCTGGAAGCCCTCGTACACGAGCTGCGCGTAGATCTCGTCCACGATGACCCAGTAGTCCCCCTCGGCCACGACGTCGGCGAGCGCGCGCAGCTGCTCGGCGCTGTAAGCCGCGCCGGTGGGGTTGCTGGGCGAGCACAGCACCAGCGCCTTGGTCTTGGGCGTGACCGCCGCACGCAGCTGCGCGGGTGTGAGGCGGAAGCCGTCGTCGGCGCTGGTCTCGACGATGACGGGGGTGGCCCCGCCGAGCTTCGCGTGCTCCGGGTAGCTCACCCAGTAAGGCGTCGGCACGATGACCTCGTCGCCCGGGTCGTAGAGCGAGAGCGCGAGGTTGAAGAGCGTGTGCTTGGCGCCGACCGACACCACCACCTCGGCGGGCGTGTGCGTGACGCCTCGGCGGGCCTGGGACGCGGCGCAGATGGCCTCGCGGAGCTGCACGATGCCGCGCGCCGCCGTGTAGCGCGTGGCCCCGGCATCGATGGCACGCTTGGCCGCCTCGAGGATGTGGGCCGGCGTGTCGAAGTCGGGCTCGCCGACGCTGAAGGAGAGCACGTCGACCCCGGCGGCCTTGAGCTCGTTGGCGCGCGCGGTGATGGCCACGGTGGCTGAGGGCTCGATGACGTTCAGGCGGGACGCGAGGGAGACGCTCATGGGCGTGGTCCTAGCGCACGCGGGGGGGGGCGTCACTGTGGCTTCCTCCTGGTGCTGGGGGCGAGGTGGTTGCGTGGTCGAGAGCGGCGGAGGGGCGCCCTGGTCACGGGCTCGGTCGCGCTGGCGCTCCCTGTGGTGCCTCCCCATTGAATCCACACCGTGACGGGCGCCCTCCGCGCAGTGGTCTGGCTCGGCGCGGCCTGTTCTGATACGAGGTGGAACGGGACAGTTGTGCCGTCCTGGCGCGGAGGTGGTTCGGCGGATGTGGCCGAGAACGATGCGAGCAGGGCGTGGTTCGTGGTGGGGCGCTGTGCTCGGCGCGTGCCCGATGGGGACGAGCAGACAGGCCGGAGGGGCGGCGGGCGGCAAGACATGGGGATGAACCCGATGGCGGCGCGGGGGCGATGCTGGCGTCGATGGGGACCGAGCGCGCGGAGTTCGCGGAGTCACGGTCAGGCGTAGGAGGAGGCTGACGTAACGGTGGCGCAAATGCGCACTGGTGACGGTGCCGCAGAACCGTGAGGGCCCGGTGCGATCGTGTTCAGGCGTGCCCGCGCCAGGCATCGACAGGACGACGAACAACGCTCGACGGCATCAGCGGGCTGCCGTTCGCGCGACGCAGGCGACCCGGGGTTGACGAAAGCTGTTGGACGCCACGCGAGGCTACTACGTCCAGACGGCGACGCCCTCCGCGGTGGGTTCATCGGCCAACACAACCGCCTCTGCTGCGTGGTCGGGCTCGTGGGGCGCGGGGAGGATGCTCGGGACGCGGGGCGCGTGATGGGGTGGGGCCGGATGGGGTTCGGGCTGGAGCGCGGAGAATGCGTGGGGCGGCGGATGGACGAGTGGGGCGCGATGGGTTCGGACTGGAGCGCGGGGGATGGGCGGGACTGCAGAGTGTGTGAGGCGCGGGAGGAACGGTGAAGTGCGGGCGCGGGACCGGGCGTCACGCGGGCCCTCGTCAGGGGAGCGCGTCGAGGAAGGCCCGCGCGAGCTCGATGACGGCGCCCACGCGTGAGTTCTGAGCGAGGACGTCGGGCAGCACGACGACCATGGTGCGCGCGCGGCTCACCTGGTCGTCGAAGAGGGGGACGAGCTTGCTCGTGATGTCCGCTCCTTCGTCGGGCAGGCCGACATAGGGGGCGAACGCGATCCCCACTCCGTCGGCCGCGAGCCGCCGCAGGAGGTGCAGGTCTGCCGTGCGCAGGGTGGGCGCGATGCGCAGCGCGCCGCCATCACGCAACGGGAGGACACCGCTGTCGACACCAGGCTGCTCCCACACCATGACGCCCTGCGCGAGAACCGCGTCGAGCGACTCGAGCGGACCGCAGCGCTCGAGGTAGCTGCGCGCAGCGAAGAGCCGCTCTTCGACCGCCAGCACCCGGTAGGAGGTCCACGGGCCCTCGCTCGGCGGAGCACCGAAGCCCACTGCGACGTCGACGTCGTGCAGGAGCCTCGCGATGGGGTCCTCGTCGAAGCGGAGCTGCACCGCGAGGCGCGGGAAGCGGGCGCGGACGATGAACAGGAGGCGGACGATGAGCGGTCCCGGGAGACCGACGGGCAGGCCGACGCGCAGCGTCCCCGCGGGCTCCTGGCCCAGCTCGCGGACGGAGGTCAGCAGGACGCTCGCCTCCTCCAGGATGCGCCGCCCCTGTTCGGCGAGCACCCGCCCCGCCTCGGTGGGTGTCGCCCCCTGCCCCGTGCGGACGAGCAGCGGCACGCCGGCAGCCGCTTCGAGCTCGTCCACGCGGCGCCGCAGCGTGGCCCTGGCCGTGCGGCGCGCGTTGGCGGCCGACACGAACGACCCTGTCTCGACGACGGCGAGGAACGCACGGAGGGCATCCAGATCCATACGCGGGGATGATGGCACGGAAGCGACCAGCGGGTGGTCGTCGGCAGGTCTGCCCGCGCTCTCGGGGCGCGACTACGTTCGATGGCGACCATGCTCTTCCCAACGCCTACCGACCCACGCCGCGGGGCGACCTTTCGTCGCGGGGAACCCGGCTACGACGCGGCGCGCCGCGCGCTCGCGTGGAACCAGCGCCTCCCGGCGCGCTTCCCGGCGGTGATCGTACAAGCGAACGACGTGCACGACGTGGTGCGTGCCGTCCGTCTGGCGCACGACGAAGCGCTGCGGGTCACCGTGCGCTCGGGAGGCCACAGCTGGGCCGCGAACCATGTGCGCGATGGCGGGCTCGTGATCGACGTCTCGCGTCTCCGTGACCTACGCGTCGATGTGGGAGGTCGGATGGCGGTGGCGGGTCCAGGCTGCGCGGGCCACGCGCTGGACGCGGCGCTGCGACCGCACCGGCTCTTCTTCCCCGCGGGTCACTGCCGCGGCGTGTGCATCGGCGGATACCTGCTGCAAGGCGGGTTCGGCTGGCACGGGCGAACGCTCGGCCTGGCCTGTGAGAGCGTCACCGGACTGGACGTGGTCACCGCGGACGGCTCACTGGTGCACGCCAGCGAGGGCGAGAACGCCGACCTGTACTGGGCCGCGCGGGGTGCCGGCCCCGGCTTCTTCGGCGTGGTGGTGCGCTTCCACCTACGGCTGCACGCACGCCCGCGGGTCATCGGCGCGGCCTACCGCAGCTACCCCGCGGACGCGCTGCCCGAGGTCTTCCGCTTCCTGTACGACGTCGGGCCCCACGTGTCCCCGAAGGTGGAGCTCCAGGCCATGATGTCGCGCCGCGTGCGCGGCGTACGCGGAGCGGGAATCGAGATCATGGCGCCGGTGTTCGCAGACTCGCTCCGCGACGCACGCGCCGCGCTCGCGTTCCTCGACGATGCACCGCGCTGCCGGGAGGGCCTGCGCTCACCCTTCGTGCCGATGCCGCTGGCGTGGATGTACGGCGAGGTGATGCGCCATTATCCGTCGGGACACCGCTACGCCGTCGACAACATGTGGATGTCCGCCGAGGTCGACGCCGTGCTCCCCCACCTGCAGGCGGTGGTCGAGACGCTGCCGCCCGCGCCGTCGCACGCGCTCTGGCTGAACTGGGCCCCCCGGAAGCGCACGACGGACATGGCGTTCTCCCTCGAGGACGCACACTACCTCGCGCTGTACGGGGTCTGGAAGAACGCATGGGACGACGCGCGCTACGCGTCCTGGGCCGAGGACCACATGCGCGCCATGGCACCGCTCGCCACGGGGATCCAGCTCGCAGACGAGAACCTCGGACACCGCCCTGCGCCGTTCGTGGCGCAGGCTCATCTCGACCGCCTCGACACCATCCGGGCGGCGCGTGACCCCCAGCAGCTCTTTCACCCGTGGATGGGACGCCCATGATCCCCGCCCGACCTCAGGCGGGCCGCTCCCTCGGCTTCGACGCACGCGAGCGCGCCCAGAGCCGCTACGCCAGGTTCATGCGTCCGATGCGCGCGGGCCTCCCCGCCTCTGCACTCAGCGCCGTGGCGCGAGGACCTGTCGCGCCACCGCGGCTGCCGGGCTTGGACGAAGCCACACAGCTCTGTGCGGACGGCGCGCACGAGCTCGAGCACGGCTACACGCGGCTGGGAGACGGCGAGGCGCGCGTGGCCCTCGCGACGCCCATGCCGGGATGCACCGCCGCGATGGTCGACTGGTGGTTCGGTTGGCACGCGGAAGATCCGGTGCGCTACAAGCTGTGGCACCCCGGCGCGCACGTGCACGCGTGCTGGGTCGAAGATGCGGCCTCCACAGTGCGAGGGAGAGCCCGGTACGTGGGGCGGACCTCCCTCGTCGACGAGTACCTGGGGTCCAGCCTGGGCCGCTTCGCCATCCGCTTCGTCGCGCCGGCGAGCCTCGGCCTGTCCGAGGTGGCGCTCGCCGAAGAGAGCGGGGCGACGGCCGTCTGCGCCCGCGTGGGCCTCGTGGACCTCCCGCTGGACGTGGGCTACTTGGTGCACCACGTGCGCCCCGCGGGCGACGGCGTAGAGATGCGCTCACGGTTCTGGCTGGGAGGCCCGCACGCGGCCGTGCGGGGCGCGGGTCGGCTGGGTGAGGTGGTGGGCCGCGCGGCGAGTCGCTGGGCGCGTCCCACCGAGCGCGACGCGCTCGACCTGCTGGTGCACTGCGCCGAGGAGATGGCGCACCTCGCGACCCTCTTGCCCGACATCCACGCTGCCTACGGAGGAGAATGATGGCTTCGATGAGACGTGCGTTCGTGATCGCTTGGCTGTGCCTGGCTCCCGGCTGCGATGGACCGCTCGACCCCGACCAGGGAACGATGGATGGAGGCGTCCGTCACGACGCATCCATGGGCGCCGACGTCGGTACCGACGCGTCCATGGACGCCGACGTCGGCGGCGACGCGTCCGTGGACGCCAA